>JAISBR010000119.1 GCA_031266095.1 Treponema sp. | reverse complement strand
CCGCTATGGATGAAGGAAGGGGAACGGTCCGGGGATTTTTACGGACAGTACCGCCCTTACATTTCGGGGCCTTCATTCCTTCCCCGTCTATCCAATTATGGCGAATGCGGATCAGGCTGTCTTCAATATCCCCCCATTGCAAACCCCGGACTTCGCCCATCCGCATGCCGCAAAGCGCTCCCAAGAGGACAGCCAGGCGGTAGCGGGGATCGGACATAGGGGCTGCAATCAGCCGGGCGATTTCGTCAGGGGTGAGAATACCTTTCTCCCTGGGCGTTTCCGCAGCCTCTCCGATAGCGCGGAACGGGTCCCGGTTCAGTTCCTCCCAGGCAACGGCATATCGCACTGCGACACGCATCCCCAGCAGTACATGGTTTATGCGGTGTCCTGACAGCCCCTTTCCTGCCATCCAGGTAAGCCAGTCCCGAATCAGGGCCGGGGTAAGTCTTTGAAGTGTGATCCCCTGGAATGGCGGGAATGACGCTATATGCCGCCTGACATCCTCATGATTCATGTGTATGTAATAAGCGGATAAGGGCCTTTTTTTGACTAATGCGGCTTCCCTGATATAAGGGGAATCAGGTTCCCAGAATTCTTCCAGGTATTGGATGAATGTCTTTGCCGCAGGCGGTGGCGCAAACTGAATCCGGGGTAGCATTTTCCGGGCTGTTTCTTCCGCCTCATACCGGTGTTGCCGTTTCCCCTCAACCGGGACACCGGTTGACCGCGTGACGGCATAACGCCTGGCGGTTTCATTCCAGAACCGGACATACCACACCGGGCCGGTTTGGGTTTCTTTTCGGTACAGGGTAAACGGTTTGTGGGCTTTTTTCGGGCGCATAGCTACTCCTTAAAACACAGAATGTCACTTTCCAGTGTCACTTATGTTTTTTTGAGGGTTATGCCGCCCGTTTTCGGGTAGGCTGTAAATCGCTAATTCCTTATACCATAAAGACTTAGCTTATCTGCCCAGAAGAAGACTCGAACTTCCATGCTTTTGAAGGCACTGGTACCTGAAACCAGCGTGTCTACCAATTCCACCATCTGGGCTTATTTCTAAACGAACATAGCACGAAGAACAGGTAAAAGTCAAGCCGTCTGCGGGCAAATTCAGCAATTCGCAGTATGGGGGCGTTTTTCTCCCGGCATTTATGCCGGCCCTAAAAAATCGTGCCCAGTCATGGGGAAAAAGAACCGTAAGATCAAATCGAACTAAAGGTTCACAGTCAAAGAAGGAGGTCAAAAAAAGGACTCTGAAGTAAAAACTTGTTCGACTTTTTCGACTTCGTGGTAAAAATTCTTCATTACCGGGCCTGGTCCGGAGCAATGACAGAACGGCGATTACCGGCTATACTTGCGGCAATGCTTAATAAATTGACAGAAGAACTGGCTGTCTGCGGGTACAACGCCGCGGCGGCTTTGGCGGAATATCATCCCGAAAAGGTCAACCGGCTTTTCATGAGAGAGGACCGGTTAAGGCAGTTTACCAGGCTGTGCAAAAATCTGGCGGAGCGGAAACGGCCCTACAAGATATGCGAGGACGCGGAACTGGAACGTATATGCAAGAGCGGCCACCATCAGGGAGTTGTGATTATGATCGAGGAGCCGTCTGTGGCCTGGGCGGTTCCGGAAGATATCGACGTTTGGGCCCAGGGCAAGACCGGGCTTGTACTGCATTCGGTGGGGAACGACCACAACCTGGGCGCTATGGTAAGATCCGCCGCCTTTTTCGACGCGCACTTTGTCGTGATCAGCAATGCGGATACCGAGGCCCGTCTTACCACCAGCGCCTACCGCGTTGCCGAGGGGGGTATGGAGCATGTCGATTTCCGCCGGGTCAAGAGTACCGTCAACTTCCTCAAGGCCCTGTCGAGACAGGTGATCACCATCGGCGCCGATACCCGCGCCCGGCTGCGCATCCGCGATCTGCGGGCCATAATCAGCGAAAAGGCCCCGTTTTTGCGCCCCCAAGAACCGGTCCCGGGCGTTGAAAAACCCCGCATTGAAAAGCCGGGGGTGGCCGTTATCGTAGGAAACGAGGAATCGGGGCTTCCCCCTGAAGTGCAGGAGCGGTGTACGGCCATCGTGCGCATCCCCGGAATCGGGAATATAGAAAGCCTCAATGTGGCCCAGGCGGCCACCCTCTTTCTTCATGAACTCTATGAACTTTGACGCTGCGGCCTTTCTCCGCGCCCTGGCTACCCTGCCCGCCGGAGGCCCGCGCCCTGCCCTGCTTCCCGGTATCGCCGCCCTGTCGGCTGCAAGGCCGGATGCGCTGCCGGCGGCCCGGGCCGGTATGCTTGGGGAGCGGCTCGACAGGCGTTATCTGAGAATCCGCGCTGTCCAGGACGAGCTGGGAAAGCTTGATTTTGAAAAGACAAAACCCGGCGTCCCGCTGGACGACTTTGTATTCGAACAGACCGATTTTTCTATCTACAAGAAAATCGGCGCGGGGGAGTTTAGCCTTTTCAGCGAAGGCCTCGATGATTTTGACGACGCCTTTTATGCCGGGTCTTTCAGGATGGACAGGGAAAAAACCGCCTCCGTTATCGGCTCGGCGTATAAGCGCATAGGCGCTTTCTATTACCTGAACCAGGAAAGGCATCTGCACAACCCCCTGCTTATGGCGGTAATGCGGACCCTCCATACCTCGCTCGCCTTTAAGCCTATTGTTAGTTTAAACGAACTTTTGGCCGAGTTTACCGGTGTGGTTCGGTATCTTTCGGCGAACAAAGTAGTCGGGGAAGAAGTATTCCTGCCGGCGCTGCGGAATTTCAACGCCGTATATCGCGTGTTACTGGAGCTGCTTGACGGTTCCGCCGTCCTTCACAGCGACGGCATGATCACCAATCTCACGATCGAATTGCCGGTCGGTGAAAAGAGTCCTGCCCTCAAAGGGGTTTTTCATCCCAGGGATAAGGCATATACCATGTGTTTGACCGGGGAATGAACAGGCCGGATTTTCCAGGTTAAACGTTTAGATTTTT
>JAISBR010000088.1 GCA_031266095.1 Treponema sp. | reverse complement strand
ATCTTCATCACCGATAACAAAAAGCATGAAATCCTCCCAGCTTTTATGCAGAAATCGCCGGAGCGAAAACCTCAGCCCGTTGAAAAACTCCTCCCTCCTCCCAAAGGACCCTCGGGCTTTCCGGTATCCCTCATCGATAAGCTGCAGTATCCCGTGAAACTGAAAGCTCAACAGGTCTAACAGGCAGTATATCTCACCGGCGTGTTCCGCCCCATGCCCAAAGTTGTGTTCCAGGTTGTACCCGTGGTTCTTAAGCACATTATTATGCTCGTTCTCTATCTTCCACCGTGCCCTTCCGCACTCCGTCAGCAACCCCACCTTGTCTTTCGTTATGGTTTTATTCGTTATCCAACTATTATGATACGTAGCCTTCCCTTTCTCCTCATTCCATATTTGAAAATCAAGATAATTTACCAGCAACGTCTCCTGGTGGTCCCGTATCTCCACCCCGTTTATCCACCGGTACCGGTATTCCAGGTGATGCCTCCCGTTCCATACCCGCCGCCTGCTCTCGTGCAAATACGAGTTTCCCACCGTTTCGGTCAGCCACGGATGGCTTGCCTCCTTGCAGGTAAAGATAAAACTCATCCCCCGTTCCACTATGGCCTTACAGGTCGGGTAATCGGAGTATACATCATCCCCTAACAGGGTTGGTGACAGCCATTGATACTCCTGCCCATACTTCCCAAGCCATCGTTTGGCCGCATTCCGTTCACAATCCTGTTTCTCACTCCCGTCCTCGTTCCGTATCATCTCAGCCATCACCGGCAGTACCACCGAATCCCCCGGTTTTACTATCGTTGCCGCCACAATACGGTGGTAATAGGTCGTTATCCCGTCCTTGCTCTTGTGCAGACAGTGCTCGCAATGGATGTTTTTCGATGAAAAATGCCATACCCCATCCAGGGCTATCAACACTCCGCCGTCCAATACCCGGTATCCCTCAAGAGCATGGTGCTCCTCAGCCACTTTCAGGTTATCCGTGAATGCCCCACTGAACCGCTCCGGTTCAAGCCCATCAAGCAACCGGGTAATCTGCATGGTGCAGGGTATTTCTTTGACCTCAAGGAGCGTTTCAAGGTTATTCCGCTTCAGTTTCCTCTGCATCTCCTGCTGAAAGTTCAACAGGGAGGGATGCTGAAAGAAAAAAACGGCAAACGCGCACTTGACCGCGTCTAACAGACGGTACTTCAGGTCGTGCCCGTCCCGCCGCTTATCCGGCAGTTCCTTCCCCGCCTTCTCAAGGCTGGTTCTTAACTTCTCAAATATTCCCCGTCCCATGCCTTATTTTGGCATGTTTTTTTGTAATGTTTAATTGCTGCGCTGACCTCCGGCGCATGGACATACAACGCGAGGATCACCACTGCAGGCGAGGTTGACTGGTATAAACTCACGGCAACCAGTACCCAAACGTACTTCCTGAGGTGGGACGACAGCTATTTTGGTAGTGAAAACTATACTGTCGACATTCGTGTAAGCGCTTATAGAGCAGACGGAAGCACGCCGCTGAACGGCATCAACAATATAGACAGTGGGTATAGTTCACCGAGAATGATCAGCGGCTATACCGGAACCGTTTACATTAAAGTGACGGGAAATTCTTCTTCTTCTACCGGCACCTATTCAGTCATGTACGAAGCGGGCGATGGCAACGATTATAAGGAAACGGCAGTTTCTTTTCCGGCTAACGCATGGAGAACTGGAGCAATTTCTCCATCAACCGACGATATTGACTGGTATTACTTCCAGGCAACCAGCGCCAAAACGTATATCCTGAAGTGGGACGAGTATGGTGGTAGTGGAAACTATACTGCCGACATTCGTGTAAGCGTTTATAAAGCAGACGGAAGCACGCCGCTTAACGACATCAACGATATAGACACTGGGTATAGTTCATCAAGAACCTTTAGCGGCTATACCGGAACCGTGTATATTAAAGTAACCGGCAGCAGTACGGGCACTTACACTATAGCATACCAGGAGAATTAGGCCAAAGGCTATTGGAGGCGTTGCGCTCATAGGGTATCCGTCAATTAAACCCCGCCTGCCCCTTCACGGCGCAAGGTAGGGTTTAATTGACGGATGCTTTAGTATGCTCTTTGAGAGAAAAATAACAACGCAGGGGCGCCAGGTTGCGACACGAAGCTCGTGGAAGGAGGAAGACAGGAGAAACCATTCGAGATGACCTAATGAGAACCACGGGGAACCGTGCGTCTCATCCAGGAGGATAGAGCAAATCACTGGAGGCGAGTGTGGACCAGAGGTCCGATGCATGGGCATTGGCGACAAAGTTTGTGAAGCGGCGGACCAGAGGTCCGAAGACAGCGGGTACAAAAGCCGCGTGATTGAACCTCGAAACACCACGTTCAGTAATAATAGACCAAATCTGAAAACTGGTTTCATAAATAAGTCGCAGACAAAAGGCCTCCGGCGATTCCCGTCACGAACGCTCCAGCGTCCTTACCCGTGTAATGCCGTCTATCGCCTTGATCTTTTCCACAATATCTACAGGAATCGGCTGTTCCGTGTCGATGATGTTGTAGGCGTATTCCCCGTGGTGGTGGTTGATAAGATCGGTGATGTTGATGTCTCCGGCGGCAAGCACCGTAGTGATCTGGCCGACCATATTGGGGATGTTCCGGTTCGCCGCGAGGAGCCGGTAAGGCGAGCGGAACTCAAGCCTGCAGCGGGGATAGTTGACCGAATTTTTTATCGTCCCGTTTTCAAGGTAATCCATAAGCTGGCGCACCGCCATAAACGCGCAGTTGTCTTCGGCTTCGGGGGTGGAGGCGCCCAAATGGGGAATGCACAGGGCGCGCTTGCAGGCAAGCAGTTCCGCCGTCGGGAAGTCCGTTACATAGGCGGCAAGTTTTTCGCCGTTCAGGGCTTCGATGATGTCCCCTTCGTTTACCAGGCCCCCCCGGGCCAGGTTGATAATCCGGGCGTTTTTTTTCATAATGCGGAATTTTTCCGCGTCAAGAAGGCCCCGCGTGGTGTCGCTCAGGGGGAGGTGCAGCGTAACGTAGTCGGAGCGGGCAAGCAGCCCCTCAAGGGTATCGGCCCGTTCCACGGCCCGGGACAGGTTCCAGGCGGCTTCTACGGAAATGAAGGGATCGTAGCCGGTAACGCTCATACCGAGGGCGACGGCGTCGTTAGCGACCATCACCCCAATCGCTCCAAGGCCCACAACCCCCAGGATCTTGCCTTTGAGTTCCGGGCCTTCAAATTTGCTTTTGCCTTTTTCAACAAGGTCGGGAACCTCGTCGGCCCGGTCGGCGATACTGCCGCTCCAGGACCATCCGCCCAGAATGTTCCGGGAAGAAAGCAGCAGGGCGGCGACGGCAAGCTCCTTGACCGCGTTGGCGTTGCCGCCGGGAGTGTTGAACACGACAACACCCCGTTCACTACAGGCCGGTATCGGGATGTTGTTGACGCCCGCCCCGGCCCTGGCAATCGCCAGCACCGAGCCGGGAATCGTAACCGAATGCAGGTCGGCGCTCCGTACAAGGATTGCGTCGGGGTTGGGAAGCTCGCTTGCCACCTCGTATTTTTCCCGGGGGAAAAGCTCAAGCCCCTGGGCCGATATTTTATTCAGCGTCTGTATGCGAAACATCTTATGACCTCTCAAATTTTTCCATAAAGGCGACAAGCGCCTTCACCCCTTCGACGGGCATGGCGTTGTAGATACTGGCCCTCATGCCGCCGACAAGGCGGTGGCCCGCCAGGTTAAGGAGGCCCGCCTCCGCCGCATCGGACACAAAACGTTTCTCGAGCGCAGCGCGTTTTTCCGGATCCTGTTCACGGGGAACAAACGGAATGTTCATCAGACTCCGGCTGTTCTTCTCTACCGGCGAATAAAACATTTTACTCGCCTCCAGGTAATCGTAAACAAGCGCCGCCTTTTCGCGGTTGAGTTTTCCCATCGCTTCCGGGCCGCCCAGGTCTTTAAGCCACCGCAGCACAAGGCCGATGATGTAGATCCCGTAACAGGGCGGCGTGTTGTACATCGAGCCTTCCTTGTCGTGGATGTCGTAGCGGAGCATCGCCGGAACCCAGGACGGCGCCGCCCCGATAAGGCTTTTTTTGATAATCACCACCGTGGTTCCCGCCGGCCCAAGATTTTTCTGGGCGCCCGCGTAGAGCACGCCGAAGCGGGAAACATCCAGCGGCTCGGAAAGGATCGCGCTTGAAATATCCGCCGCCAGCGGGACGCCGCCCGTGTCGGGAATCGACGGCCATTTGGTACCGACAATCGTGTTGTTCCAGGTGATGTGATAGTAAGCCTCGTCCCCTTTCGGCGCCGGCGCGTTGGGTATGTACGTGTAGTTTTTGTCTTTTGATGAGGCGATGATGTCGACCGCGGCGTATTTTCCCGCCTCATCGGCGGCCTTCTTCGCCCAGATTCCCGTGTCGACAAGCGCAACGCGTTTCCCGCCGAAAGCGCCGCCGGTCTTGCCGCAAGCGTCGGAAGTTCCACTCCCCGTACCTGTCCCAATTTCGCCCGCGGCAAGGTTCAGGGGCAGCATCGCGAATTGGAGCGAGGCTCCGCCCTGGAGAAAAAGCACGCTGTACTCATCGCCTATGCCCATAAGCTCCCTGAGGAGGCCTTCCGTTTTTTCGAAGATGGCCTTGAAATCCTTTGCGCGGTGGCTCATCTCCATAACGGACTGGCCGCTTCCGCCGGCGTCGCACATTTCCGCCGCCGCCGTTTCCAGCGCCGGCAGGGGCAGCATTGAAGGTCCGGGAGAAAAATTGTAAACACGCATGATTGGCTCCTGTCTTGCTCATGCGGTCCGCGGAAGCCGCGGCCGCGTTGTATTGTAAACATGAAACAACGTTTCACATAAGCACCTTAAATTTTTACCGCAAAGTCGAAAAAGTAAAAAAAGTAGAAGGAAAGTATCATTACTTACGCTCCTTTTATTCGACTTATTGCTGGCCCACTAAGATAGCATTTTTACCGCCAGTGCGCGGAGTTGATCGATCACGAAAACGTTCTGCACCGTCACCGCGGGAGGCAGCGCCAGCGCCGCCGGGGCAAAGTTGACGATACCCCGGATTCCGGCGGCGGCAAGCTTTTCCGCCGCGGCCTGGGCCGCCGCTTCCGGTAC
>JAISBR010000074.1 GCA_031266095.1 Treponema sp. | reverse complement strand
GAATGAATTAAGCTTTTGGGCGAGCTTGTCTATTTCCTGTAACTTTATTTCAACGGCTGTGCCCGGCACTTAAAATACCATCCCTTTTTTGAAGAACCTGCCGTCAGGAATTCCGCCCTCGCCGGAAACAACTACTTCCGATTCCTGGTATCCCGGCCCCTCAAGACCGCCCTGGTACTCCCGGTTGATTTTTTCCAGCAGGGCCAGGCTTTCCTTGTATTTGTTCCGGGCGTTCTCGCTACCGGTAACGGTGTCGGTCAGGCGGTCAAGGGCGATGTCGGCGCAGACCGCCTCCAGCGCGTCCGTAAATTGCGGGTTGACCGGGCGGCCAATCTCCCCGGCCCCGTCAAGAAGCCAGGGAAGATGGGCGACGATAACCCCGGTCGCCTGCCGCAGGGCGGCCTCTATCCGCGCCGCGTCCGGCTCGCCATCCTCCCCGGCAGGAAGAATAACAGCCGGGGACTGCATGGATAAAAACCGCTCCACGGAAATCAGGGGCGTCATTTCTGTTCCGGTTCCCCAATGATTACTACCCAGGGATCGCGCCGTAGTTTTTCCAGCTGCGCTTCGGTGACCCGGCAGGTTTCCGCCTTTTGTGTCAGTACCAGTCCGGCGCAGCGGTACTTTTGATACGGCGTCTTGTGGCGAAGCACGGCGGGTCTCGTTTCGGCCGCGTTGGATTGGGGATTGGTGTCCCCATTATTTGTTCCCGCTCCTCCGGGGTTTCTCGGTATAGCCTTGGAATCGAACCCGGCTTCCTTAAGGAACTTCCAGGCGTCACCGATTTTCAGGCTTTTCTCTTTGCAGAGTTCGGCAACGATCTCGTTGCGTTTTTTGCCGTCCGGCTCGGCGTTCAGCCGGTTGATCCAGGGGACAAGTTCTTCTTTGTTCATCATTCAATCCTCCGGTTTTTTACAGGTGCGGAACTATCACGAGTTCCGCCGTGTGGTAATTGGGGTTCGAATCGCCCCCGCCGATGAGCTCCCTCGACAGGATTGCGCGGGCCGCCGCCTCGTTGGTGGGGCCGACAATCAGATGGGTCGGTACGATACCCAGGGGATCACCGCCGTCCCGCTTGAAGGTCTGCATGGCGAGCCGGGCCGCTTCATAGTTGGCGGCGGTGAGATTATCCCTGGACGCCACGGCTTGCTGCCACAGGCCGTACCCCCAGCTGCCCCGGTAGCGGATGCCGTAGAGGTATTTATCCTGCATGAAGACCTTGTCGTTTTTGGTGTCGGTGATTTCCTCAAATTCCGGCTGGGTGCGCTGCTGGACAATGAAGGGTTTGAGGCTGCCCGACAGGGAAAGCAGCGCCCAGGGCGACCCGCTGCCCGTACCGACGATATTGGAAACCTCAACCGCGCTGCCGGTACCGTCCGCTTTCGGATACACCGGATGCTCGTCATCAAAAAACGGCTGGCCGTCGTAACAGAGGCCGGCGAAGCCCCCGGAGATGAGGGAGGCCAGATGGCGGTTCATAAACCGCTCGAACTCGTCGGCCATCTCCCGCGCCAAAACCCGGTACTGGCCCAGGTTGTCATCCTCAATGTCCGTCCGGTCAACCCCAAGGGTGGACTCCCATTTTTGGTTGACGATCTGGTAGGCGAATTCCGCCATGTCGTTGATAACCCGGTCGCCCACCCATTCCCGCATCTGCGGGAAAGCCCCCAGCCAGCCGTAGGTGTTGCTTTTGGTACTGGACGGGATGATAGTCGCAAGGATCTTCCAGATCCCCTTCGCGTCCAGTTCCGACATCCTTGCGCGGAACTCGTCCCGGAGCGCGGTACGCAGGGCGGCTAAAACAGCGTTGGTGATGATCATTTTTTACCCTCCTTGATTTTTTTGATCTCTTCCTCGGTGTAGCCCATCGCCTTGTACGTCGCGGTTTCTTCGGCGTTCAGGGCAAGGCCGGCTCCCGCTGCCGGGGGCGCGCCCTCCGGCGCCTGGGTTTCCGTGCCGATGATCGCCGGGGCAGCGGCGGCGATCTTCCTGAAAGTCTCAAGCCCTTCCTGCGAGGAACAGAGCGCCAGATACTCCGCCCGGCTTGCCGGGGCAATCTTCCGGTTTTTGATCGCCTCGTCCACCGCCGTTTCCGCCTCGTGTTTGAGGCCGGCGGCGTTGAGTTCGGCAAGCCGCTTTTCTGCGGCGGTCGCCCTCGCCTCCATCGCGTTGAGGTCCGCCCGGGGCGCGTAGGCAGCCAGATCTACTGACATGTCCGTCTGGGCCGTTCCCGGTTTGGCGGCGTTCAAGGCGGCTTTGCCTTGCAAGGCTTGGGCAGCGGCAATGGCTTCCGCCTCGGTCGCGGTTTCGCCCAGGCCCAATGCCGCGCATAATGCTTTGTTCATTGACTCCTCCTGATTTATTGATTCCGGCTGTTCGGCCGAACAAAGTTCGGAGTTGAGCGCCGGTAATTGCAGATTGGGGGAATTGGTCAGGGCGGCCCGGAGTACCACGGTGATCTCGCCCTGCTCGTCATGCAGAAACACCGGCGAGATAAAACTGTACTCCCTGTTGAGTACCGCCTCCCCGCCGCGCTTTGTCCATTCCACATCGGCCCGGATTGAGCCTCCCTCCCCGGTACGGAGATTCGTCATCCAGCCCATCGCGGGAGAAGCGCCGCCCCTGGGGGCCGAGAGGTCCGTGGCGTGGTTTTCGTCAAGGACCAGCTTGGAAAGCCGGGCCGTTGAATTGAGAACAACTTTTTGAGGATTGGTGTTTTTCCATGTGCGCCCGTCCCGGCCCCGGATCGAATTTCCTGCCGGGATCAGTTCGACGGAAGACGGTAATGCTCCGCCCTCAAAATTAAGGGATAAAAAAAGGCTGCCGGTACTATCCATACCGACAGCCTATTAGACGGGAGCGTGTTTTTTGTACTAATCGGGATTATTGCTTTCGGCCAGTTCCAGGAAAGGCAGGTAGGGCATTGACGGCTCCAGTTTTTCATACTGCCCCATTTTCCAGAGGTGATATGCGTGTACGGCGCTGATGTTATACTCCCTGGCCAGATCGTTCATTCTGCACCCGCCGTTCCCGCACCGCTCGTAAATTTCAAGAGCGATAATTTTACGGAAAGCCGTCCGTTCCAGGGGAAAATAAACCTGCATATTTCCGTACATCTCCATAATCCTGCCGAGTATATTTTCCGCATCGCCATCGCCTACCGCGTCCGCGATTACAGAGCGCAGATTTTCCGCCGTCTTTCCCTTTTCTTTTTTTGCCGGAACATAGATCATCTGGCCGCCGTAGTACCGGCATAAAGCCCGGACAGCTTTCTGCGCGGTTTCCGATGATACCGCTTCCCCGGTACAGGAGAGGATAAGGTCTTCTACCAGGGCGCCGTCATGGGATTTACATCCCCTGGTCTTAGGCATCCGGCGCCTCCGAAGTATCGGGATCAAAACCGGCTTTCTCCACCATGTCCCGGAGGGCCAAAATTACGTTCCGGGCGGTTTCGACCGTAAGAAAGCGAAGCGCCTTGACCCCTGTAATGCGGTATACAAAGGCCAGGAGAGCCTTGTCGCTTTTGTTCCGGGCGCACTTTTGCCACATCCCCTTGATGTACTCAAGCTGCGCGGCGTGCGCCGCTCCCTGTTCCTGCGGTTTCACCCGGCGCGGCGTTTGGGAAAAACCGTTCCGGCGCATGGCCCGGAGTACCGCCGCAAGCTGCCGCTCCGTCATATCCGCGCAGGATTGTTTGCCGGCAGTACCCTCAAGAAAAGCCCGGTACGCGCCGTCATCCATGCCGAGTTTTGCCTTGCCTATATGGATAAGCTGGATGAGCTTTTTCTTACTGGTTTTCGCTTCCCCGGGCGCCATTAAATTCCCCCCATACCGCTTTGGGCTGTACAGCCCTGGGGCGTATCCTCCGCTCCTTGATAGTTTTCCCCATGGAGATGTTTCGGGGCCGTTTTTGGCGGATACCGGGTCATGTACTGCTTCATGGCAAAGGCCGCAAAGGTGTTAATGCTTCCAAGCTGTTTTTCGTTCACATAGTCCGCGATTTCCCGGTAGTTATTCACGGCTACCCGAATCACCCGGCGGTCATCGGCTATCTCGGCCTGCATTTCCTCCTTGAGTCCGCGCAGCAGGAGATACCGGGCGAGAACGGAAGGACGCTCAAAGCCCTCCGCTTTCGCCTTGCGCCGCAGGGTCTCTGTTGTTTCATTCTCAAACGTCAAAGTTAGTTTGACACCCATCGTTCCCCTCCTCCGCGTTTACAACGCGTTCACCACTTCGGCATCCACAAGGTCGGCGCCGAGTTCCGCCGCTTCGTTCATAGCCCTGCGGCACCAGTTATTGACAAGCAGAGGCCAGGCAACCGAGTACACCACGCCGTTCCGGGTCTGCCGCCGCAGTTTCGCGGCCAGAGCCTCGCATCCGCTGTCGCTGATGACCGCGTTCCGTTTTTTATTGAGCCGTCCGAATTTGATGTCCAGATAGGCGGCGATGTCCGCGCCGGTTCCCAGGGGATCAAGCTCAAGAATTTCCATGCGCCGGATTACTTCCCGCGCCTCCCAGTTTTTCCCCTCGTCAAGTTTTGCCTTGAGTTCTACCTGGCCGATGAGTACGATGGAGAGCAGCTTTTTGAAACCGTCCTCCATTTCCCAGAAGCGTTTAAGGTACTTGAG
>JAISBR010000057.1 GCA_031266095.1 Treponema sp. | reverse complement strand
CACCGGCGGGTAGCATTACCCCACATGGAAGGGGTAGACCGAAGGATATGTTTCTTTTCCTCACCTCCTTTTCATATCTTAGTCAGCTATTCAAGCGACCTCGTGTCGCACGACTTCTTCGACTTCGAGGTGCATTTTTTCTGCAAGGTATGCTGCTTTAAAGGGAATTTTGATGCTGAGAAAGTTAAATGACGTTGCCCTACGCCGGTACTACCATATTGGGTCGAACTCACGGTATTATGGTCTCTGATATGAGTTTGTTTGAAAAATGGGGCTGTTCCGAAATCCGGCGTTTGGGAACAGCATCAATGGGAGGCGGGTTTTGAACAGCGGCGCTTTTTTCTTTCAGGGAAATACCTTCCTTTTGCCGGCGGATATTCCGGATTCCCAAATGGACAGGGATATTCCCCTGGATTTTGCCGGAAAATTTGACCGGCCTGACATTTTTGAGATACCCGCCAATGAGGGGACTATCACCTGTGTTTCCCTTTCCTCTGAATGTTCCCTTCCCCCGGGCTGGCGGGCCGTTCCGGTACGGCGCGGCATATCGCTGCTTGCCGGCGGCGTTACGGATGAGGACCCCTCAAATGGATATGCGCTGAAACCGCCGATAGAGCGCTTATTCCGCGCGTTCCACATTGCTCAATGGCGGCGGGAGTCCCTGTTTTGCGGAAGCTGCGGAAACAGAAACACCGATGCTCCCGGCGAACTGGCCCGGTTCTGTCCTGTCTGCGGGCGGCTGGAATTTCCCCGCATTTCCCCGGCGGTTATCACCATCATTACCAATGATGAGGATAAGGCGCTTCTGGCGCATAATAAAAAATTTCTTCCCGGCGTGTACAGCCTTATCGCCGGATTCACCGAAGCCGGAGAAAGCCTGGAAGCGACGGTAGTCCGGGAAATCCGGGAAGAGGTGAATATTGAGGTTAAGAACATCCGCTATATCGCTTCCCAGCCGTGGCCCTTCCCCAATTCCCTGATGCTGGGTTTCAGCGCCCGTTATGCTTCGGGAACGATCCGCGTTGACGGCATTGAAATTGAAGACGCCCAATGGTTCGATAGGGATGTCCTGCCCGAACTGCCGGGAACAGGCTCTGTTTCCCGCTATCTTATCGGCCGCTGGCTTGAGGGGAGCTTGTCAGAACCCGGTCTATGCGGTTAACGCTCTGATCCTTCACCTCTTTGATAAGTTCCTCAAGGCCAAAATCCGGCCGGCGGCGCTTGACGGCGGCTGTTTGGGGAAGCAGGGTGGTGAGGACCTGCCGTTCATCGTTGTCCAGTTTTTCCAGGTACCGGCCGGTTTCAGCGCCGGGAAGGGGCAGCGCCGCTATTGCCGCGCGGTATCGGTTCAGGAACGCGGCGGAACTGGTTATGGCCGCGCCGGAGGCGAAGAGTTTGAGAGTCCTGGACTGTTCCCTTGGACCGGGCCGCCGCGCAATCAGGATCGGGACGCCTATACCCGGCGTGGGGATGATCTCTGCCGCCATGGCGGCCGCTTTCTCCTCAAAGGCCAGCCGGTAAAACCTGAGCGCGGCGGTTTCGTAGCGGCCGCTTTGTCCACCCTCCTCAGGGGCCAGGAAGGGGGCGCGGTACAGGAAGGCGGAACGACAGGCCTCAAGGGGGGCCAGACGGGTCTGCTTCCGTTCAAAAAAGGGGTAGATATACGTTCCCCGCGCGTAGATCCTGCCTTGAGAGTAGGAGAAATCCGCGCCGTATACTGTTATACGCTCGGCGCCCAGGTTTTCCGCAAGGGAAAGGCAGGCGTGGGTCACATTGCCCCCGGATGTGTCGATTTGGGGGAAGGGCCGCCAGTTTCGGGAGATATAAGCCGCCAGCGGGTGGCCGCCGGAGAAAAAAAAGGGAGAGCGGGAGAGGCCCGCAAGCAGGGGAGGGCTTGCGATATCCAGAAAGAGGGGAATGTCTCCCGGAAAGGCCCCTATGAAATGATAGTAGCTAATGTGCTGGCAGTCGATGGTGACTACCGCGTCAGGGGCAAGGCCGCTTTTCAACAGGGCCGGAAGAGCGGTATCGGCGCTGATGATGAAGGGTCTCCGATTCGCGGACTCCGGACCGGACCGGCGTTCCGCCAGCAGGGGAAGCTGTTCATCAAGGGAAGGTCCGGCCGCGCAGATCGCCGCTTCGCGAATGGGAGGCGCGCTCCGGTTCTGAGTCTCCGCGGCCTTGAGGTTGTGGATAATGTTGGAGAACCAGCGGCCGCCGAAATGGGCCTGTACTGAATAATCCGAAGAGACCTTCTCAATGGCCTGCTGGACGGCCTCAGCGGCGGCGGTGAAGCGGGGGATATCCCGTTCCGTCCTGGTTCTCAGGGGAAAGGTTTTTATGCCGCCCGCCAGAGCGGGCCGGTAGTGCGCAAGGATAAAGGCCGCAATGGCCTCCGGTGGAGGATCCACGAGCAGCGTAAACCGGCTGTCTCCGAAGAGACCGATATATTCCCTGGAACAGAGGAGTTCAGCCGCGCCGTTGATATCATATTCGATGGTAAGCGCCCGGGAAACATCGGCACGGGCCAGGGCCGCCTTCGCCGCATAGCCGCCGCCCAGACCCAGGAAGATCAGGAATCCCTCGCCATTCAGTGTCGATACCAGCCGTTCCCCCTCCCGCTTTGGATCCACCATTGAATGCAGGGGATGAGCCTCGCCGCTCAAGTCAACCAGGGCGGGGACGATATCGCCTGTACGGGCCTCAGGGAAGCGGTAACGGCCCAGCGTTGTCTCCGCGCCGGAGAGCCGGGAGCAAAGGGCCGGATCATGGATAGAAAGGGCCAGGAGGTTCCGCTCAAAATAGAAGCGCCTATCCATATCGTCCCGCGAGATTCCTGAGCGCCTCCGCAATCTCCCGGTTCGCGGCCTTCTGCTCTCCTGAAAAGAGCAAGGGCGTGAGTTCCTCATGCATAATTTTCGCGTACCGGGGATCATCCAGCGCCCTGATGAGTGCT
Source organism: Treponema sp. (assembly GCA_031266095.1). The sequence goes on along the minus strand of JAISBR010000057.1, from coordinate 11,994 downwards.
TCCGATACCTTTCGGCGGCGCGCCGCGCCTTCCCCGTCTATTGGCGCCTCTTTAAAATAATCTCTCGGGGCGGTACGGGGACCTTGAGCCGCTATGGAATGATCATCAGGCGCTTCTTCAAATACGGCGCTGCCGCTGCCCAGGGAAAAAATCCGCTGGGGCCAGCCGGCGAGCCGGGCTTTAAACCACGCGGCATAGACGGCGTGACTCCCGCCCTCGCGGGTATCACGGGAGCGGGTAAAACACTGGGAGTATAGCGGCCTGAGCCGTGTAGCGGTGTTGAAAAAGAGATGGTCAAAACCGTAGGGCCGGGCATGGGTACGAATATCCCGTACCGCAAGATCCATGCCCGCAAGATATATGCCGCCGGAGCTTAAGCTCAGGGCCAACTCCAGGGCCGAGGCGGTCACGGTCCCGCGCTGGGGGATGATGATCGAAGGGATGCCCAGTTCTCGGAACGCGAGGCTTTGCCAGAGACTACCGTCATTCAGTACCAGGAAAGGGAGACCGGCGCACTGGGAGGGGATGGCGGCGGAAAAGGCGAGGGCCAGGCCTTGGGACTGGGGACCCCGGAAGCAGGGGTACAGATGGATAAGCGCCCAGGTACCGCCGTCGGCGCTGATCACCATATCCGGTTCAACGCCCCTTTCTTTGAGCGCAAGGACCGAAGAAGACGCGGCCAGGATAAATGCCCTATCTTTCATTGCAATAATCTTAGGTAAAGCCGTTTCCAGACTGGGGCCTGCGCCGGTGATAATGATGGGGACGCTCATACGCTTAAACAACAGGGCTTTACGAATGAGATCGATGTTTTTGAAAAAATTGGCAACCCATCTTCCGCCAAAAGCGGCGGTAGTATTGAAGCCCGCGTCGGCGCGTTTGATAAATTCCACTGTTTCAGCAATGAGCCTGAGACAGGTTTCCCCATAGAGGCGGAGGCTGGGCCTCCATTCAATGACCTTTACCAGGACTGCGGCGACATCGGGAATTTCCCTTTCCAAAAAACCTTGGACCGTTTCCCTGCTGTTAGGGTACCAGACTGGAACATCGGAGTCCTCGGCACTGAAGCGGCTGTCAGCGTGCAGGACGATGATTTTGCTGTTTTTGTAGCGGTTCCGTAAGACCCGGGTAAGGTACCCAAGACCAGGCTCGATCAGAATGAAATATTTAATGTCACCGCGTAAGTTGAGGGCATCAATATACCGCTCAGCCTCGATTTGAGGCTTGTACTTTGAATGGAGCCGCTCTGCCGGAGCGGAACAGGATAAGGTCCCATTCATTTAGAGATAGGCGCTGAGGGTCTCAAAAGCCCCACCGACGGATTCAGCTCCGTACAGGGAAAGTATTGTAACATTCATGCTTTTTGAAAGCTGGCAGGCGATCAATTCCCTGTCCATGTCGCCGGGAATGAGTACCAGGCAATCATCACTTGGCAGGACACAGACTGACCCGAAATGCGAAATCATGTTCGCGGCGGTCTGTACGATATCTTTGCCATTGTTTCCCGGCGGGGTTTCCAGGACTATGCAGTGAAAAGAAGGATTGCTTTTTTGAAAATTATCTATTTGGGACCAGATTCCGGCAAGACCTGGGGCAATTCCCTCCGGAATCGCTCCATCCGGATAGGCAAAAACAAACTCTTCCCCCGGATTGGAGACGATAGTATTCAGAATAACTGTGGCTTTTCCTAAAAGCCCCATTTACACCAGTCCTAATTCCTTAAAAAGTTTTTTGTAAGTATCAAAATACTCAGATTTTGCGAATTCCTCGATTTTTTCTTCAGGCAGGGATTCAAGGAGATGATCCATATAGGAGAGTACTGTTTTAAGTTCATTTTTAAATCCGGAGGGGATATCAAGGGATTCTTCAGCGGCGGGCGTATCCTCAGCGGCCATTATCCCGGCGCTTGTGTCAAGGACCGGTTCATCGGTCCCGGCGGAAATATCAAGAGCGGCTTCCCCGGCAAAGGCGGCCTCTAAATCATCGTCAAGGGGTACCTGGGATTCTTCGGCGCTCACCTCAAAACCCTCAGGGATAACCTGGGCGAGACTGTCGCCCTCATCCGCAAGATTCAGTTCCAAAGTTTCGCTTTCTTCTATATCCTCAGGAACCGGAAGCTCTGGCTCCACTTCTGTATTTTCCTCAGCCTCAGTTTCAAGCTGTTCGTCTTCTAACTCAATGTTGATATCGCCGATTCCGTCAAGGGAAATATCATCCAGGAAAGGTTCTTCCACGGGATTTTCTATAATATCAGCGGAAAGATCCGGCTCATCAATGACCGCCTCCGAAAGGTCGAGAGAGGCTGCGTCAAAATCCTGATCCTCGTCAAGAGAAATATCCTCGGCAAATTCGCTTTCGTCAATCACGGTGGCCAGGGGATCTTCCTCCAGATACGCGCTTTCCTCCGGAGGCGTCTCCATGGGTTCGACACCTTGGGAACGGAGGTGATACAGTATTTCGGAATCGGCTATCTCATCGGTCAAGACTATCTCACCCGTCTCCGTCTCAGCGTCTGTTTTCAGCAGGGACTCTTCAGTGAATAAATTTTCCTCCGTTGAATTTTCGTCAAACAGATTCTCTTCCATCATCAGATTCTCTTCCCCAGTGAGATCCAAATTATCGTCCGCGAATTCTCCCAGGGAGAGGTCCAGCGCCATGTTGGCAAGGGACTGATCCTCGGAGTTTTCTTCCCTAGCCTTATCAAAGTCGGCCGGCTCTGTATTCAGATCAATACCCAAATCGTCAAAATCGATATCGATCTCTTCCCCCACATCTTCATCGGAGGCGCTTGGCTCGGCTGTTTCGGTGTCCTCAATAGCCGATTCCTCCTGGACAAAATCATCGTCAGAGTTCTCGGTTACCTCATCCCTTACCTCAGTGAAAGAAAGTTCACCGTCCATTTCATCGGGGATTGCCAGCTCGCTCTCCGATTCCTCGAGAAGTGAAAGCTCCACGTCCGGTTCACCGGTTTCGGTTGTCTCTTCGGTGAAACTTGTCGTGTTCAAGATATTGTCCAGTTCATCCCCGGTAAGGGCTATTTTTTCATCATCTTCCTCGGAAAAAAAACCGCCGTGCGGAGGGACTTCGGTCTTTTCCTCTGTCGGGACTTCGACGCGGATACCGGCAAAATCCTCTTTCAGGTGGGAAAGCTCGCTCCGTATCGAAGCAAGATCATCGGCGATTTTCATCAGAAGCTGGGTGGAAAGATCAGGAGAAGAGGCTTTGTCTTTCAGTTCAGGCTGAAACTGTTCTTCTGCGACCGGGCTATGTTCGATAAACTCCAGCGAACTTTCCTCCTGGTCCCAGCCTCCCGGCACATCCTCAATAATACCGGGACTTACATCCACTGATTCTTCACCATCGGATTCCCCTATGTCAAGCCCGGCAGCCGATTCTTCCTCAGGGATATTCAGTTCATCAAAACCGGCGTCAAACCCGTCCTGGGACACCGGAACATCAGGTACGGCTTCATTCGAGGCTACAATTTCACTTTCGGCTTCGGAAAAGTCAATTTCCGGAATTTGCAGATCCATTACCTCTAAGTCCGGGTGGGCATTGGCATTTCTGCCCGCCGCATAGGTATCGGGGATATCTGGAAAAGACATATCCGAACCAGGCGATTCACCGCCAAAACCTATGTCAAAGTCAGGCATAGACAAATCGTCAAATTCCTGGCCGCCGATATCGGTAGTGGACAGATCTTGAGGACCACTTTTCACCCATACCCCATATTCGTCAAGCTCATCGGCGGAGCCGATAGCGCTCCGATCGGAATATATCGAAGGTTTTTTCTCATTTACCATGGATCACTCCCACTAACAGGGATTTTTTATAAAGAGAACACATTATAGAAAACCCCTTCTTAAAGAATGCGTTTGTATACCGTTTCGGCATGAAACAGGAACAAATGCAATATTTCTCCAAAAAGCAACCGGCTTTGTAAACAGACACCAATAACATATACTGTCAATTATCGGTTCAAATGGTTATTCCCAGTAGTTTTTTAGAAAAAATACCTGAATTCTCCATATATACTATAATGTTAGCCGGGACTTTTCAAATTGTCAACGGGTTAATATGTCGGTTGTTTTTCTGTGTATCAGTATAGTTTGTTCTTGCATAAAGGCCGCCGCTATTCTAGTATTAAGAAGTCTTCCGGACCGCTTTCAAAACTGAAGTTTTGAAAGCGCCTCTTCTTTCATCAGGATAGAGAGGGGAGTAAGGTCTATTATCTTATTTCTCCTTTCTCCGTAAACCCAAAGGAGGATGATTTATGTCTGATTTTGAAATTCTCCGGCAAAGTTCGAACAATATCGGCGCGCCTCCCAAAACCCGGGGCGCCCAGACTGTACTGACTGATACCATGCTGCGTTATCTCAGGGAAGCCTCACCCTGGCTGATGTTTATCGGTGTACTTGGCTTTATCGGGTGCGGGTTTTTGTTTGCCGGTGGAATTGTCTTCGCTATCACTATGTTCATAGTTGAAGATTTTGCCGATGAATGGGGTGGTTTTTTCACGGGTTTTTTAGGGCTTATATATGCGGTACTTGGGGTTGTATCTTTTTTCCCTGCCCGTTTTATCTATTTTTTCGGGGCAAAGATTCGCGATTATCAGCTCAGCAATTCGGAACAGAAACTGGAAGACGCTTTTAAAAACAACAAGGCTTTCTGGAAATTTACCGGTATCTTCTGCATTATCTATCTTGCGTTTATCCCGTTGGGGATTATCATCGGTATTGTGGCGGCGATAAATTTTGCCTTTATGTAATAGACTTGTTCGGAAACTTCAGTTTCCGAACAAATTCCGCTAAAAAACCGCAATTTCATAGCCGTAAGGCGAGAAATTGTAGGACTTGTGAGACAACCAACCGGGTTGTCGAACAAGTCTAATGTTTTTTCGTAGTTTTCGGTCGATTTTGATACGGCGGAATAGTTATCTTAATCCTCATATCGAGATTCAGCAAAATTCGTCTTTTGTTTTTCCAATTCACTAAAGCGCAGCTCATCCGCGCGCCATATATAGGGCGGAGGAAAATTATGAAGATGAAGTATTTTTGCTTTTCCCTGATAGGGATCTGTTCCCTGTTTTGTACGGTGTGCGCCTGTTCCACAGGGGAAGCCTTCGCGGCTGGGCAGATTCTGGGCGTAAGTTCCGAGGCACCGGTATTTCTTGCCTGCAAGGCAGCGTCAGAGACAGAAATAGATTTTGAGTTTTCACGGCCGGTGAAGGTGGTTTCCCTGCGTTTCAGTCCTGAACTTGCGGTTGGTTCGGTAGAACACGGAAGTACCGTTAAGGTAAACATTGACAGAAGTCCCGGCCCGGGAGAACGGCTTACCGCTGATCTTCTAGCGGAAGATGAACGGGGAAATACCATCAATGTGCTGGTTCCCCTTCGTACCCGTAACAACCGAATTCCCGCGATGCGTATCAATGAGCTACGAACCGAATATTCCAAACCTAAGGCGGAATTCATTGAGTTGAAAATGCTGGAGGCGGGAAACCTGGGGGCATTACGAGTGTACATCGCTGGAAACTACAAAAGTCCGCTGGTCTATGAATTTGCTTCCGTAGAGGTTGCGGAAGGGGACTATGTGCTGCTGCACTTGCGTACTGTTGAAGAAGCAAACCGGGATGAGTACGGGGAAAACCTTGATGAATCCGGTGGCGCCGAAGCGGTCGCCGGGATCAGGGATTTTTGGATACCGGGGACAAGTAAGCTGCTGCACAAACTTGACGCAGTCTATGTGGTGGATCAAGATGATAAGGTAATTGACGCGGTGATGCTTGCCAACAGTCCGGATCCCTGGTGGAACAAGGAATATCTTGCTGAAGCCGCGGATTTGTTATTCAAACAGGGAGCATGGAAATCAGCTGAGGGAAAAACCGCCAGTCCCGCCGCAGGCGCCGTGAATACCGGCACCACTACCGCAACCCGGAGTATCTGCCGGGATGAAACCACTGGGGACACCAATACGGCCACCGACTGGTATGTCACCGTCTCAAGCGGCGTAACACCGGGAAAACTAAATAACCCTAAGCGGTATGTTAAATAAAGTTCTTAAGCAGAGCCTCAATATCGTGCTTGGGAGCGGCGCCAATTTTCTGCCCCACTACTGATCCGTCTTTGTACAGGATCAGGGTGGGGATTGAGACAATCCCGTGTCGCCCCGCAAGTTCATTTTCATCGTCTACATTTACCTTACCGACCTTGATCTTCCCTGCGTATTCTTCGGCAAGCTGATCTATCAGAGGACCGATCATTTTGCAGGGACCGCACCAGGAAGCCCAGAAATCAATTAGCACCGGAATAGGCGACTGCAGAACCTCTGATTCAAAATTGTCGCCGGTTATCGTAATTTCGCCATTCATGCAAAGCTCCTACCAAATTTTTATATTATAGAGACTTTCCCAAAACCAACCGGGTTTTGGGAAAAGTTCTATATACAGTATATTTCATTGGGCGGGTTATCTCAAGCGAATCCGATAGGCTGCCCAGGGCTCCTGCATTTACTTTCCGAAAAGGACAGTAAGCATATAGCCTGGGTTCATGGCGGCAGTGAACCGCCTCTTGGGTCCGGTCATCTTCCTTTTCTTTCCCGAAGACCGGGGGTCCGGCGCCGTACGGAGCAGCCCCAAGGCCATCTTCCTCAAGATATTGAGATTCTCTGGCGCATGGCCAGAGGTTACCTGAGACGCATCCCCGGCCCATGCGCTGACCACCTGCAAGGCGTGGTGTTCCGTATTCCCGCTGCCTCGTATCGTTTTCCCATCAATGGTAAACGCTCCTTCCCGGGCCTCAGCAAGCCATGCGTACAGGTTTCCCATCAATTCTTCTGGTTTTATCCGTTTGCACACCCGAAAAAACGTGCTCTCATCGGGTGTCCCAGGGGGCAGTTCCAGAAACTTTTTTAACGCCTCCTCCCGTTCCTGCCCAAAGGTTTCCATATCTTGGAAAGTCTTTCCCTTCGCAGAGCAGTGTTGCCAGTCCGATAACCAGGATGTCTTCCAGCTTGTATCGCAGATTCCTCCATTGCCGCCGAGGATCGGTTATCCTTTCCAGCTTTTCTGTCAGTTCTATGTCCATACTTCATTTTTCGGAATATGTCCCTCCCCCTCCATCCTTTCAAAAAGTAAATGCAGGAGCCCTGTCAATGGAGCAATGCCAGTTCGAGAAATGCGCCGAAATACTCAGGCGGCGGCGCACTTATGTCAAGCTGAAAACCATCGTCGCCCTGGGGGATGACAAGCCGGGAAGCGTGAAGCAGGAGCCGCTTGAGCTGCATGGTTTTACGGAGTATTTTATTGAGGGCAAAATCGCCGTATTTGTCATCCCCCAGTATGGGATTTCCGGTCATGGCCAGATGCCGGCGGATTTGGTGCATTCTGCCCGTTCCCAATTCCAGTTCCAACAGAGAAAACCACGTCTGTTCCAGGGACCCGCTCCCCAGCGCTTTGTAGCGGGTTTCGGATTTTTTCACGCTGCCCCGGCTTTCAAGGTCAAGCCGTATAAGTCCAGTCTCTTTCGCAGGCCTGCCCGCGCAGACCGCAAGATACTGCTTGATAAACTTTTTACCGGCCCGTGAACCGGCGGATCTCCCCTCCCCCAAAAGCCGGGAAAACCGAGCGGCCGCCTCCCTGGTTTTAGCCGTCAGTATAAGCCCCGAAGTGTCCTTGTCAAGCCGGTGTACCAGAAGGGGCCGGGGCGAATAGGTTTCCGCGAGGATACTGTCCAGCGAAACTTGCACTCCTTTACCGCCCTGCACCGCCAGGCCCGCCGGCTTGTTCAGAACCAAACATATATCGTCTTCGTAGAGTATTTCTATCCGCTTCACTATATGCCGATACTATACCATGAAACTAAAATTTTTTATACTATTTCTCATTTTGGTTCTAACGCCGATTTTCGCCGAGCCTCTCCATTCCCCCACCTGGGGTTTCAGACTGGATCTTCCCGATGGATATGAACTTGCTGAGGGAAACGGCAGGGATCGTTTTTCGTTTGCCGGGCCAGGCAGGGTACGGTTTGATCTCGCGGTATACTCAGGCGTCTACAGGACCACGAAAAACCTCGTCGATGATATAAGCCGCCGCCTGGGAAACCGGGGAGACGTGAGTTTTTTTGAATACCGGGACAAATCTGCGGCGCTCATCGAATTGCGGTTTGGTGATTCATCGGGCTGGGGACTTTGCGTGGAATTAGGCGCGATCAACACCGGTATCCCGCCCATGCTGCTGGCCCTTTCATACGGGCCGGCAGGTAAAAATGATATGGAACTGTTCCATATATCTGCACTGGATTCTATCGCCCCCTCTAAAGCGGAATGGCGCTGCCCCGGACCTATTACGGAATTCGGCTATCCACGGGGGAAAGAAAAAAGAATCGCCCTAGCCCTGCCCGGCCTTACGGCGCTGATCCGGGAAAACGACGCCCAGGCCGCCCAAGCTCTGGTTGACCGGGAATTCGCCCTGCTTCGAAGATACCTTTCCTCGAAAAACCCTCAGAAAGCCTGGATTCGCTTCTACCGGGCCATTTTCCGGGATTCCTGGGATCGCCTGGCGGACGCGGTCTTTCAACTGGAGCGTAAATGGAATGTAAGCACAACAGAGGCCGCCGGACAAAATTCAGTCCCGGCTGACAATATGGACGGAAGCCTGACCGAAACGGCGCTGGGCAATCGGGTCTTAGCCGAAAAGGCCCTGGCCTGGGTACAGACCTTTGCCTATGAGCGTGATCTGATGGGCAGCGATTTCGTCAACCTGGTCAGCGCCGTCACCGAAGGCAGGGGCGACTGTGACAGTCGGGCTATGCTTTGGGCGATGATCCTTGCCCAGGCGGATATTCCCGCCGCGATCATGGTTTCCAGTGAACACAAACATGCCATGGGCCTGGCTGATGTCGCCGGGGCCGGCGCTCGTTTTGAGCATGAGGGAACAAAATGGCTTGTGGCGGAAACCACCGCGAAGGTAAATTTGGGACTTATTGACCGGGATGTAAGCAATATCAATTCCTGGCTGGGCGTGACTTTTAGGTAGCGTACAAAAATCTTCCGCTCAAAAAAACCAAATAACGCACGATTTTTTCTTAAATCTCTTGACGTATATTTGTTAATATTGTATAACTATACAGTAAGTCAAAGCTAACATTTGGCTTACTGGTATCATAACAGGGAATTTGCCGCTATCTCTCTCCCGGCGGATTCAGATATGTTGGGTATTTCGGACTCGTCGAGTTCTGTGTATTCAACATTCCATGGTAGGACTATTTAAAAATCTACTCTCCATTTTCTCTCCGGGGCGCCGGGCCGTTACGTCGTAATGGGCCCGACCCTCCCGGATCTTTAAAACGATAGAGGCTCTTTTAAAACTCCAATGCTGAAAACGGCTTGATACCGACACATCCCGCTGGTGTTAAGACCGGCCTTTTACTACTGAAATTAAGTTTCTACGAGGCTCGCCGCCGCATTGTTTTCCGAAAGGATCACTGAGACCAGTTTGCGTCCCCGCCGCCGATGAAAATTCACCGTGCCATCCGCCTTCGCGAAAAGGGTATAATCGCCGCCGCAGCCAACATTGACACCGGGGTGGATTTTGGTACCCCGCTGACGGGCGATGATAGTACCTGCCTTGACAATAGAACCGCCTGAAGTCTTGATTCCAAGATATTGGGGATTAGAATCCCGTCCATTTTTAGCGCCGCTTCCGCCGCGTTTCCGTGCCATTAAGTCCTCCGTTCGGTACGAATGTTCAGTCTGCAATAATCGGGGAATTCTTCCGCCACGGAGCTCAGCCCCCCGGTAAGAAACTCCCCGGCGGCGGAAAGGAACTCCCTTCCCTCCGCAGTATAATCGGTCTCTATCCAGAAGAGACCCGGCTCCGGCGCATCACCCCGGACCACAATGCCCTTCCTGTTGGAAAGAACCCTCAGAGCGCTCCGCATCAGAACCGAAACGGCGGCACATACTATATCCGTCCCCGCCTTTCCCGCTCTGGCATGGCCGCAAGCCCTACAGGCCCGCAGGAGTCCTTCCCGGTCTACAACAGCCTCAATTTCTATCAATTAGCCGGCAATTTCCCCGATCTTGATAATCGAATACTGCTGCCGGTGCCCCTGCTTACGGCGATAATCCTTTTTGGGTTTGTACTTAAAAACCACGATTTTGTCGTCTTTTCCATGGGATTCCACCATCGCGGACACCTTTGCGCCCTGCACATAGGGGGTCCCTACACTTACCGTGTCGCCGGACACGAGAAGCACCGTATCAATATCAATAGCCGTTCCCGGCTCGGCGTCGATTTTATCGACCTTGAGCAGAGCGCCTTCCGTAGCCTTGTACTGTTTTCCTTTAAATTCAACCAGTGCGTACATCTTTTACCTTCTTTCAATAATTTCCGAAAATAGTGCTATTTTATACCCCGAAAAGGAGAGTTTGGTCAAGAGATGTTTTCCCAATCACCAGGGCAACCGCATTATAAATTGAGCAGGATTTTGAGTAGGAAATCAGGTTCGTAGGAAGCATAGAGTCGTTTCCGGTTGCGAGAAAACTTCCGGATACCGTATTTCTCCGTCGGTTCCAGCCGAATGAGATTGAGCGTTATCTTCCGTAAGAGCGTCAGGTTCGCCGCCGAATGGTCTTTCCGGTTCCGCGCGTAATCCTCCCGGAATACCACATCCAATACCCAGTGCAGTTTGTTCTCTATCCCCCAATGGGTACGTACCGAACGGACAAAGGCCGTCACCTCCATCAGCGTTGTTAGATAATACCAGATTTCTGTGGTAACCTTCCCTTTCACCGCCCGGGTAGACCGGATGCAGCCCATAGCCATAAGTCCTGCCCAGGCGGTAAGCCCGGCAAACCAGGACAAGTCCGTACACAGCCGCATCTCCCGCTTTTCTATCCTCCTCTGGTCCTTGGTTATGTCCTTATACAAGGGGAAAGAACTGGACGATTTACCGATGTCTTCAAACAGTTCTGGCGCTTCGGCATATACTTCAGGGTGGGTTTCGTTCAGCGCCCGGGTGTACCCGCCCTGTTGGGCCACAATATCCTGTGCGATGGCCTTTTTACGCCCTCTCGCGTCAATAGTAACGATGCAGCCGGAAATATCCAGCGCTCCCAGTCAGGCCGGTATCGCCGTGATTTTATTCGATTGCTCTTCGGTCTGCACTTGTCCCAGGGCCAGGCCCAGGCCCAGTTCGGCTGCCCAGGTACTCACGATATGGATGGCTTTCCGCTCTTCTCGTGCGCTCCCCCTCACCGTTTTCCCGCCTATGGCGATAACCGAACCGGCGCTCATCCGTTCCGTGCAATAGCCATGGGTCCAGGAACGAAAATACTCCTGGAACTTCCGGTGGTCTATCCTGCCCAATACCCGCAGGATGGTGTCGGCACTGGGTGTCCCGTTGGACAGGGTCAGGTACTTTTTAAGCCATGCCTGGTGGGTTTCCCCGAAAAAGGCAATGTCTTCCATGTTTTCGACCCCGCAAACCATAGCGATAATGCATACGAGCAAAATATCCACCCAATGATGCTTTTTGCAGTGGTCGATCCGCGGGTCCGGGATCAGGGCAAGTTCGGTTCGTATGTCCATTATTCCCCTCTAATCCTTCCCTGTCGGCTTTTTTCTTTTTTCTTGAGGGGGTATAATGCGGTTGCCCTGTCCCAATCACCAGCAATTCCGATTTCGGAAAAGACATGATATAAAAGGAGCATGGAAAGGGAAGTAATAACAAAACTGCTGGGGGGACTCAGGGAAACAGCGGAAAATCTCCCGGACAGAAGGAAATCCAGCAACGGGCGGAAATACGAACCGGCGGATTTTTTGATGAGCGACTCCTATGTTCCTATGTTTCGTGTCAAGGGAAATCTCCTATGTTCCTATGTTTCGTGTCAAGGGAAATCTGATGTTTTTTTCAGTTTTTTCCCTGACTGCTCCTGGTCCAGAAATTACGCTGTTAGTGCCTGTCGGGCCAGTTCCTCCACCGGTACCGCTTT
>JAISBR010000035.1 GCA_031266095.1 Treponema sp. | reverse complement strand
CCGGCTCCGGTCCCGTCACCGGCCGTATCTTCCGCAGTTCCACCAGATGAATCCCCGGAAAGGTCAGATCCGCCGTGGGCTGCGCGTCGGGCACGGGTATATCCGACGGGGTGGGATCGCGCATTTTGAGGAGCAGGGAGGCGTAATCGGTTTCGGTCAGGGGCGGGGTAAGGAAGTGCCACGCCTTGATTGGAAGGCGATGGTCCATACCCCGGAGCTTGCTCCGGAAATTTGTAACACTTTAGAATGTTGTAAAACGATCTTCGTATCAGGGTATGGACCATCTCAGGGTATGGACCATCGCCAGTACAATAAATTTCCTCTCCAACGAAGATACCCAGGAGCTTGCTCCTGGGTTCTTCATGAACCGCGTTTTTTCAACCTGGGCCTCAAAAGCCATCCAGCACTGGGCGGTGATCACCGTGGTGCGTGCGGAGCTTTTGGCCTGGAAGAGGATAGTCTCCGCCGCCTGGCTCAGGGTGGTCAGATCCGTGATGTCCGTCTGCGGGACGCCCCATCCCGGTCCCTTGACCGCCAGTACCAAGAGCCATGTTTTAGCCATGGCAAGCTGATCGTCCCGGCCGCCCGGCAGCCAGCTAAGGTATTGCGCCATAATAGTCTCCTTTGATAGTTTGTGTTGTCCCGGAAGTGAACCATTCCCGCTCAAAAACGAAGTATTTCCGGTCGTAAATGGAGTATTTTTGATCGTGAACGAAGTATTTTTGGTCGTGAATGGAGTATTTTCGATCGAAAACAAAGCGTTTTTGGCTGTGAATGGAGTGTTTTTGATCGTGAATAAAGCATTTTCGATCGTGAATGCAGTGTTTTTTCCCGGAAACCCGGGTATTCCGGCCCGCCGCGTGGCGTACCGGGCTATATAGGATATAGATTAATAGATCAACGTTGTATGGGGGGGGTGACCAAAAGCCTGAAGCGCGGCGCGGACATGGCCATGTCCGGTGCTGTCGTTTGCGGGGAGGCTGACTGTATATGCCCTTTGGTCAAAAGCATGGAAATAGTGTAGTTATTTACGGTGTTTTGTACAAGTATCCGACAGGGCATTGTTGTTTACTTTTTCATGAAAGTAAACGCCGATACCCTGCGCCGGCCCTTTGTCAGCTATGCGAATGAACGTTTTTCGTCTATATTCAGGCAATGACCATACGGGAGCGGCTCAACGCTGTCGCCGGCCGGCGTATTCTCATTCTTGACGGCGCCATGGGCTCTATGATACAGGGGCTCCGCCTTACCGAGGCGGATTTCCGGGGCAGCCGCTTTGCGGCCCACCACAAGCCCCTGCTGGGCTGCAACGACATTCTCTGCCTGACCAGGCCGGAGGTGATCAGCGCTATTCATGAAGCGTACCTGGCGGCCGGGGCCGACATTATCGAGACGTGCAGCCTCAATGCTACCAGTGTGTCCCTGGCGGATTACGGCGCCGGCGATCTGGCTTATGAGCTAAGCGCCGCCGCCGCCGCCCTGGCCCGGCGCGCGGCGGACCGGTTTTCCGCTCCGGATAAGCCCCGTTTCGCGGCGGGCAGCATCGGCCCTACCGTGAAAAGCGCCAGCCTGTCGCCTGACGTGAATGATCCCGCCAAACGGGGTATTTACTGGGATGAACTTGCGGCGGCCTATTACGATCATATCCGGGGCCTGCTGGACGGCGGCGTGGATATACTGCTGGCGGAAACCGTTTTCGATACCCTTAATCTCAAGGCCGCCCTGTTTGCCATTGACCGGCTGCTGGAAGAACGGAACGTCGATGTTCCCCTTATGGTTTCCGCCACTGTTTCAGGCGACTCAGGCCGTCTCCTTTCGGGACAGTCCCTGGAAGCCTTTTGCGTGTCGGTGCTGCATGCCAAGCCCTGGGCTGTCGGCCTGAACTGTTCTTTTGGGGCGGAAAAACTCCTGCCCCATGTGCGTACTATTGCCGCCTTTACCGCGAATACGTCCTGCCTGGTAAGCGCCTACCCCAACGCGGGCCTGCCCAATCAGCTCGGCGCTTATGACGAAACCCCGGAAACAATGGCCGCTCATGTTGAGCGCTATTTGCAGGAGGGCCTGGTGCATATTATCGGAGGATGCTGCGGTTCTACTCCGGCCCATATCGCCGTCATCGCGGCAAAGGCCGCGGCTTATAAACCCCGGCCGATGCCCGTCCCCGGCGCCGCTGCGGAAGCCCCGCTTCCCGGCAGTCTTGCCGGACTTGAGCCGCTCGTCATCGGCCGGCCGGCGTCCCCGGACAGTGCGGACGACGGCCTTACCCTCATCGGGGAACGGACCAATGTGGCGGGCAGCCGTCAATTTCTTCGATTCATCAGCGAAGGAAAATACGCCGGGGCCCTGACTTTTGCCCGGAACACCATCGAAAACGGCGCTTCTATTATCAATATAGGCATGGATGACGCCATGCTGGACGCGAAACAGGCAATGGCGGATTTCCTTGACCTCGCTCTTTCCGATCCGGACATTGCCAGGGTTCCCTTCATGATCGACAGTTCGCGCTGGGATGTGATTGAGACGGGCCTCAAGCGCATACAGGGAAAGAGCCTGGTCAATTCCATCAACCTTAAAGACGGCGAAGCGGAATTTCTCCGCCGGGCCGCCCTAATCCGGCGTTATGGGGCCGCCGTGGTGGTGATGCTCATCGATGAACAGGGCCAGGCGGCCGGCTATGAACGGAAAATCGAAATCGCGGGCCGCGCCTGCGGGCTGCTCATTGCCGCCGGTTTTCCCGCCGGGGACATCGTTTTTGATCCTAATGTGCTCGCCGTGGCTACCGGCATCAGCGAACATGATCTTTACGCTTTGGACTTTATCCGCTCCTGTTCCTGGATTCGGGAAAACTGCCCCGGCGTCCAGATCTCGGGCGGTATCTCAAACCTCTCCTTCAGTTTTCGGGGCAACAACACCGTCCGAGACGCCATGCACAGTGTCTTTCTCCATCACGCCGCCCGCGCCGGCCTTACGATGGCTATTGTTAATCCCGCGGCGCTTGTTTCATATAACGAAATTGATGAGACTCTCAGGAACGCGGTTGAGGATCTTATCCTCAGCCGCCGCCCTGACGCCGCCGAAACACTGCTGGGCATAGCGGAACAGATCGCGGCGGCCCCCGGCAAGACCGCTGACCGCCGCGCCGTCTCACCGGCCCCCGGCCTTGATTGGCGCGGCCTGAACATCGAAGACCGCGTCATCCACGCCATGCTAAAGGGCCTGGACGATTACATTGAGGCGGACATAGCGGAATTGTTGAAAAAATACGAGCGTCCCTTGTCTATTGTGGAAGGCCCCCTCATGAATGGCATGAAAGAAGCGGGCAGGCTTTTTGGCGAGGGAAGCATGTATCTCCCCCAGGTGATCCGCTGCGCCAGAGTGATGAAAAAGGCCGTTGCCGTTCTGGCGCCGTATATGGATGCCACGTCCCCCAAGGAGGCCTCGTCCTCTAAAGAGGCCTCATCCTCCAAGGAGGCTGTTTCTCCGTTTCAAAAAATCCTCCTTGCCACCGTAAAGGGCGATGTTCACGATATCGGAAAAAACATTGTTGGCCTTGTCCTGGGCTGCAACGGTTATCAAATCATTGATTTAGGGGTGATGGTTCCGGCGGAACAAATTTTAGAGGCCGCCGAAAAAGAAAACGCCGCGGTCATCGGCCTTTCAGGACTCATTTCCCCTTCGCTGGATGAAATGGTCTGTGTGGCGCGGGAAATGGAAAAGCGAAAAATGAATATTCCCCTGCTGATTGGCGGCGCCGCGGCGAGCCTTGTCCATACCGCCATAAGGATTGCCCCGGAATATTCCGGCCCGGTAGCCTATGTTCCCGACGCCGGTAAATCAGCCGAAACGGTCCGGGCGCTGCTTTCCGGAACAGAGCGGCCCCTCTTTCTGGAGAACCTTGAAAACAGCTACCGGGAAGCCGTCAGGCGGCATGAAGAGATTCAATCCCGTTACGCGGCGCTTCCCCTGGAAAAAGCCAGGGCCAATAAAATACCACCGGCCGCTTACAAGCCGGTAAAACCCAGGATCACCGGTATCATTGAACTGAACGATTATCCCCTGGACAGGGTTATCCCCTATATCGACTGGTCCTCATTCCTGGCGGGCTGGGAGCTTCAAAAGGCGCCGGGCGCTGAAACCAAAACATTTCTTAAAGACGCCAAGTTCCTTTTGAAACAGATCAAGGCTGAAAAGCTCCTGGCGCTCAATGGCGTTGTGGGCATCTTTCCCGCCGCCGGTGACGATGAGGACATTGTAGTATTCGGCCCCGCCGGCGGTAATGCGCATAATACGGAAATCGCGCGGTTCTGCTTTCTCCGGGGCCAGGGGAAAAAAGCCCCGGGGGGCTTCAACCCCTGTCTGGCGGATTTTATCGCGCCTCTGGACAAGGCCGGCGCTCAGAGCGGCGGCGCTTGTCCGACAGACTGGTTTGGCCTTTTCGCCCTTTGCGCCGGTTTCGGTCTGCGGGAAAAAGTCCGCGAGTATCAGGCCCTCCATGATGAGTACAACGCGATTCTGCTGACATCCCTGGCAAACGCTTTAACCGAAGCTTTTGTCGAAGAGGTCCATCTCCGCCTCCGCCGGGAATGGTGGGGCTATGCCGCCGATGAAAATCTCACGGTTGAAGATATCCTGAAAGGGAAATACGCCGGTATCCGTCCCGCCTTCGGTTATCCGGCAAGCCCGGACCATGAAGATAAGCGCGCCGCCTTTGAACTGCTTGAAGCGCGAAAACGCTGCGGGCTGGAACTTACCGATTCCGCGATGATAGTCCCATCGGCCTCAGCCTGCGGAATGTTTTTTGCCAACCCCGCCTCCTGTTATTTCAGCATCGGCGTGAAAAGGGACGATCAACTGGCGGACTGGGCGAAACGCAAAGGCATCAGCCTGGACGAAGCCCGCCGCCGGGCAGGAATATAGGAATCCGGTTCGCGAATGATTTACCGGAGGATTGTATGAATTCAAATTTTTTTCGCCAAGGAAATCGCGCCGCTTATGATGGTCAACATAATTGTATATGCGCTGCCTGGAATATTCCGGGTTTTGCGTAGACTTTTTTCCGTGAAATACGGTACAATTTCCGCGAAAGGAAACGTGATATGCCCAAAATTGAAGTCAACGAGGAAGTTTTTTACACATTGGCCGACCCGGAAGGCCGGGGCCGCCGCTGGGAAAACAGGGAAGTCTTTGAGGAAGATCTGAGCTGCGCCAAGGCGGAGATTGATGAGGACAGTGACAAGAGCCTCCCTCCCGCGGAGCGGATCCTCAAAATAGAACTTAACGATACCAACCGGCCCGATCTGTGGGGTACCGCGGGCTGCGCCCGGCAATTGCGGGTGTACAACAGTGGGAAAATACCGGAGTATCCTTTCTTCTCCCGGCCCGGTAACATACAAAAAGCGGTGAGAAAGGTCATCGTTGAGAAAACGGTCAAACAGGTGCGGCCATACCTGGCGGGTTTTATCGCGGGCGGCAGGGCGATCACCGATCCCATGCTGCGGGACATGATACAGACCCAGGAGAAGCTGGCCTGGAATTTCGGGCGCAGGCGGCGGACCATCTCCATGGGCCTCTACCGCATTTCCATGATCAAATGGCCAATCATCTACAAAGGGGTAGACCCCGACAGTGTTTCCTTTGTACCCCTGCAATGGGAGACGCCCCTGACACTGCGGGAAATCCTCAAACAGCACCCCAAAGGAAGAGAGTACGCCTTTATTCAGGAGCATGAGCCTATACATCCCCTGTTGACCGATTCGCGGGGAGATATACTGTCCTATCCGCCGATTATTAACTCCGCCGGCTTGGGCGCGGTACAGGTTGGGGATACCGACCTTTTCGTGGAAATTACCGGCACAGACATCAGTTCGGTAACGCTGGCGGTTTCTATAGTCGCCTGCGATTTGGCCGACAACGGCTTTACTATTGAGCCGGTGGAAGTTGCGTACGAATTCGATACGCCTTTCGGCAGTAATACAATCACCCCCTGGTACTTCCAGGAGCCGGTGTTTTGCTCATTGGCGCGGATTGAACAATTTCTCGGTGAAAAAATCGGCGCGGATGAATGTGTGAAGGCCCTGGGGCGCATGGGCGTGCGGGCTGAAAAGACCCGGGGCCTTGAAAAGGTGCAGGCCGGCGTTTCAGTTGAAGCCGAGGGCGTCCGGGCATGGCCGCCGGAGTACCGTAACGACTTTCTGCACGCCGCCGATGTCACCGAAGACGTTATGATTGGCCGCTCGCTCAATTCATTCAAGCCTGAACGGCCCGGCGATTTTACCGTAGGACGGCTGAGCTCTATCACCCTGTACAGCAGGCGGGTCAGGGAAATCTTTGTCGGTATGGGCTACCAGGAGATGATCTACAACTATTTGGGTTCCCGTAAGGATCTGGTTGAAAACATGCGGGGCGGCGGCAGAATCATCCGTATATCCAACCCCATGACCGAGAACTACGAATATGTCCGCGACTCGGTGCTGGCCTCCCTTATGGCAAGCGAGTCCGTTTCGGCTCATTCGGCGTATCCCCATCAGATTTTTGAAATCGGCAAAGTGGCTTACCTGGATGACGCCGAAAATTATGGAACCTCCACCCGCCAGTACGCGGGCTTTCTGCACGCGGGCAAGGACGCTAACTTTAACACCGTAGCCGGCCAGCTTCAGACCCTCTTTTATTACCTGTCCCGGGAATATGAGGTGAAAGAGCTGGATGACCCCCGGTTTATCCCGGGCCGGGCCGCCGCGGTTCTGTACAAAGGTAATCAAATCGGCATATTCGGCGAGATTCACCCCGAAACATTGGGAAACTGGGGCGTTACCGTTCCCTGTACCGCGGGTGAGATCGATCTGGACGCCTTGAACGGTTGAACCGCCCCGGCAGGGCGGGGTATCAGATTTTTCACGATTCACTAAAGCGCCGCGCATCTCCGTGCCATTAATAGGTGGTTTACGCTATTAAATCGGCGTACAATTTCTAATTTCGGAGATGTATATGAAGAGATACACGGTATGCGGAACGGCCGTTCCCGCCCTGTTTTTGGCGTTCCTGTTTGCGGCGGTGGTATGCGGCTGTGATTTTTCCGGGGAAAGCATGAAAGCCGGAACGGAGAAAAGGGAATCCGCAAAAGAACATTCCGTCATTATCATGACATGGAATGTACAGGCCCTTTTTGATGGAACCGAAACCGGGAACGAATACGATGAATACCGGGAGGCGGCCGGCTGGTCCAGGGAGAAATACGCGGGCCGCTTGAATGTTATTGCCAAAGCTGTCGAAGGGATAGAGCCCGAACCGCCGGATATTATCGCCATACAGGAAATCGAATCCGGCCAGGTCCTGGAGGATTTAGCCGCCGCCCTGTCCAAATACGGTTATGCCTGGACGCATTTTGCCGGTAACCCCGAAATGTCCCTGGGCTTGGGTATTCTGAGCCGCCTGCCGCTTGATGCGGCAAAAATCCACTCGATCAGCGCGGATGGTGACACCGCGCCCAGGCCGGTACTGGAAGCCAGAGTCTCCGCCGGCAATGAATCACTGGCGCTCTTTGTCTGTCACTGGAAATCGAAACTTGGCGGTGAGGACGCCACCGAGGCCAACCGCCGCGCCTCGGCGCGGATCATCCTTCGCCGGATGAGGGAGCTGGCGGAAGAGGACCCGGATTTGCCGGTGATCATCATGGGCGATCTCAATGAAAACCACGATGAATTCTACCGGCGGAACGGCGCGGCGATAAGCGCCCTGCTTCCCGATGATCTCCGAGCCGCGGAGCTTGCCGGTTTGTATGAAGCTGACGGAAATGATCAAAATGTCCTCACCGGTGAATTGTGGAAGGATTTTCTCGTCCTCAGTAAAGACAAACCACCGGCGGCCCGTCATTTTCCTTCACAGGTTACGGCGCTCTACTCACCCTGGTTCCAAGAGCTCAGCAATGGTTCCTATTATTATAGAAATGAATGGGAAACCATCGATCATTTTCTGCTTTCAAAGCAGCTTTTTAACGGCGTTGGCTGGGAATTTGACAACAGCGCCGCAGCCGCTTATCAGCCTTTCACCGCTACCGGCGGATACCCGGCCGCCTATAATCCCAGGACCGGTTCGGGCCTGAGTGACCACCTGCCCCTGCTCCTGTTCTTAAAATGCCGGGAGCGCTGAGACCGCCTTGCCCGGCGGCGAATCTTTTTAGTGGGATGAAAGTTCACCCGTCGTATCCGCCGGTAAATTGGTGATTGTCAAATCACCGGGCGGGAATATATACTGATCGGGAGGTATGATTATGAAGAAATTATTTATCGTGGTTGGGCTGTGCCTGTTTGCGGTTGCCGTTGCGTTTGCCCAGGATTCCAGAGGCGGTACTATGTATGTGGCGGCTAAATCCCTGGCTTTAAAATCTTCCATGGGATTTTTTGCCAGGACACAGGCTACCCTTTCTTATGGGGCCCAGGTCACTGTCATGCAGCTTAACGGCAAATGGCGGGAGGTACGTTCCGTTTCAAATCCTTCCCAAAGGGGATGGACAACATCGGCTAATTTGACCGCCAAGCGGGTTGTGTCCGGCAATTCAAGTACCGCTTCGGCCAATGAAATCGCCCTGGCGGGGAAAGGTTTTAACCAGGAAGTTGAGGATGCCTATAAGACGAAGGGCAATGTCAATTACGCGGATGTTGACAAGACTGAGGCCCAGACCGTGTCCGATGAGGTTCTTTACCGGTTTCTGGTTGACGGTCACCTGTCATTGGGGGATTAATAATGAAAACGTTCTATAAAAAAGCCGTTTTCGCGGCGTCCGTTGTCGTCTTTGCCGTTACCGCGCTTTCCTGCCAGCATCTTGCCGCCGTCGCGGACGCGGGTGCTCAAGTCGCCGCCGCCGCCGGGGTGCTTGATCAGAACTACGCCGACGCAATCAGTTTATCCAGCAAGGCCATTGGCAGTGCCGCCGAGGAAATAACCCCTGAACAGGAGTACTACATCGGCCGGGCGGTAGGGGCTAATATTCTTGCCGGCTACAAAATCTGGAACGGCAGCCCCGCGTTGACCGCCTATGCCAACCGGATATGTAACGCCATTGTTATCAATTCGCCCAAGCCGGAAATCTACAATGGCTACCATGTGATGCTGCTGGACAGTAACGAAATAAACGCCTTTGCCACCTCTGGAGGGCACATCTTTATCACCAGAGGGCTTATTACCAGCGCCACTTCGGAGGATGCCCTGGCGGGAGTCATTGCTCACGAGATAGCCCATATTCAGCTCCAGCACAGCATCAAGGCAATCAGAACAAGCCGCGCCACCCAGGCCATTTTGGTAACAGGCGCCTCCGCCACGGGCGCCGCGACAGGTTATGATGTGAATGAATTGACCGATATTTTCAATGAATCGGTCGGGGAGATCGTTACCACTCTGGTAAATAACGGTTATTCTCAAAACCAGGAATTCGAGGCCGACAACACCGCGTTAAGCCTCCTGGCCTCCGCCGGCTATAACCCTTCGGGCCTGATCGACATGCTCAGGGAACTGAATAGAATCCAGAGCAGCCGTTCCGGCGGTTTCAACAAGACCCATCCTTCCCCGGCCAGCCGTATCGGTAACGCGGAAAAGTCCCTTGGCAAGTACAAGGTAGCGGATACCAGCGCGTACCGGAGGAACCGGTACAACGCGGTCAAATGAGCGGCCGGTTCAGAAAGATACTTGCCCGGCGTCGGCGGCCTTTGTTCCGCCGATTAGGGCGCGGCGGGCCCAGGGCCAATCCCGTTTTTTCGCGCCCGGCCGGATAGCGAAGGTCAGATCCAGGGCCGCGATGGAGAGCTGCCCTGGTTCAAGGCCGAGTTCCTTGCCGTAATAGGCCGTGTCAATCTCGATGGGGCCGAAATCAAAGCCAAGACCCACGGCGGGCAGCATTTCGTTCAAGCCCAGGCGCAGCTTGATCATGTCAAGCAAAGAGAGCTGTAGTCCCAGGCCGAGATCAAGGATCGCGTTTCTTTTGAGATAATCATCCTGCTGGAAAATGTTGGTTAAATCCCGCCAGTCAACGGCAAAGGAAAGACCGGATCTGGCCAGGAAAGCGGGAGCGTTTTGCCAGAACCGGCTGAATCTGAAATCATAGGCCAGGCCCATATTCATGGAGAAGGGCACAAGGTAGGAATTGGTATCGGTACCGACAAGATTGGCCGCCACCACGCCCCTGGTAACAATATCGTTAAAGGTGAGGCCTGCGGATAAGCCCATATCCCACCGGTACATAAAGCCCAGATCAAAACCCGCGCCGATAATCAGGGGAACGGTCATGGAATCGACAAAATTGGTATCCTGATCCATAAGTTCCATGATGTTCATTTTCTCATGCGCCCTGACCCGGGCAAAGGGTTTGACCGTAACGCCCGCGTCCACCGTATGGCCCTTAACATCAATGAGCTTAAAGGCGAAACCAATGGGCATTATCACATCGCCGTACACATCGAAATTAAAATGAGTACCAATAATATTCGGATTAACAAAGACACGGTTCCACAAGCCGAAGCCAAAACCGTCCGCTACCCAGGCAATGGAAAGGGGAAATTCCCTGAGGTCAAAGCCCATGGAAATTTTTCCATTTTGCTTGCTGAGAATATTCGCCGCGTCTCCTAATCCGCCCAAATCACCCTTGGAGACAATACCGTCAATGGCCTGGATTAGGCCGAAGGTACTTTGCGGACTAAACAGGGTAGGGGAGATGGCAAAGAAACTCCGCTGTTCCACCCGCATTATGGCTGCGGGATTCACCAAAAGACCAAAGACATTATCCGTATACGCTACATGAGAACCGCCCATGCCGCTGTCCTGAGCTGTAGGTATGGTAAGCCGGGGCATAGCAACATCCGCAGCAAAAGCCTTTGCTGCACATAGCAGCACAACAAGCGCCGCTATCTTTTTCATTTTTTTTTCCTTAATAACAGAGCTTGTTCCAAAATCCGGCATTTTGGAACAGCCTCAGCAAACAGCCAATAAATTGTCAGTTTACAGACCAAAAGCAGTTTTAATGCTGCTGGTTATGGGATTACTATCGAATTTACCGGTTGTATCACTGGCAATAAGGTTGAGATACGCGGCAAGGGTAACGGTCTCAGGCTTGGGATTATCGCTTATAACCGTGGCTTTCCCGTTATCTACAAAAAGACCGTAATCGGTTAACTTGGCCAGGTCAACCTCGGACATATCTTTGTTTACCTCATCCATTCCATTCTCAACCAACGCAAGGGTCAGCAGGGACACCGCCAGCCCCACATTCGAGGGCTGCGCCTTGTCGGCATAGAGACCTGTAAATTCAGGAATCTTGCCAGCGTTCGGTTTCAAACTCCCACTGACTATTTCGGAAAGATCCGCCGCCGCCTTGGCGCCCTTGTTCTTCTTAAAATCATTGTGAACATTGACAAGAAGCTGCTGCAATGCGTCAACTTCCCCCTTCGAGAGGGCGCTTACGGCATCGCTGGCCGCGCTGATGATTGTCTCTCCAATCCCCGAGGCTTCAACGGCAAGACTCACGCCGCCTTCCTGCAATTTAGCCTTATCCTTCTCCTTGAGATCATCTTTTTTTAATTCCTCTTTGATCTTTTCGGTAACAGCGGCCGCCAGTTCAGGATTACCAGTGGCATTTTCAACCCATGTATCCACATTATCAGCGTTCACGTTGATTTTTGCTGTCTCGTATTCCCTGGCAGTCCCCCAAGTGGAACTGTAAAAATCATCACAAGATATAACAAGCAAGACGCTCAACAGAAGCACACCTATCGCAAAACCCCTTTTTCCAGTCATCATTCCTTTCTCCTTCAGCTAAGTTTTTACAGATTTCTTCCCTATACTAATTATATCGTAACCTTATACAAAATTCAATGAAAAAAATAACTATTCAGGGCATCGGCGTATACTTTCATGCTCCGGGAAAGTACCAGGTTTTGCAAGAAAGAGGCTGAACGGACGAAGGCGCTCCATCGGGCAACATAATCCTGCCCGGCTTATACTATGTTCCAGGCAATCTGGTTTTGCTATACTGCTGGTACGCTGTGGAGGATAATGGTATTACCGCATGATACGTATTCACCCCACCCTTAAGGAAATTGCCGCGCTGTTTGCCGCCAGGGAAAAAGAGATCTGCCTCGTGGGCGGCGCGGTCCGGGATATGCTCCGGGGCGGGACGGTTAAGGACTGGGATCTTGCCACCGATGCCCTGCCCGATGAGGTGGCGGCCATTTTTCGGGAAGCCCGGGGCAGGGTTATTCCGACAGGGATCAGGCACGGAACCGTAACGGCGCTCTACCGGAAACACAGCCTGGAGATCACTACGTACCGGACTGAGGGTGATTATTCCGACGGCCGCAGGCCCGATACGGTACGCCCCGCCGCCGGCATTGAGGAAGACCTTTCCCGCCGGGATTTTACGATGAACGCTATAGCCCTGCGCCTGCCCGGAGGCGGGAAGGTGGATCCGTTCAACGGGGAAGCGGACATCAGGGCCGGGATCATCCGCTGTGTGGGGAAAGCGGCGGAACGCTTTGCCGAGGATGGACTGCGGTCCCTGCGGGCGGTTCGTTTCGCCGCGCAGTTGGGGTTTGAGCTTGACAAAGACACGCTTGCGGCTATTCCCCGGGCCTTGTCCGTAAGCGCCAGGGTCTCGCGGGAACGGGTCCGGGACGAGCTGGACAAGATCCTTGCCTCTCCGCTTCCCTCACGGGCCCTGGTCCTGATGGAACAGACCGGCCTTATGGAACTGTTCCTGCCGGAACTGGCTGCCTGCCGGGGTGTTGAGCAGAAGGGCTTCCACCGTTTCGATGTGCTGGACCATTCCCTTTTGGCCGCTGATTACGCCGCCCGGAAGCGGTACCCCCCGGAGGTATGTATGGCGGCTCTGCTGCATGATATAGGAAAGCCGCTTACGTGTAAAACAGGAGCGGATGGGATCAGGACCTTTTATCATCATGAAGCCGAATCCAGGCGGCTCGCCCGGAATATCCTTACCCGGCTCCGCTGTCCCAATGTGTGTATTGACGCCGTATGTCACCTGGTGGGGGAGCATATGTTTCACTACACCGAAGACTGGACCGACGCGGCGGTACGCCGGTTTATTGTCCGTGTCGGAACGGCCCAGCTGGAAAACCTCTACCGGCTCCGGAGGGCCGACGCGTATGCCATGGCGGGGACGGAACCGGCCGCGGACTTCCTCCTCCCCCTGGCCGGCAGAGTAGACCGGATCCTCAGCGAAAACCGGGCCCTTTCGCTTAAGGACCTCGCCGTTTCAGGGAAAGACCTTATGGCAATCGGAGTGCGGCCGGGCAAGGTTATGGGGATTATCCTCCACGAACTGCTTGAAACGGTGCTGGACGATCCGGGGCAGAATACCAAAGAACAATTGCTGAAAATCGCGGAAAACTTACAGCGGCGTTACTGAGGTCTTCCCAGGCCGGACGGCTGCCGGTATGCTGCCAATATATTGTACAAATCTCTTTATTTTGCAACAACCCTGTGATATACTTCTTATGAATGAATAGGAGTGTGGATATGTATATGCCGAACAGTGGATTACGGTTTTCCGGGGCTTTTTTTATCGCTCTTTGCATAATAAGCGCGGCGGGAACGCTTTTTGCCCAGGTTGACCAGGAAGAACTGGAACGAAACCTTGCCCCGGTAACCTTTATCAACTACGAAGGTCCTCACGCCCGCATAGAGACTAGGGAACAGATCCGTCAAATCGGCGTGGGCCTTGGTCAGGCGGTCCGGGGCGGCGCGGCGCGGACCGGCGGGACAGGCCGCTATTTTGTCATTCACTCCGTTTCGGCGCCGGAAGGCGATAAGCTGGACGCCGATATATTCGGTCTTGGTGTTGATGTAGGGGTCGATCATATCCGTAACCTCAGGACCATTATCCAGGGCTATCTGCAGGAAGCCTATGGGTACAATGCCCAGGATGCGGCGCTGTTGGCCGAATATACCACCATTTACAACGCCGTATACCGCAGCGACTGGGGTTATTTTACCAGCCGTTACAAAACCCCGGTAATTGAGAATCTGACACAGGAGAGGGTGGGTCTTTCTATCCGGTATGATGAGTGGCCCGGGAGAACTTTGATGCTCATCCCCCTGGGTATCGGCGGCTTGAGCGCGATTGATACCTCAGCCATCAGTGACAGCCGGGTGGTGGAAGAACTGCGTAAGGAAGATGACCGCGGAGTAGAGCAGCGCCAGGAGATGGTGGACCTCAAGGAGCGGGAGGCTGATGAGGCCGGGCAGCGCGCGCAGGTTGAGCGGGAAGCTATCCGGGAAGAAGAAGAGCGCGCGGCGCAGGAACGTGCCCAGATCGAGCAGGAACGGGAACAGATCGTCCAGGAACGGGAGCAGATCACCCAGGGGCCGGACCAGACTGAGGAAGACCGGGCCGTGCAGGAGGAACTGGACCGGCGGGAACAGGAACTGGATCAACGGGCCGGGGAGTTGGATCAGCGTGAGGAAGCGCTTGAAGAGCGGCGTGAGGAAGCCCAGCGGCAGGAAGATTTCGCGGAACAGAAGGCCGAGGAAGCCCAACAGGATCGGGAGAGTATCGCCCAGGATCAGCAGGAGATCATCAATGAGGATGATCTCAGTGGCGTGATCGGCGCTATGCTTGAATCGCCAGACGCCACTATAGGGCGGCTTGTCCGGCTTAACCCCGTCACCGGAGAGGAACTCAAGCGCTCCCCGCTGAATACGGTATCAATACGAACCCTTACCTTCATGAACGGCAAGGTCCTCGCTGTCGCGGGTGAAAACCGGGGCGGCGGTGCGGTGAGGCTCATTGAGATAAATCCGGGCAATCTGGAAATGGCGAAACAGGGTGATGATGACATTCACCCCGCAAGTCTCCTCTGGGTGAACGGCAACGACCTTTACGCCATCACCGGCTCTGTCGGCGGCAGTCTCAGCCTTGGCCGTTTTGACGCGAACCTGATTTTGCAGACAAAGTCCGCGATAAACGTACATCCCAACGCCTCGGTGACCATACAGCAGGGTAATCTGCTCACGCAACGCGCTGATGGTTCCGCGGCTATTTTAAATCCCATTGATTTGACGGAACATTTTACACGGTAATCGGGGAAGAGGCTGGCTCTTAGCCGGGCAGCCTCTTCATGAAAATTGCGTCCCAAGTGTCCGGTGGTATGCCTTGAAGGTCTCCTGGTTGTGGTTTTGTCAACTACCGCTTTTTCTGTCCTTCGGGGAATTTTAAAACAAACTCACTTGACTTTCGATTCTAAACAGGTCTATATTTTAGTGGGTTTATATATATAGGGGGCTATGCCTCCGTAGCCTTATTGGCCCGGGGGGGCCGATGAGGCTATTTTTTTCCCTGCGGCGTTTCAGGCTGCTCGAATTCAATCTTTTCGTAATTTGTTTAAGACCGGACACTAAAGGTTCACCCGCTGCCAGTCGGCCAGCCGCCGTTCCAGGGGATACACCTGGTTCCGGCTGACGCTGCGGGCCCGCTCGTGGAGGTAGGGGAGAATCACCCGTTCTTTGAGGAGGATCCAGTTGCCGGGGAGCACATTGGCGGGGAAGAGAAAATCTTCCGGGAGCATGTGACCCAACAAGTTGGGATAAAATTGGGGAAATATTTGTTCTGTTACCGGGCGCAGCGCGGAGAAGCCCCCGCTGATACCGAAAGAAGTCTCAAGCGCGCGATTGGCCTTGCCCCGCGCCAGGAGCCGGCGCTGGGTTTCGGCCTGGTAAAACCAGTGGACAAAAGCGGCGGCGGCCTTGGGGGCTTTGCCTTTTTTGGGCAGCCCCAGATACACCGCGGACCCCGCCAGCGGGATGCGGTTCCCTTCCGCAATCCAACGGAAGTCAATGCCGTTCCGCCGCTCCTCCGCCAGGGTAAAGAGTTCTTCACTGCTCATGTAGGTAAAAAGAATTCTGCCCG
Organism: Treponema sp.; assembly: GCA_031266095.1. The sequence continues at coordinate 15,144 of JAISBR010000035.1, read as the reverse complement.
AAAGGGCCAGTGTCGCCGGGGGATCGTAGAAGTACTTAAAATAGAAATCCTCCCCCGACTGACTGTTGCGGTTTACCTCCTGGGTCCAGCTATACACAAAGCTCATCGCCCGTTCCAGGGCGGCGGCGTCCCAGGCCAGCGGATCGGCCTCCTGGAAAGAGACTCTAAACAGAGCCGCAACAATATAGAGAAAATTATCATCCCAGACAGGGGAAAATCCCATACGGGTGTAGACACCGTTATTCTCAATGTTATAGTCCTTGCCCAATTGCATTATTTCGGTAAAGCCGATAGTAAAAGGGTTAGAAAGCAGTTCCCCCTTGTCACGGGCAAAAATCAGGACAGGGGCGTTAAAGGACACCGGCAGCAGGAATTGTTTATCGTCTATACTGCCCATGGCCAAAAGCCGGGAGTAAAAGTCGTTTTTTGACAGGCCTTTGCCGGTTAAAAAACCATCCAGGGATTTGAAATAAGCCCTGGTGGAGGCGCTCTTCAGCCAGCTGCCGACTACAATATCGGGATGCGCTCCTGATCGGACGAGTTCCCGGGCAAGAGAATCAAAATAACGAATTTCGATTTTATACTGAGCCTGGGCGTTATTAAACTCTTCCCCGTAGAAAGCAAATTCAGGCTGGTCTGTCCAGAGTACGGCAACTGTATTACTGTTAAAAGAACAGGAAAGGAGTACGAACATCATAACGGCAAGGGGCAAGGCCTTTCGTACGGAAAGCCGCATGAAACGCTGTATCATTAATACCAATACTATTTTGTATCTTTACACTTGTCAATCCGTCTCGAATGTAGTATAATCAACAAGCGCGCGGCAGAGCTCGGACCTCCGGTCCGGTGGGGTATTAAACCCTCGCCACGAATAAAGCTCAGGAGTTTTTTTGCAGCCGGTACGGGACGCCAATGTTATCAGCCTCATAGAACGAATCGGGGAACATTACCGCGCTAATATCGCCAACCGTTTCCTTCGTCCGGCGCTGTTGCAGCTTCCCCTGGACAAACTGACCTGGGATCTGCTTGAAAGCCTTACGGAAAAGATGGAGCAGGTCAAATACCAGGGGATTCATATCGATGAGCTGTACCGGCAGATTGCCGCCGCCGCCCATTTCGTGTCTGTTGCCCGCCGGGAACTAGGATCTTCCCTTAAGAACCGGTTGAACACCGTCGCCAGCGGTTCGGACAGAGTACTCCGGAACATGGCGGTAAACACCTTCTCTTCCAATGTGCAGGTCTTCGCGGATATGATCAATGAACTGTTTGTGAGCCTGGTTGAATTGGACAAAACAGCCTCGCGGGGCCACCTGCCCCTCTATTTACAGATGCCGGAGCTCAGCGACATTGGCAGGCGCCTGGTCGGCAATTGATGCTCATGACTGCTTTCCGTCCGATACCGCCGAAAGAAAATCCGTAAGTTCCCCGGAGGAGGCGAACAGTCCCTGAAAGAACGAGGGGCCGCCTCCGCCCTTGCCTCCCGCCTTTTCCAGGGCGTCTTTCACCAGGGCCCGGATGTCGCGTCCTTTGGCGGAACAGAAGGCGGCGAATTTGAGATCCCGCTCAGAGGCGAGAATCAAAACCGCCCCGGTGAGCTTCTGCGCGGCCCGGCCGATGCGGAGCACTTCTTCCATATCCGTGTCGGCGTAACGCTCTGCCACCACGGCCGGCCCAGGGGCCGTACCCTGTTCATCAGCGCCTGTCCCGGCAAGTCCCGCCTTTTCCAGCAGGGCGGCGGCCTTGATTTGGGCGGCGGCGTCCTCAAGCTCGTTTACCCGCCGCTCCAGGGACTTTGTCTTTTCCAGCAGCGCCAGTACGCCCCTGCCGGTTTCAGCTAACGGAACTTTGAGGCTGCGGGAAACAGTCCCGGCGTTTTCCCTGAGCAGCCTGCTGTCCCGCAGTACCCTGCGGCCGGTGATAAAACTTACCCTGGTCATGCCCTTGTACTTTTCAGCGCCCAATACGCGAAGTGCGCCGATTTGAGCGGTTGATGTACAGTGGGTACCGCAGCAGGGAGAAAAGTCATTCTCCGTTATTTCCACTACCCGGATCACGTCTTCACCCTGGGGCGGAACCTTGCGCAGGGGAAAACTTTGCGCGTCTTCAGGCGGACAGAGATGGATGATCACCGGATGATCCCGCTCAATGGCGTCCGCTGCCGCTTCCTCAACCGCGGTAAGAACGCCCGCGGAAATTTCCGGGCTGTCCACGTCAATGGTGTTTACCTCTTCCCCCAGGTGCATTGAAACCGTGGGTTTTCCCGTCATGCGCAGAATGGTCCCCGAAAGGAGATGCTGTCCGGTGTGCTGTACCGTAAAATCCCGGCGCCGGACAGCGTCAAGGATCAGGCGGGCGGGCCCGGACACGGGCTGTTCTCCCCCCTTTATAGAAACAATATGCAGAATCTCCCCGTCTTGTTCCCGCACATCCAGGAGTGGCATCCCGTTAACGCTCCCCCGGTCGGCGCTCTGCCCGCCTCCCTCCGGATAGAAAATGGTCCTGTCCAGCACCAGGGCGGCCGCGGTCCCGCCCCCGGATTCCCAGGGCCGGACTTCTATTATGCCGGCCGAAAAGGGATCGCCTGAGACATAATCGTAGTAGAGTCTTTCGGTACGCATGAAACCATTATAGCGTTTAAAGGCCGGAAAGTGAAGAATCCCCCACGACCGCTGTCCGGAAATATATTGGCAATATTGTTGTTTACATTTGCCGCTTACCGTGATAGCCTGTTTTATGAAATTGCTTATTGTTGATGATTCCCTGATGATGCGTAAGGTGGTTGAACGGTCCCTGGCAGCAAGGCAATTTACCCTGGCCGGATCCGCCCCGGACGGAGAGGCGGGGCTCCGTATGTTCAGCGAAACCCTGCCGGATATAGTAACACTGGATATTTCCATGCCGAAAATGGACGGCCTCACCTGCCTGGCGGAGATGTTGAAGATCAAACCGGACGCCAAGATTCTCATGGTAACCTCCCAGGCCGACAACCTTACCGCGTCGGAGGTTATTAAAAAGGGCGCCGCTGGAATTTTGATTAAACCCTTTTCCGCCGCCCAGATCAATGAAAAGATCGATGAAATCCTGGGAGCTTAAAGCCCCGGCATAACAGCCTTTCGGAAATAATGAGGAAGATTTACCGCTATGTCGAAGAAGTCAAAAAAGTAAAAGTAAGGAAGGAAAGAGGTACCTCATGTACCAAATTTCCGGGAAAGAATGGCTAAAACGGCTCAAATTTTGAGTAATTCGAATAAAAACTTCTTCGACTTCTTCGACCTTGCGGTTAAAAATTTTGTGGATCAAGTTTAGGCATTGGGGACAGGCGGGCCAAAAAAGACGGCCCGCTATGCAATGCATAACGGGCCCAAGGAAAAAGAAACCGGATTATGACCAGCGCCGCCCGCGGCGGCTAAGCGGCAAAGGCCGGGTTAATCATTGTTCTGATGCTGTGAGAAAAAGGAAAGATAAATGTCGTTGATGCCGGATTTCAGGCTGACCTTCTTGATATTGGCGTTTCTCGTCCCGTAAACCGCGGTACCAACAGCGAGAGCCCCATTTGCTGCCTCATCGGCGGCGGTAGCGATTCTCAGGAAGTCATTGAAACCGTGTTTATCTTTGGTGTACAGATAGGCCGTATTGGCTGCTACGCCACTTCCGCCAGCGCCAGCGCCGGTTACCGCCAGTTCCACATATCCGCTGATGCTCCCGCTGAAGACCGAACCGAAGCCCGCGCTCGAGGGCTTTACGTCAACCAGCTCAATGTCGATGTAGCGCTGGGTCTTATCCTTGTTATCGGTCTGGATTAAGCCTGAATTCGCCGCGCCACCACCAACTGTGCTGACACCACCTGCGGCAGTCAAAACTCCACTCGCAAGGATATTCTTTTTACCCTGTGTTTGGAGAACAGTATCGGCAGGCGCATTACTCCTTGTCCCGACGCCGGGTATTGCCAACACTTTCGTCCGGTCATTCACATCCACAGCATTAATGAGCTCGCCGACGGTTTTACCAACATTCTGCCCCGGAACAAGGCCGTAGGGATAAGCTGTTACACCCTGCGGAACATACAGTTCCTCGGCAACTCTTATTTCAAACGTTACACCTGAAAAATCCACGGTTTGCTGTTTGTCCAGGTGCAGCCGGATGATCGTAGGGGCGTTGGGGCCCGAAGATGATTCATCGGTGGGCTGCGCGCACGCCGCAAAAATGAGCGCCAGCGCCGCTGCCAGAACTCCCAATCTTACAAAATTTTTCTTCATGTCCTTCTCCTTAAGTTTGCCGGAACGCCGCCGTTTTTTGCCACCGCAAAGCCATGCCGCGTTCCCTTTTTGTATTTACAAGAGGAAAAACACCCCGCGTCCTGACAGAAGCACGGAACCGTTTGGCCCGCTGCCGGGTCCCCCTTTGTAACCATCACAAGCCGCCCATACCGGACAGCTTTTTGCAAGTGTTTTTTCTAAAACACATTACAAGTCAAAGAGAATATAGATTGTTTTTTTTTTTTGTCAACAATTTTTTGAAAAAAAGTATGGATTGTATATGTTTTTTAGGGCGGAGGGAGGATCGGGGATTAAGCGGCTAAATCAGGCTTCATTTTCTGGTTTAAGGAATGGAATCACGAAAAACGCCTGAAATTTCAAGTTGTAGAATGGAAAATATAAGGTTTTCCGGTAATCCGGTTCTTAAATTCGCCCGTTTGGATATTGTATCTTGATTCCAGTGAAAAATCGCCGGGCATGGCGGAGACCCCGTGACCACAGAAAAACGCAGAAAAACACGAAAATTTGTTCATGAGCTGAACAACTTGCGGAAAAAATATTGTTTTCGGAGATTTACCGGGCGGGGAGAGATTTAACGCCGTCCGGCGCGCGGCCGGACTATCCCCAAAGATGCTCCGCCAGTATCTTTACGCCGATGCCGATGAGGACAATTCCCCCGGCCAGCTGCGCCCGTTTTTCCAGGATCATACCGGCGCGGCGGCCAAACTCGAATCCGCAGAGGCAGACCAGAAAGGTGACGCCGCCAATGACCGCGGCGCTTCCCCAGACGCCGTAGCCCATGATGCTCAGCGAAATGCCCGCGGCAAAGGCGTCAATACTGGTCGCCACCGAAAGGGTAAGGAGGGTTCTCAAGCCGCGGATGTCGCCGGCACTGCTAGGAGCCTGTTGCGCTTGTGGGTTTTTGCGGCCCTTGTCGCTTTCGCCGCTGCCGGCGTTTTTGCCGCCGGCGACGGTTCCGCCGGATGTGTTTTTACGGCGCGGCGTTTCGACAAGCATTTTCCCGCCGATAAAGACTAAAAGGGCAAAGGCGATCCAGTGGTCAAAGGCTTCGATGTAGGACGCGAAGGCTTCGCCCAGATAGCAGCCCGCCAGGGGCATGATGAACTGAAAGAGACCGAAAAAAAAACTTGCCCTGACGGCGTGGAAGGGGCGTAAGTCCCGAATACTGGTCCCGGCGCCGACCGAGACCGCGAAGGCGTCCATAGAAAGGCCCAGGGCGATAATCAGCAGCGCAATCATCTTCGCGCGCCGCTTTTGAATAATTTAACGATGTAGGCGTCCATCAATATTTCCTCCAGGGCGGTTCCGGCGGAACGGAGGAGAATATCATATTCCGCGATAAGGGCAAGGCAGGCGTCGGCGTCGTACCTGCGGGCTGCGGCCGCGTAATCGTCCTTGGCCTTGGGCGCGCTGAGCCCTATCTTTTTAAGCTCAAGATAGTTCGCTTCGCCCGTTTCCAAAAGAGCAATATAGTCCCGAAGTTTTCTGAAACACCAGGCGAGACCGGCCAGGATACCCGGAGGGGCTTCCTTTGCCGCGAGGAGGGTGTGAAGGGATTCAATGGCTTTGGAAAGATCCCCCGCCGCGATACGGGAAAAAAGGGTAAAGGCCGACTCTTCCCTGCTGTGAGAGAGCCACTGCTCCACGTCTTTCGCCTCAACCGGACGGTCTTTTGGCAAAAACAGCATGAGCCGGGAACATTCCCGCCTGAGGGCTTCGGTGTTGTTTTCCACCATCTCGAGGATAGTTTCGACCCCATCAGGCTGAATCCTGAATCCTTCCCGGCTGAAAAAGGAACGCACCCATTCGAATTTTTCGTGTTCAAAAAGCTCGTAGAAGATCCGCCGGTTCCCCCTGGGGACGGCATTATCAAGGGCCGCGGCGAGTTTTGTTTCCTCGGAGATGAAGATCAGCGTAACATCTTTTTCGAGGCTCTCTATGCAGGACGCGAGAAGGCCGGCGTCATCCTTTTTGAGCTGTTCCGCGCTTTTTATCAGAAAGAGCCGGGACGCGGCAAAGAGGCTGTGATTCTGAATGGCCGCCGCCATCCGGTTTGCCGGCGTTTCCCCGGCGTAGAAAACCGTCTCTTCCACTCCCGCAAGTTTTTTTCGGATTGCGTCAATATCATCCTGTTTTTTACCCAGCTCGGGACCGAGGAAGAGGTAAGCATTGGCGGCATATACGCCGGAAGGCTGCCTGCTTGCTGCCATCGTCAATAAAAGCGGAGGATCTGGGAGAGGCGGCCCAGAATCCGCACATCTTGGCAGTAAATGGGTTTATAGGCGTCATTCTCCGCCTGCAGCTTGATTCTGTTGTTTTCTTTGAAAAAGCGTTTCAGTGTTACCGCGTCGTCCACCACAGCCACTACAATCTCGCCGTTACGGGCGGTGATTTGTTTTTCGATAACCGCCATGTCCCCGTCCATAACGCCGATACCGGACATGGAATCTCCCCGGACTTTCAGGACAAAGTATTTTCTGTTTTTTTTGAGCATGGACCGGTGCAGGGTAATGGCTCCGTCCCTGTTTTCCTCGGCCAGAATAGGATTACCCGCGGCCACAGTCCCTAAAATGGGAATATTTATCAGCTGCGTCGTTTCTTCATATTCTCCGTCTCGAACAAGCTTCATGGCCCGGGAACATTTGTCTTTCTGTACAAGACGCCCCTTTTTCCTGAGGGCCATTACGTGATCATGAGCGCCCTTTACTGACATAGAAAAGTATTCCGCGATCTCCCGCATGGTGGGAGGGTATGAATGAGAGTCGATATGGTTCGTGATAAAAGACAGTACTTCCTTCTGGCGTTCTGTCAACTCTTTCATCGTTCTTCCTTTATAGTGGCTACGTTAATATTGTGCCTTTTCAGTTTAGCGTGCAGGTTACTCGGATAAATTCCGATGGCCTCCGCTGTTTTGGATATTATACCACTATTTCTGGAAAGATGGAACTGTAAGTAGTACTTTTCGAAATTTTCCTTGGCTTCACTGAAATTCTGTTCCAGTATATCCGGGGGAAGGGAAGCCCCGTTTGTTTCCCCGGCGATCCCATCCTGCCGGTCCGCCGGACGGTTCTGACCGCCGTGATTTCTCCGCACTAAATTCATCAGCGCGGTACTGTCGATACGGTTTCCCCGGTGCATCACCGCTATCCGTTCGGCCAGATTTCTCAATTCCCGGACATTCCCCGGCCAACTAAGGGAACAGAGGAATTGCAGGGCGTCTTCTTCCAGTTCAACCGGTTCAGCGCCCAGGATTTTAAGAAAATGCTGGAGCAGCAGGGGAATGTCTTCAAGCCGCTCCCGCAGGGGGGGAATGTGGATGGGAATGACATTCAGCCTGAAAAAGAGGTCCTGTCTGAAACGGCCCCCCCCGCAGGCTTTTTCCAGGTTCTGATTGGTTGCCGACACAATACGGACATCGGTTTCGATGGTTTTTTCCCCGCCGAGGCGCTCGATTTTTTGTTCCTGAATCGCCCGCAGCACTTTTGCCTGGGCTGAAAGACTCATGTCGCCGATTTCATCCATAAAGAGCGTACCGCCATTGGCTACCTCAAAACGGCCCTTGCGGCTGGTAACCGCGTCGGTAAAAGCCCCTTTTTCATGACCAAAGAGTTCGCTTTCAATGAGAGTCTCCGGTATGGCGGCGCAGTTGACTTCGACAAACGGGCCGTTCGCGCGGGAGGAACCCAGGTGAATTGCCCGTGCCACAATCTCTTTTCCAGAACCGTTTTCCCCGGTTATCAGAATCCTCGCGTCGCTTGCCGCAGCCTGCCTGGCCAGTTCCCGTACCTCATTTATGGCAGCGCTGGCGCCGATTATATCGTCCCGGATAATGGAACCTTTTTTTTTCAGGTTCAGGTTTTCCGTCCGGAGCCCGGCCATGGCAAGGGCGTTGCGGCATACGGTCAGGATCTTGTCCAGGGAAAGGGGCTTCTCCAAAAAATCGAAGGCTCCCAGCTTGACCGCCCGTACCGCCATGTCCACATTGGCGTGGCCGGAGATCATCACCGTTTCCACTGCGGGCCAGTCCCGGCGGATATGTTCCAACGCTTCCATACCGCCCAGCCTGGGCAGGAGTACATCGAGAAAAACTAAATCGATCCGCTCTTTATCCAGCAGTTCAAGGCCCACAACAGCGTCCTCGGCTGTGAAGACTTCATACTTTTCGTCTTCAAGGATAGAGGCAAGAGTCAGCCGGATTCCCGCTTCATCATCAATGATGAGGATTGCAGACATTATGTCCTCTCCGCGGCGGCCGCGGCGGGCAATACTTCCATACTGAATTCTTGCTTGTCAACAGGCAGATCAATAAAAAAAGTGGTTCCCATGCCTTCCGCCGAATTAAACCAGATGGTTCCTCCGTGATCATTTACAATTCGTTCAACTATCGGCAATCCAAGACCAGTACCTGAGTCTTTAGTGGTAAAATAAGGGGTAAAAATAAGCGGACCTTCTTGTTTAGCAATACCTTTACCGGTATCTTTAACGCTGAGTCTACAGTAACGAATATCCCGCTTCTTGACAAGGTCCGTACGGATTTCGATGACACCCTTGCCGTTCATGGCATCGATGGCATTAATGATGAGATTGGTCAGAACCTGAGAGAAGCGGTGCTTGTCGATTTTGACCGCCATATCATCCGCTATATGGTCAATGTCAAAACGCACTTTAGGATAGGAATTGCGGTATGGTCCGATGATCTCCTCCGCGGTTTCCCGCAGCCTGGTCCAGGACCGGGAAGGCTCCATGGGCCTGGAAAGCGTCCTAAATTCGGTGAGCAGCGTGGAAAGCCCCTCGGTCTCCTGGATGATCGCCAGCATGGAACTTTCAAGAATTTCGCCGATCCGTTCCGGCTCGTTCCTCCAGCGCCGCAGCGTCCGCTCGGCGGAGAGTCTGATTGGCGTCAACGGGTTTTTGATCTCGTGGGCAAGCTGCTGGGCCATATTCTGCCAGATCGATATTTTTTCCGCCTTTACCAGGGCTATCCGGGATTTTTCCAGGTCCTGCACCATAGCGTTAAATGAACGGATCAACAGGCCCAACTCATCCCCCCGGCGGGCCAAAATCTGAATGGAAAAATCCCCTTCCGATACCCGGCGGGTCGCTTCGGTCAGTTCCACAATGGGGTGGGTCACCCGTCTGGTAAATGAAATGGCGATGATAACCGTCATCAGCAGGGTAGGGAAGAAAAACACGCCGTAATAGAAGATGATCAGCGGCCTGATGTTGGCCTGCAAGGAATTGATAACATCAAACTGGGCGCCCTGGTTTTCAATAGCCGCCAGGCCCGAATCGAAATCATCGCCCAGTTCATAACTTATCAGCCTGATGACGCTTCTTCGCGTTAATTGTACGTAACGGATGAGTCCTAAATCACGGGGAAGCTCCCGAAACACGTAACCTTGTTCCGTGGCGGGCGGGGAGGGGAGCCGGAACCCCTCCCCGCCGGTGAAGGCGGTTTCCCGCCAGCCCTCGTTTCCGGCCTCAAATTCCTGCACCGCCGCAATTCCCTCGGGAAGCGTGTCCCCCGGGAGCAGCCGGGAAAAATTGGTCTCTTTCAGAATGCCGTCAAATCGTTCTATGTGGAAAGAGTAGTTATCCACCGCGAAATTCCGGCCCGCGGCGGTAGCGGCGGCGGCGTCATTGCTTTGCCAGAAGCGGGCGAGTTCGTTAATCGAAAGAGCGGTAACGATGATCGTGGGTGTGGCCGCGAAAAAAACAATGACGATGAAATAAGCCAAAAGCCGGGCCTTGAATTTACTCCCCGGCCGGCGGGCGATAATATCGGCGAAGAGACCAAAAAGGGAAACCCCCAGAAAAACCAAGAGCGCCCCGGGGATTGTAAAGAATACAATCAGGCTGAGCCGGTCCGGCGGCTGTCCGTCCCGGAGTATATTCGAGAAAAAGTTTCTGGAAAAAAGAACGGTTATGACACAAAGCAGCGCGTAGGTTAATAACAGAACCCGCACATTGGTAATAATCGAATATTTGGGACGGGTCCTGTTTTTTCTCATTCTTCCTCAAATTTAGATTCAAAAAGCCGGACCAGGGTTTCCGCCGCCGCCTCTTCATCATCCCCCTCAGTGATGATTTTTATCTCCGTTCCGTAAGCCGCCCCCAGGGTGATAATGCCCATTATGGATTTCGCGTTGATCCGGTCATTGCCTTTCTCAAAGTAGATATTGCACTTAAAATCCTTGGCGGCCTGAACCAGCAGCGCGGCGGGACGGGCGTGAACTCCGGCTCTGTTTTGTATGATAATAATTTTCTCTGTCATACACCTTCCTTAACAGATCTGCCTATAATGAGGATCATAGACAAGCTGACTTAAAACCGCTAAATGATATCGTCATGGCCAAAAAACACCGAGCGGCTGGTATCGCTTTCGATCCACTTGAGAATATTTTTGTTGAATTCTTTGGCCGAGTTATACCCCATGGACTTGAGCCGCTCGTTCATCGCCGCGGTTTCGATAATGATGGGTATATTCCGGCCGGGCTTGACCGGTATTTCCAGCTTGGGAATACTTACCCCCAGCAGTTTCATTACCTGCTCCTCGGTACCCAGGCGGTCATAGCTTTTGGATGAATCCCATTCCTCCAGTCCCACCACCAGTTGGATCTCCTTCCGGTTTCTGATGGCCCTGACCCCGAACATGTGGGTGATGTTGATGATCCCCAAACCGCGGATTTCCATGTGGTGCCCAATGATCTTATTCGCCCCGGCGCCCATCAGGATATTGCCGCTCACACAGTGGATATCCACCACATCATCCGCCACCAAACGGTGCCCGCGGTGAATAAGCTCCAGGGCGGTTTCGCTTTTTCCTACCCCCGAGTCCCCCAGAATCAGAATCCCCAGGCCGAAAACCTCCACCAGTACCCCGTGGATGCTCTGCCTTGGCGCGAAAATCTCGGAAAGAATCCGCATCAGCCGGGCGGAAAAATCCGATGTTCCCAAGTCTGTCTGTAGTATAGGGCATTGGGCCGCTTCGGCAATATCACGAAAATCCTTGTGGGGGAGCAGATTGTGGGTAAAAATACAACAGGGAATAGGATAATCCAACATTTTGCGAATAGTTCCGGTTTCTCCGTCGCTCTCAAGCCTGCGGAGAAAGGAGACCTCACCCCGTCCGAAAAGCTGGATCCGTGAGTAGGCAAAATCTTCGTAAAAGCCCATGATGGCTCCCATGGGCCGGTTCAGATCCGGAATACCGATCTCCCTGGTCAAACCCTTCCGTCCGCCGATGCAGTGGAGGTTAAGGGAATTATGCTCCTTGAGATCAATATCAATTAAATCCAGGACGGTAAAGTTCTTGTCCGCCATGTTCTTATTCTATAGGAAAAAGCGTAGCGGTGCAATGTAAGAAAAGCAGGACCTCAGAACAGCGTATATAAAATCATGTTGACCATCATGCTGATGAAAAACCGGGAATATCACGGTTTGAATGTTATCCAATCCATACGGTATACTTGAACCATGAAAATTCTGGTCGTTGGCTCAGGCGGCAGGGAACATGCGCTTGCCTGGAAACTCGCCCAGCCGGTGAGGATTAAAAAGGTTTTTGTCGCTCCCGGAAACGGTGGAACCGGGATGGAGGCGAAATGCGAAAATGTCCCGATGACCGCGAAGGAAAGTGCCTCTGTGGAAGGACAGGAGGAGTTGGTACGGTTTGCCCTCAGAGAAAAAATCGGCCTTACCGTGGCAGGTCCTGAGCTGCCCCTGGCGGAAGGCATTGTCGACCGTTTCCGCGCCGGCGGGCTTGGGATCATCGGTCCTGATAAAAAAGCGGCCCGGATTGAGTCGAGTAAGATCTACGCCAAAGCTTTTATGGAAAGGTACGGGGTCCGCAGCGCCAAAAGCGATGATTTTATTGACGCGGATAAGGCCCTGGCCCATGCGCGGGAACATTTCCGCGCGGACGCGGCTTCTCCGCTGGTAATTAAAGCTGACGGCCTGGCCGCCGGTAAGGGCGTAGTGATCGCGGCGGGCCTCAAAGAGGCGGAAACGGCCCTCTCCGCTTTCATGAAACAGAGAAGTCTTGGCGACGCGGGCGCCTCGGTGCTGCTTGAGGAATTTCTTGTGGGGAAGGAAGTCTCAATACTTGCCGCGGTGAGTGTTACCGGAGGCAAGGGAACCATTCTGCCGTTTATTTCCGCCAGGGATCACAAGCGCCGGTTTGACGGCGGCCGGGGACCCAATACGGGCGGCATGGGCGCCATCGCCCCGGCGCCGGACTTTTCTCCGGCGGCACAAAATGATTTTGTAACGGCCATTCTGGATCCCACACTGAGGGGGATAGAGGCCGAGAACATGGATTATCGCGGGTTTATTTTTTTCGGGCTCATGGTACACAATGAACGCTGTTATCTGCTTGAATACAACGCGCGCCTTGGCGATCCTGAAACCCAGGCGGTACTGCCGCTGATGGATTTTGATCTCGCCGATCTCTGCGCCGCTATACTGGACGGCGGGCTTGAGAATTTTCCCATCAGGTGGAAACAAGGCGCGGTCTGCGCCCCGGTGGCGGTGGCGGAGGGCTATCCCGGTTCATACCGGAAAGGGGACCCCGTCAGTGTTGACGCGGCGGCCTTCGCAAAAACCGGAGCAAAGCTCTTCATCGCCGGCGCGGACAACGCGCTCCGTACCTCCGGCGGCAGGGTGCTGTCGGTCTCCGCGCTTGGTGTAGACGCCGACGATGCCCGGACCAGGGCTTACCAGGGACTTGCGGCCGTCAGTTTTGCGGGCATGAGCTGCCGGAAAGACATTGGGCGGGAGCGCATTGATCCGTAATGCGGCTCTATTTATAATTTAAACAGTAATCGTGCTATTGAAAAATAAATTGTTAATGACGCGGCGTCAACGATAGTCGTTATGAGCGGGGAAGCCATAATAGCCGGATCAACTTTTATTTTTTTTGCGAGTATAGGAAGCATACATCCCGCCATTTTTGCCATAATAATAGTAGTAAATAAACTTGCGCTTACAGTCAAAGTCAGCATAAGATTTTTGCCGTACATAAAATATACACGCGCAAAATTTACCGCCCCAAGAATAATGCCGCAAATAAAACCTATGCGTATTTCTTTCCACAATACTATAAAAATGTCTTTGATTTCTATTTCGCCAACTGCCATACCGCGAATAATCAAGGTCGCGCTCTGCGAACCGGCGTTACCTCCTGTATCCATAAGCATAGGGATAAAAGCCACAAGGATAGGCAGGACAGCAAGGCCGTTTTCAAAAGAGGCTATAATTCCTCCGGTAAATGCAGCCGACAGCATAAGAACCAGCAGCCAGACAATACGGTTTTTTGCCAATGTGATAATTCCGGTTTTCAAATACGGATCATCTGAAGGCTGCATAGCGGCCATTTTTTGAAAATCCTCCGTATTTTCATCTTCAATAATCTCGAGTATATCATCAACGGTAATTATGCCGACAAGCCGGCTATCATTATCGACTACCGGTATGGATAATAAGTCGTATTTTTGAAATATGGCGGCAACAGATTCTTGATCGGTATTGGTATTCACGGACAGGATATCAATATCTATTATTTTTTCTATCCGTTCATCCGGTTCCGCCAGCATGAGGGCCTTGGCCGATACGATACCGGCAAGTATTCTGCCCGGCTTGACTACATAACTGGTATATATGGTTTCCTTGTTTGTCCCATTTTTTCTGATATAATCCAGGGCATCCCTGACCGTCATTGTCTCTTTTAAATCAATATATTCGGTAGTCATGATACTGCCGGCTGAATCATCAGGATATCTTAAAATTTGGTTGATGTGTTTCCTTTTTTGGGGACTGACATTCTTTAATACCCTGTTTACCACATTGGCAGGCATTTCTTCAATAAAATCAACCGCATCATCGACAAAAAGCAGGTTAACGACCTCGCCAACTTCGCTGTCCGTAAGCGCCTCTACAATGATATGCTGTTCATCCGGCCCTATATTGGCGAAAACTTCCCCCGCCATATCCTTGGGTAAAAGTCTGAATACCTGTACCAGTTTTTCTTTGTTGAGCTCGCTCAATATTTCGGCAATATCAACTTCATTAACGTGTTGAACCAATTCATGAAATTTGCACATATCAAACGGCGCCGCGTTGATTAGTTCGAGAATTTCTTCCATAGTGATACCCCTTAAACCATAGAGATAGGGACATAATCGTTGCTGTTCCAAAACTTCAGTTTTGGAACAGGCTCAATCACTAAAAATAATTTTTAGGATTCCGCAATTATTCCGCGGGCATGCGGGTATAGACACAAAAATGAAGCAGGATTTCTACACGTTCAATATTGTCCGCGGGGAGATATATACTGCCGTATATGATAATCGGTACTACCGCCGGGATCGTCCATATATACCTCCTTGCATTGATTTTATTCGTGGCGAGGGTCTAATACCCCGCGGCTCTGCCGCGGTCATAAAGGTATTAAACCCGAGACCAATACCTTATAAGAACAACATACCGCGTGGCTCTGCCGCGCGGTTGTTGATTTTTTTAATGAGAGTTGTTTAGAAACTTCAGCTTCTGAATAACTGTTTTAAGTATAGCCGGATATTTTGTTTTGTCAAGCGGCCGAATTACAGGGCATCGGCGTTTACTTTCATGTTCCGGGAAACTGCCGCGTTTTGGAAGAAGTTCTAACCGCAAAGTCGCATAAGTCAAAAAAGTTTTTGCGCTCAGGTCCTTTTTTGCTCTTCCTTCTTCGACTGCGAACCTCCGGTTCGACGCGACTCCTATGTTTCGTGTCAAGGGAAATCTGATGTTTTTTCAGATTTTTCCCTGACTGCTCCTGGTCCAGAAATTACGCTGTTAGTGCCTGTCGGGCCAGTTCCTCCACCGATACCGCTTT
>JAISBR010000032.1 GCA_031266095.1 Treponema sp. | reverse complement strand
AGACGCACCGGCGGGTAGCATTACCCCACATGGAAGGGGTAGACCGAAGGATATGTTTCTTTTCCTCACCTCCTTTTCATATCTTAGTCAGCTATTCAAGCGACCTCGTGTCGCACTACTTATTCGACTTTTTCGCCTTCGCGGTAAATCTTTCTTTTTTACATTACCCTCCCATGCCGCCGCAGCACCCGCCGCCGGACGTTGCCTCGAAATACACGTCGGGGTATATGTGGGTCTCAAAACCGGCAACCTCCGTCTGTATCGCCTCGATTGCAGCGGGGTCCACGCCGGCGAGATCGTCGACCACCTTCACATACCCGTAGAACACATTGTCCCCGGTAGAAAAATCGAAATCACCGGCGGGCATCAACTGAATAAGGTTGTCCCCCTGCTCTATGTCCAGCCGCGAATAATAGGCCGGAATAATAAGAGCGCTGTTCCCCGGATCAAGGGAATCGTTATGAACCGTCCACAGCGCCGGAACGCCCCGTTGCAGCACGATAAGCGCCGGTTCTATGCCGTCGTCCCGCAGGCTGACGGTAACGGCCTGATAGGGAACGCCGTATGTTTCCGCCCCCCGCATTTCGGCCAGCACAACGCGGTCCGTGGGGATTACCACGCCGGCCGGGCTGGGGTCAAGGCCCGGTTCAGCGGCCACGCTCTCTCCCTCCTCCACCACGGTGATGGAACTGCGGATCATGCCCATCCAGCAGGAGTAGGGAAACCTGCCCGCCCGCTCCGGGGTAAACTCAATGACGTTTTCCCCGGGCGCAAAGCGGTGTTCGATCCGGTATTCCCGGATGATCATACGGTTGTTACAGCCGTTGATGCTTCCCGCCGGGGCGTTGATGGTCCACTTTACCGGAATCCCCTGTTGTACCGTGATCGCCGGATACCGCCCGCCGCTCAGGGTAGAGTTGACAATCTGTACGCCGTTTTCAATGACCGGCCGGAACGCGCTTGTCCCGGCTTCCCCGGTTTCCCCGTATCGGAAGGCCGCCCGCCTTGGGGAGAAGGGGTTTATCGCGGCGGCCGCCCGGCCGGCAAAGTCAAAACTAAACCCCGAAAGGCCGTAACCGTAGGTAAACATGGTCATTCCCATCACCGTTACGAGGATCGCCCCAACCTTCATCACCCTGTGGGTAAATTTCCTGCTCAGCGCCGAACTCAAAGCCCCGATACCGAACATCAGCGGAACCGTCCCCATGCTGAACAGAAACATGGAAATCCCCCCGGCAACGGGGCTGCCGGTGGAAAGGGCGTAGAGCTGCATGGCCTGTAAGGGGCCGCAGGGCATAAGTCCGTTGAGGAGCCCGATTAAGAGGGGGCTCCCGCTTCCGGCCCTTTGTCCACCCATCTTCCGGGTAAAGATTTTCGGCATCCGCGGGTTCACGCGGCGGAGCGCCCTTCCCAGGGAACCCTGGAAAATACCCAGCATGTTGATCCCCATGATCACCATGAAAACCCCCGCGGTTAACTGCACTATGCCCCGGAAGCGTCCGGACACGGTAACCGCCTGTCCCAGGGCCCCGGCAATAACGCCCGCGGCGGTATACGAAACGACCCGGCCCGCGTTGTAAAAAACCGCGGGAAACAGCGCCTCCCCTCGCCTTCCGGCTGCCGGCGTCACCGCGGCGGAAGGGATACACTGGGACAGGTTAATCCCCCCGCACATGGCAACGCAGTGAACCGAGGTAATCAGCCCGATGACGAACAGCATCCCGTAGCCCATGCCGGCCTCCGCCAGCGGGAAGGCCGAGGTCAGGCTGCCAATCCCCCAAGCCCGCAAAAGCACGTAGAGCGCGAGAATAATCACCAGCGTCCCGATAAGCTCTGAAACCGGCGTTCCCCCCTTCCCTTCCAAAACCGTATAGCCCAGTTTTTCAATAGCCGCCTTAATCTCGCTAAAGGTAAGCACCGAGGCGTTGTAGGTGACGGCGGCGGTCCCGGTATTGAAATTGACCGCCGCTTCCTCAACCCCCACGGTACTTTTCAGGGTTTTTTCAATCCGGTCCCGGCAGCTTACACAGGTCATGCCCCCGATACGGATGGTTTGTGTTTTCATGCGGCCTTCAAGCCTCCTTCTCTTTATAAAAATCTAGCCTGAAATTGTGTCAGAATTATGACATACAAAGAAAAAAAACCGAATTCTCGAGCTCATTCCAAAACAAGGCTGCTGTTCCACAACTGAAGTTTTGGAACAGCCTCAAGTAAAAAGCAAGTATACCGGCCCTGTACGGGATTATGGGTTGTGTTGACCGGGGGGAATTTGTCAGGTAGTATACATAGAGACTATCCGTCAGGTATATCCTTTTATGCGAGTGAAGTTTTTGTTAGCAGCCTGTATCCTCACGCTTGTAGCAGGCGCCTGCGGAAACCGGACAAAGGGAACCGCGAGGGAGGCCCTTCCGGAAACGGGTATTATACTGGGGTTCTCCCAGATAGGCGCGGAAAGCGCCTGGCGGAACTGCCACACTCGTTCGGTCCAGAGCGCCGCCGCGGACGCCGGGGTGCAGCTGCTCTTTTCCAATGCCGAACAAAAACAAGAAAACCAGATTAAGGCTATTCGTTCCTTTATCGCCTACCAGGTGGATGTCATAGCCTTTGTGCCCATTGTGTCCACCGGTTGGGAGAATGTCCTCGAGGAAGCGCGGGACGCGGGGATTCCGGTACTGGTAACGGACCGGAAAATTGACATTCAGGACGAAAGTCTCTATGCCGGATATATCGGAACCGACAGCGTACTGGAAGGGCGAAACGCGGCAAATTTCCTGATCAGGAAATTCGAAGACCGGACATCGAAGCTCCCTATCCGCATTGTCGAGCTTTACGGCACCGTCGGTTCCTCCGCCGCCGACGGCAGGGCCGCCGGTTTTCGGGAAGTGTTGGCGGATTACCCTGGGTTTGAAATTATGTACAGTGCGTCCGGTGATTTCCTGCGTTCCAAAGGCTACGAGCTCATGCGGTCGATTTTAGAAAACTATAGTGCCATTGACGCCATTTTTTCCCATAACGACGGCATGACCCTGGGCGCCCTTGACGCCATGGAGGAACAGGGCATTCTTCCCGGCAGGGACATCGTCATCGTAACCGTTGACGCGGAACAGGCCGCCGTTGATGCCCTGCAGCGGGGCGAAGTCAACTGTGTCATTGAGTGCAACCCTAAACAGGGTCCCCAAATCCTCTCCCTCGCCCAGCGGCTCGCCAGGGGCGGCGAAATTCCCCGCCTTATCCATGTGGACGAAACGGTGTTTTACGAGGGCACAGATTATTCCGATCTTGAGCCCCGGGGTTATTAGCGTGAATGAGCGGTGGCAGTCTATCGGAAAGATACGGTCTTTCTTTATCGGCTCCAGTATCATTAAAACCATAAAGAACAGCCACATTGTAATCATCGCGTTTCTGCTTTTTCCCCTGATCGTCAGCGTGGTGTTTTCCCTGTACAATACCCTCAGTTATGACCGGCTTATCACCAATGTGGATAAAACAAACCGGCTTAACCAAATCGTGAAGACCGGCATAAGCAACGAATTGTGGGATATTGTGGCCGGCAATAAGTCCTTCACCAGCGGGCGGCAGTACGCTATTATCGAGGACATCAACGTTCAGCTCAACGCTATCATGGCCACTACCACCACCATAGAAAACCAGCATCTGCTGGAAGTAGCCGGGCGGGCGATGAATACCCTGGCGCGTTATGTGGACAGGCTGGGAAGCCAGATGGAAAACGGATTTCCGGTAACGGAAAATGAGGCTATTCTGGATGAAATCCGGGGCGTCTCAGGCCTTGTGTCGGAAATACTCCAGGATTTTATTGTGCTGGAAATTGAATCCGCGGCGGCGGAAAACGAACAGATAAAACACCGGGAGTATTTTGTGGGTATCATGGAAATCGTGGTCATCGTTCTGGCTGCGGCTTTTTCGGTCTTTGTACAAATTTCGGTATCCTCCAATGTGAACCGTTCCATTAATTCCCTGGTCTCTCTTTCCGGCCGTATCGCCGTGGGGGATCTTGACGCGCGGGCGGAACCGGTGCGGGTTGAGGAATTCCATACCCTTACGGAGGATCTTAATACGCTGGCGGGAGAAATCAAAACCCTTATCGCGGCTAATGTGGAGGAACAGAAAAACCTTCAGAAATCCCAGATGATGGCCCTCCAGGCCCAGATAACGCCCCATTTCCTCTATAATACCCTGGATTCAATCGTATGGCTCGCCGAAGGGAACCGTTATGAGGAAGTAATTTCCATTACCAGGGCATTCTCCGATTTCTTCCGCCTCTCCCTTAACCAGGGCAGGGAATGGGTCAGCGTCAGGGATGAATTTACCCATATCAAAAGTTATCTGACCATACAGAAGATCCGCTACCGGGACATTCTGGATTATTCCGTGGACTGTGAAAAAGAAATGGAAGATCACTGTATTCTCAAGCTGCTGCTCCAGCCCCTGGTGGAGAACGCCCTCTATCACGGAATCAAAAACAAGCGGGGCCGGGGCATCATACGGGTGAAGGGCTGGAAGGAATCGGACTTCCTCTGCTTTAGGGTTGAGGATAACGGTATAGGCATGATGCCGGAGCGGATCATGGAACTCGGTCGGCGCTTTTCGGGAGAGGCCTTTCCCGGTGAGGACAACACGGACGGCTATGGGCTTTACAATGTGAGTAAGCGCCTGGAACTCTATTACAACCGCAAGGACCTTCTGCACATAGTCAGCGTCTACAGGGAAGGAACCGCCGTTACCCTGAAAATCCCGGCCGCCGCCGAGGCGCGGAACATTGCCGAAGCCCTCGCCGCCGGCAGGGTATTGGAGACCTCCGGTGTATAAGGTCTTTCTTGTGGAAGACGAGATCGTGGTACGCGAGGGGATACGCAACAACATCCCCTGGGAAGATACCGGTTATGTGCTTTCCGGGGAGGCACCGGACGGCGAAATGGCCCTGTCGATCCTGAAGGATGTAAAACCCGATATCCTTATCACGGATATTAAAATGCCTTTTATGGACGGTCTCGCCCTTTCCCGAATTGTCAAAAAGACCATGCCCTGGATAAAGATCATCATCCTTTCCGGGCACGATGAATTTAAATTCGCCCAGGAAGCAATCTCCATAGGCGTTGAAGAATACCTCTTAAAGCCCGTATCCGCCAAGGACATGATCGCCGCCTTAAATAAAATCGCCGGACGTATCAACGAGGAAACGGAAAACCTGCGGAGCATTGAACATCTGCGGCGGCAGGTGCAGTCCCATTCCGACGTGCTGCGGGACCGCTGGCTCCTTGACGTGGTCTCCGGCAGGGTTCCTGCAGCGGAAGCCATAGAAAGGGCCAGGGATTTCAACATAGACCTCATCGCTTCATCGTACATTACCGCGATAATCGGTATTATACCCGGCGTGACCGGCACGGACGGAGGCGGCGTCCCCGCAGGCGGCAGGGATATTTCCCAATTGCTTCGCCTGAAGCTTATCATCGGTTCCATAACGGAAAAATACGACAATGTCATTCTTTTCCAGCGGGACGAAAAAAGCCTGGCCCTGCTGGTTAAGGGGACCGAAGCCCCCCCCTTCCCGCAGAACGGCGAGTCCGCCGCCGGCGGGGCGGTCCAGGAAATGAGCGAAAACATCAAAGAAGCCGTTTACACCATCGCCCAGGCGGCACTGCACGAAGCCGAACGGAACCTGGGATGCCGGGCTGTCGTCGCCATAGGTTCCGTGGCCGACCGGCTGGGTAAGCTGCACGATTCCTATAACAAGGCCTCCCTGATTGCCCTGCGCCAGAGCGCCGGCTCCCTGCCCGGCGTCGCGGGATACGATGAAACGGTGGGTGAGGGAAATTCCGACGACACCGGTCTGCTTGATATTGACAGCGATATGTTCCTGGCCAAATTCCGCTATGCCGCTAAAAAAGACCTGGACGGGATAATCGGTGAATTGACCGGCATCTTACAGGATAGCCGCGACGAAAACCGGATTCTCGAATATTTTATCCTGGGGGAGCTTATCGTGGCCGCTTCCAAGGTCATAGAAGATCTGGGAGGGGAAACAAAAAAAATCATTCCCTTTAGCCTGACCCCGCCGGGACTACATGAAATTGTCGCTTCCCGTGATATTTTTTATGAAAAGATACGGGCCCTCTTTGCCGCGGTGATTGAATTCCGGAATTCCCGGACCCGGGGGCGCTATCAGTCGGTGATTGTAAAGGCAAAGGAATACATTGCCCGGAATTTTCGGGAACAGGATATTTCCCTTCATACGGTGGCGTCCCATGTAGGGATAAGCCCCAACCATTTCAGCGCCGTATTTTCTCAGGAAACAGGGGAAAATTTTGTTGAATACCTTACCAGGGTACGGATTGAAAAGGCAAAACAGCTTCTGGAAAATACCGCCATGAAGAGCGCGGACATTGCCTACGAAACCGGTTTTAGCGATCCCCATTATTTCAGTTTTATTTTTAAGAAGAACGCCGGCCTTTCCCCCAGGGAATACCGCCTGAAACAGCAAAAATAAAAAATCAAAACTTTTTTCGGAATAAAACCAACATTATTCTATTTTCCCACCTTAATCCGGAAAAACGCCGAAAAACTTTAACCAAAGTCAATAATTATCCTCATATACGGTAAAATGAAACGGAAGTACTATACTATATCAGTTTTTACTATGGAGGAATAATTATGAAGAAATTGTTAGTCGGCGTATTGGTTCTGGTTACCGCGGCTGCGCTATTTGCGGGCGGTGGTTCCCAGGGCGGCAGATCCGGCGGTGTCACCAGGGGTATGGATCGCAAAATCGTTATGGGCTATTCTCAGATCGGCGCGGAGTCCGAATGGCGTACCGCCTGTACCAACTCGGTAAAAGCGGCTGCGGAGGAATTCAATATCGATCTCCGTTTCTCCGATGCCCAACAGAGACAGGAGAACCAGCTTCAGGCTATCCGCACTTTCATTCGGCAGAAGGTTGACATTATCGCCTTTACCCCGGTGGTTGAAACCGGCTGGGAAGCAATACTCAAGGAATGCCTCGATGCGGGAATCCCCACGATCTGCGTGGACCGCAGCATCGAAGGCTCGGATCGCAAGGCGCTGAATCCCAACGACAATAACGATCCCGACAACTGGTTTACCGCCTTTATCGGGTCTGATATGGAAGACGAAGGAAACCGGGTTGCCAAGTGGATGACGGTTAACGCTCCCAATCTCAAACCCGGAAAGAGTGCTTACAACATCGTCGAATTGCAGGGTACGGTGGGTTCCTCCGCCATGACCGGCCGTTCCAAGGGCTTCCGCGACACTCTGGGGATTCCCGCAACGACAACACTGGGAACCAGTTCCGATGGAAAATACAAAGTTATCCTCAGCCAGACCGGGGACTTTACCCGTGCACAGGGCAAACAGGTTATGGAAGCCTTCATGAAATCCAATGGCGACGACATTGATGTGCTCTTTGCCCACAATGACGATATGGCCATCGGCGCTATCCAGGCCATTCAGGAAGCCGGTAAAGTGCCCGGTAAGGACATCATTATTATCGGCGTGGACGCCGTCAAGGGCGCCTTTGAAGCCATGGTCGCGGGCACGATGAACGCCTCCATCGAATGTAACCCCCTGCTTGGTCCCCAGGTAATGGAGACCGCCGTGAAGATTCTCAACAAGCAGCCGGTTGAAAAGTGGGTCGTTTCCAACGAGAGCGACTACGATCAGACCAACGCCGCCGCGGCCTTCCCGTCCAGGACCTACTAGTCTCTGGTTGGCATAAGGTATAGATTTAACAATAACCGCGGACCATACGGAAAAGAAGGTTTACAACCGGTTGTCCGTATGGCCTGTGGTTATATTTGTTGTTGGGGGAGGCGGAAATGGAAACAGCCGGTGATGTA
This sequence comes from Treponema sp., assembly GCA_031266095.1. The sequence goes on along the minus strand of JAISBR010000032.1, from coordinate 21,994 downwards.
GTCCTCAAGATGTCCGGCATAGACATCAGTTTTCCCGGGGTTCATGCCTTAGACCGTGTGGATTTTGCCCTGCGCCGGGGAGAGATACATTCCCTTATGGGGGAGAACGGCGCGGGCAAATCGACGCTTATAAAAATTCTTACCGGCGTTTACCGCAAAGATTCAGGGACCATGACCCTGGACGGGGAGTCTTTTGATCCCGCCAATCCTTTGGAAGCCCGTCAGCGCGGGGTAAATTCGGTTTATCAGGAAATCAACCTCTGCGACAATTTAACGGTCACGGAGAACATATACGCCGGACGACAGAAAACCCGCTTAGGCAAAATCGACTGGAAGTATATCAACTCCGGAGCGGAGGCGGCCCTGAAACGCCTTAACATATCGATAGATGTTACGAGGCTCCTCTCAAGCTACCCGGTGGCAATCAGGCAGATGATCGCCATAGCCAGGGCGGTGGACATGGAATCCAGGGTTCTTATCCTGGACGAGCCTACATCAAGTCTTGATCGGCCCGAAGTGGAGCAGCTGTTCTCCACCATACGCAAGCTCCGCGACGAAGGTCTTTCTATCATTTTTATCTCTCATTTTCTCGATCAGATCTACGAGTTATGCGACAAGGTAACGGTTCTGCGGAACGGAAGGCTTATCGGCGAATATGTACTGAAGGATATTCCTAAACTTGATCTCGTTTCCAAGATGGTGGGTACGGAATTTTCGGCGCTGGAAAAACGGGATCATGTTTCACGGAATAACGAAAACAACGAGGTTTTTATTGAAGTAAAAAATTTCGGAAAGAAACGCACGGTACAGCCTTTCGACCTGGTGATACGCAAAGGTGAGATTCTCGGGTTTGCCGGCCTTTTGGGTTCCGGGAGAACCGAGTCGGCTAATCTGCTCTTCGGCATTGACGAGGCGGACTGCGGAGAAATGTTCATTAAAAAGAAAAAAAGACAATTCAAAGCCCCAAGGGACGCTATCGGTACGTTCATCGGCTTCTGTCCGGAAGACCGCAAGAAGAATGGTATCGTGTACGATCTTACAGTACGGGAAAATATAATTCTCGCGTTACAGGCAAAGATGGGGATTTTCAAATACCTGCCCCTCAAAAGGCAGCAGGAACTTGCTGAAGAATACATTCGGGCCATGAACATCGTTACGCCGGGTTATGAAATTCCCGTGGGAAATCTTTCAGGCGGAAATCAGCAAAAGGTAATCCTTGCCCGCTGGCTGGCCACTAATCCGGAGCTTCTCATCATGGACGAACCCACGAGGGGTATTGACGTTCACGCCAAGGCGGAAATCATGAACCTGGCCATGAAGCTCTGCGACGAGGGTAAATCCCTGGTGTTTATTTCCTCGGAACTTGAGGAAGTTGTCCGTTGTTCCGACCGTATCGCGGTTATGCGGGATCGCAGGAAGATCGCCGAACTTGAAGGCGAAGACCTTGACGAGGAGCGGATACTCGAAACCATCGCCGCCGATCCCGCGGATGCCTCCGGGCATCCTGTGAAAGCGGGGGTTTAGTATGGAAAAAAAAATCGATTGGCAGCGTTTGTCAAAAAGCAAGGTCACCGGCGCCCTCATAGTTCTGGTCCTGTTACTGCTGTTTAATCTGGTTTTTACGAAAAACTTTTTTGTCATCACCGTCCGTGATGGACACTTGTTCGGGACCCTCATCGACATCCTGAACCGGGGGGCGCCGCTCATGCTCCTTTCGATGGGAATGACCCTGGTAATCGCTGCTACCGGCGGAACGGATCTTTCGGTCGGTGCGATTATTGCCATCACCGCGGCCATGGTTTCCAAGCTGATTGGCGGCCAGCTCGTCATGGTCGACGGCGTACAGAGCTACGTTTCCCAGAACCCTATGGGCATGGCGATCCTCGCGGCCCTTGTGTTGGCCATGCTCCTGGGGCTGTGGAACGGAATCCTCGTAACCTACGGCAGAATCCAGCCTATCGTCGCCACCCTGGTGCTTATGGTCGCGGGCCGCGGCATAGCCCAGCTTATCACCGACGGCCAGATCATCACCATTTACTACGCCCCCTATTTCTTTATCGGCGGCGGCTGGTTTTTGGGGCTTCCCTTCGCCATCTTCATCGCCATTTTCGTGTTTCTCCTCGCTCAGTTGATAACCAGAAAAACTTCCCTGGGGCTTTTTATCGAATCCGTAGGGGGCAACTCCGAGGCAAGCTGGTATGCGGGGATCAACGAAAAGGCGGTAAAACTGTTCAGTTTTATTTTCTGCGGCTTCTGCGCCGGCATCGCGGGCCTCATCATCTGCTCCAATGTAAAGTCCGCGGACGCCAATAACGCGGGTCTCAACACGGAATTGGACGCGATTCTCGCGGCGGTAATCGGCGGGACCAACATGGCGGGCGGTAAATTCAGCCTGGTAGGAAGCCTGGTAGGAGCGCTGTTGATTCAGACCCTGACTACTACCATTTACGCCTTCGGTGTACCGCCCGAAGTGTCCCTCGTGGTGAAGGCCCTGGTGGTGGTATTGGTGTGCTTCCTGCAGTCCAGCGTTGCCTCCAACTTCTTCAGCGGACTGACCCAAAAGAAGGCAAAAGCATGAGTACAAAAACAGCCATTTCCACATTCACTTCCAAATACCTTTCGGTTATTGCGGCATCGGTACTGTTCTTTGTCGCCTTTGCCATCGGTTCCGTATTGTATCGCGGCTTTTTTGACCTGCAGACTTTTTTCAACCTGTTTATTGATAAGGCATTTCTCCTGGTCTCCGCCACCGGCATGACCCTGGTGATCCTTTCCGGCGGTATTGATCTTTCGGTGGGATCTGTCCTGGCTTTTACCACTATGGTTATCGCTTCCCTCACCGAATTCGCCCATATAAACCCGGCTCTTGCGGCTTTGATAGCTCTGGCTGCGGGGAGCCTTATGGGCCTCGGCATGGGGCTTATCATCGCCTACTGGAATGTACCGCCTTTTATCGCGACTCTGGCGGGGATGTTCTTCGCCCGGGGCGGCTGTTACCTTATCAGCATCCAGTCCATCGCGATGCGGAACAAAACCCTCCAGGCCCTGGCCCTCTGGAAACTCCGGTTCGGGGGACTGGGATTTATTTCTATTAATGTGATTATCGCCGTTGTGATCATACTGATTGGGATATACATTTCCTTGCATACCAAATTCGGCAGAAACATCTACGCCATCGGCGGCAATGAAACCTCCGCCCTGCTTATGGCCATCCCCGTCAAGCGGACGAAAGTACTGATCTACACGATCAACGGTTTCTGTTCCGCCATGTCCGGGGTGGTCTTTACCCTCTATATGCTTTCAGGCTACGGCCTGCACGCCCAGGGTATGGAAATGGACGTCATCGCCGCAGTGGTCATCGGCGGCACGCTTCTGGTGGGAGGAACCGGCTATGTCTTCGGCTCTGTGTTTGGGGTGCTGACGCTGGGGATCATCCAGTCCCTCATCATGTTCAACGGAACCATCAATTCGTGGTGGACCAAGATCACCGTAGGGATTCTGCTCCTCGCCTTCATTCTGCTCCAGCGCTTCATCGTGGCAATAGGAAACAGCAAGTAGTACTCAAGACCTTTCGCCGCCTGGGAGCCTGTTGCGCTTGTAGGTTTTTGCGGCACTTTATGCCGCAAAAACCCCGATTAACGGGCTCCCTACGGAGTTTGCAGGGTAAAAAATCGCCTAAATGGCGATTTTTTGAGATTTTATGGGCGAAGCGCAATAAACTCCTAGAAAAAAACAAGCTCTCTGCGTTCTTGACAAATTTCAGAAAAAAACTATAATACTACTTATTCTATAGGAATTATATTACTGTAAGTAGTTATTGATGAAAATACTTGATTTAGTGGGAAATACCCCGCTGATCGAATTGCGGGCCGTCTCTCAAAGCCTTGCCGCAAAGGGGATTTCCCTTTTGGCAAAGGCGGAGTTCTGTAATCCCTCGGGCTCGGTGAAGGATCGGGCAGCGCGGGCTATGATCCTTGAGGGGATCGGCGAGGGGAAGCTGACGAAGGAGAAGACCATCATCGATGCGACCAGCGGCAATACGGGGATTGCCTACGCTATAATAGGGGCCGCCCTGGGATTTCCGGTACGGGTGTTTATCCCCGCCAACGCGGGTGCTGAGCGCAAGGGTATCATCCGGCAGTACGGGGCGGAGATAATCGAAACCAGTCCCCTGGAGGGCTCGGACGGCGCGTACCTTGCAGCCCGGGAAGAGGCGGCGGCCCATCCGGAAAAATATTTCTACCCCGACCAGTACCACAACAGCGCTAACTGGAAAGCGCACTATAACGGCACGGGGGTAGAAATCTGGGAGCAAAGCGGGCGCAAGGTCAGTCATTTCATCTGCGGTATGGGAACCTCCGGAACCTTCATGGGAACCTCCCGGCGGCTCAAGGAATATAACGCGGCGATCCGGGCTGTGGCGGTTCAGCCTGATTCGCCTTTCCATGGGATCGAGGGAACCAAACACATGGCAAGCACCATGAAGCCCGGTTTTTATGACGAGACCTGGCCGGACGACTTCGCCCCGGTGAGTACCGAGGACGCCTACCGTATGGCCCGGCGGCTTGCCCGCGAAGAGGGGGTCTACACGGGGGTCAGTTCCGCCGCTAATGTGCTGGCCGCTCTGCGCCTCGCGGAAACCCTGCCTGCGGGTTCGGTGGTGGTAACGATTCTCTGCGATACCGGCAGTCGTTATACGTCGGCGACCTTCTGGAATTCAGACGGGGATAGCGGTGATTAAGCTTAATGCGGAACTGGCCCGATGTATCGGAGACGAAGGGGAAAAGGCCTATCCGGACGAATGCTGCGGCTTTGTTCTGGGAAAGCCGCCGGAACCCTCAGGCGGCCGGGAGGTGGAGCGGCTCATTCCTATCGTCAACGCGCGGGAAGCGGAGGAGCGGTACCACCGCTTCAAAATAGAGCCGGAAGATTTTATGAAGGCTGAAAAAGCGGCGCGGCTTGAGGGTAGGGAAATCATTGGCTTTTACCACTCCCACCCGGATCATCCCGCCCGGCCATCCGGATATGATCGGGAACAGGCGCTGCCCTTTTACTCCTACCTCATTGTGGCGGTGAAGCGGGGCCGGGCCGGGGCTTTAACCAGCTGGGAGCTTTCGGTGGATAGATCTTGTTTTATTGAGGAGGATATCACATGGCGGTAACAATTCAGATCCCAACGGCCCTGAGGGCTTTTACAGACCGGCAGGGGGAGGCAACGGTGGAGGGAGGTACGGTAGGAGAAGCCATCGCTGCCTTTGCTGCAGCCTATCCGGATATCAAGCCCCATCTTTATAAGGAAGGCACGGAGGAATTGCGTCCCTTCATTAACGTTTTTGTGGGGGAAACGAACATTAAAAAGCTCGGTGGTCTTGACGCCCCGCTTGCCGAAGGCAGCGTCGTCATGCTGGTTCCGGCCATAGCGGGGGGTGGAAGACTTGCCAATGAAGCTGCCGCGGCTTCCTTCTTCCTCTGCGTTAAATAGAAGGTACGATGGAAAGCGTGATACAGGACCGGGAACTTCCGGAGCTGAGTAATGACGAGATACGCCGCTTCAGCCGGCACCTGCTCCTTCCCGACGTAGGGATTGAGGGGCAGCGGCGGCTCAAGGCGGCGAGGGTGCTCATCGTGGGGACCGGCGGACTTGGCGCGCCGCTGGCTTTGTACCTGGCCGCCGCGGGGGTGGGGACGCTGGGGCTGGTGGACTTTGATTTTGTCGAGGAGTCTAACCTCCAGCGCCAGGTGATCCACGGGACACGGGATGTGGGCAGGCCGAAAACAGCCTCCGCCAGGGACCGCGTTAAGGGCATCAACCCCGGCTGCAAGGTCATCACCCACGACACTATGCTGACAAGCGCCAACGCGCCGGAGATACTCGGGGGCTATGATGTGGTGGCCGACGGGACGGACAACTACCAGACCCGTTACCTGGTGAATGACGCTTGTGTACTTTTAGGCATTCCCAACGTGTATGGCTCGATCTTCCAGTTCGAGGGGCAGGCCTCGGTATTTTACGCGAAAGAAGGCCCCTGCTACCGCTGCCTCTACCCGGAGCCGCCCCCGCCGGGGCTGGTACCCTCCTGCGCGGAAGGCGGGGTGGTGGGTGTGCTGCCGGGCATCGTGGGGACCATACAGGCCAACGAGGTAATCAAGCTCATCGTGGGTTCCGCCGCGGATTCCCCCAACCAGGGGGCAAGCCTTATCGGACGGCTCCTCCTCTTTGACGCATGGAAGATGAAGTTCCGGGAGCTGCAACTGGACAAGGACCCCCACTGCCCTGTCTGCGGTGATAATCCTAGCATTCATGAGCTTATCGACTACGAGCAGTTTTGCGGCCTAAAAAGGGACGGCATTGAGGAACCGGTGGACGAGATAGAGCCGGCGGAACTCAAGGCGAGGATGGATGCGGGGGACACGCTGCAGATCATCGACATCCGAGAACCCCACGAGCGGGCCATTGTCAAGTTCCCCCAGGCCAAACATATCCCCCTGGGGCAGATGGTCCGGCGTATCGGTGAGTTTGATCCGGCCATAGATGCAGTGTTTATCTGTAAGATCGGACAGCGCAGTGTCTTCGCGATCCGTACCCTGAAGGAAGCCGGGTACACCGGACGGCTCCTCAATCTGCGGGATGGGGTCAATGGCTGGTCAAGGGAGGTAGACCCGGCCTTTCCGGTGTATTGACCTGTGACGAAGAACCGTAATGAGATTTTAATTTGAAATAAGGAGAGTATGAGTATGGCGGAAAAAGTAATCAACGCATTAGGACGGGACGCGGCGTATCAGCTTGCCAATGTGAGCAAGACGCCTCCCCAGTACGGCGCTCTGACGCCCAAGTGGCTTTCCAGGGTTTTGGAATTCAAGGGCCTTGAGGCGGGTATTTATCGGGTGAACCGGGTGCTAGAGGGGGAGACGCCTCTGGACGCGCTATGCAGTCAAGACCCCAAGAAGGCGGCAATTCCGCAGGGGTATATCGAATACGAGGCCAATCCCAGGGAGTACCGGCTGAGTTCCATCTCCACGATTATCAACGTGGATACTAAGGTACAGGATGTCTACAGCGTCCCCTATGACCAGACCGGAGAGCAGATTGCGCTGGCGGTGGAGAGCCTCAAGGAGCGGCAGGAGAGTCAGATTATCAACAGCGACGACTATGGCCTCCTCAAGAATGTTGCCGACTCCCAGCGGGTACAGCCCCGGTACGGCCGGCCCATGCCCGACGATCTGGATGAGCTTATCACCAAGGTCTGGAAGGACCCCTCGTTTTTCCTTGCCCACCCGCGGGCTATCGCGGCCTTTGAACGGGAATGCACCCGCCGGGGCGTACCGCCGGTTACGGTGAATATTGCGGGGGGGACTTTCATTGCCTGGCGCGGCATTCCCCTCATCCCCACGGACAAGCTGTTCGTGGACGGCCTCAAGAATCCCAGGGCAAAAACAGGGAAGACAAACATCCTCCTGGTGAGAAGCGGGGAAGCCAGGCGGGGTGTCATCGGCCTCTACCAAACCGGCGTTCCCGGCGAGCAATCCCGGGGGCTTTCGGTCCGCTTCCGTGGCATTGACGATAACGGGGCCGCTTCCTATCTCCTTTCGGTGTACTGCTCTGCGGCGATTCTTGCGGACGACGCCCTCGCGGTGCTGGAGGATGTGGAAGTGGGAGATTACTATGACTATACCCAGAACCCCGTATAACCCGGCAGACTACGGCCTCCCATCCGAGGCGGAGCTGGCCTCCCTGGCTGCGGCCTGGTTCCCGGAGTTCGGGGGAGCGGCTGACGCGCCTGCGTACTCACCCGAGGTGCTGCCGAAAGAGGCGGGGGCTTTGCCCGGTGAGGGCCATGTTCCCGGCTTTGTCGGAGATGAGGCCTTCCGCTCCGCTTCCCCGCAAGCGCGGCCGGCGGCGGGACCGTATATTGGCGGGCGGAGTCTCTCCTCGATACGGGCTGATTTTCCCATCCTGGCAGAAAAGGTGAACGGTCATGACCTGGTGTGGCTGGACAACGCCGCCACCACCCAGCGGCCACAGGCCGTGATCGAGCGGCTGACGCGGTATTATGCACACGAAAATTCCAACGTGCACCGGGGGGCCCATGAGCTTGCGGCCCGTTCCACCGACGCCTACGAGGAGGCCCGAAAAAAGATCGCCGTCTTTATCGGCGCGCCTTCGCCGGACACCATCGTGTTCGTGCGGGGAACCACCGAGGGGATCAATCTGGCGGCCCAGGCGTATGTAAAGCAGCTCCTCCGCCCTGGGGACGAGATTATCCTGACCATGCTGGAACATCACGCCAACATCGTACCCTGGCAGATTGCCGCCGGGGAAACAGGAGCGGTGATCCGGGTGGCGCCCATCGACCAAAGCGGGCAGATCGTGCTTGCCGGATACGAGCGGCTCTTTAACAGCCGTACCCGCTTTGTCGCCGCGACCCAGGTGTCCAACGCGCTGGGGACCATCGCGCCCGCGGCGGAGCTTACCGGTATTGCCCACGCCCACGGCGTGAAGATCCTCATCGACGGGGCGCAGGCGGTCTCACATATGCCGGTCAACGTCAGCGCCCTGGACGCTGACTTCTATGTTTTTTCCGGCCATAAGGTCTTCGGCCCCACAGGGATCGGCGCGCTTTACGGTAAGCGGGAGCTGCTGGAAGCGGCCAGGCCTTACCAGGGCGGCGGCAACATGATCGCCGACGTTACCTTTGAGCGGACGCTGTACCAGGGACCTCCGGCAAAGTTTGAGGCCGGCACGGGGAATATTGCCGGTGCGGTGGGGCTGGGCGCGGCACTGGACTACGTGAACGCCGTCGGTATGGAAAATATCGCCGCCTGGGAGCGCGAACTGGTGTCATACGGCACGGAACAGCTTGCCCGGGTGCCGGGGCTCTGCCTGGTGGGAACCGCGGCGGCAAAGGCCAGTGTCCTCTCCTTTGTACTTGCGGGGCGCGGCAACGAGGAGGTGGGGAAATTCCTCAACACCAGGGGTATCGCCGTCCGCGCCGGGCATCATTGCGCCCAGCCGGTGCTGCGCTTCTTCGGGCTTGCAGGCACCGTACGGCCATCGGTGGCTTTTTACAACACCTTTGAGGAAATTGACCGGCTCGTGGCGGCCCTCTTTGAGCTGACCGGCAAGGGCTGACAAAAAGACGGCGAATAATGGAAAAGAACTGGGAAAGCTCCCTGAAACACCTCACGGATCTCTTGACCAAAAGCTATGCGGAACATGACGGGATCATCAAGATCGATTCCGGTGATAACCTCAACCGGGCTCATGTCATTGACGTGATAGAAAAACTGCGGGCCCTTTTATTCCCCGGCTATTTCGGGCAGAAAAATATTTCCGCCTCTTCGGTAGAATACTATACGGGGAATCTTCTGGAAGATGTGCAGTATATGCTGTCGGCCCAGATCGCCTGTGCTGTCAGGCACAGTGATAATGGGGCGGGGGAAACGGCATGCACGGAAAAGGCGGAGCATATCTGTTTTCAGTTTTTATCCCAACTGCCCCAGGTCCGCGAATACCTGGCCGCAGATGTTTCCGCCGCCTTTGACGGCGATCCGGCGGCATACAACCCGGACGAGATCATCTCCTCCTATCCGGGCATTTACGCGATCATGGTGTACCGCCTCTCCCACATCCTCTATGAACTCGCCGTCCCCCTCATCCCCCGCATTATGACCGAACACGCCCACAGTCTTACCGGTATCGACATACACCCCGGAGCGGAAATCGGGCATCATTTTTTTATTGACCATGGTACCGGCATTGTCGTCGGCGAGACCACTATCATCGGCAATTTTGTAAAGATCTATCAGGGCGTAACCCTGGGAGGGCTTTCCACCCGGGGCGGACAGAACCTCAAGGGGGTCAAGCGTCATCCCACCATTGAAGATCACGTTACGATTTACTCCGGGGCTTCTATTCTCGGCGGAACCACCGTGATAGGCGAAGGGGTGGTGATAGGCAGCAACGCCTTTGTTACCAAGTCCGTACCGGAGAAAACCAAGGTCAGCGTGAAAAACCCCGAACTGCAATTCAAAAGCGATGAACAGCATAAGGTGCTGGAGCTGGGACTGGAGGAATTCTGGGATTGGGTGATTTAGAAACACCGGTTTTCAATGACCGCATGGAGGCTGTTTCAACGCCGTGAGGCGCGCTCCGCCGCGCTGAGGTCCTGCTGGAGCTGGCGGTTATCGGGGAACTCCGCCAGGGCTTCTTGAATATGGCTCAGGGCTTCCCCGTAGTCTCCGCGGTTGAAGAGCCGCGCGAAACCGTTGTGCAGCTCCGCGATCCGGTTTTGGCGGTGTACCCTGAGGGCCTCGTTAAGGCGGGCGCTAGCGCCGTACCGGGCGATCGCTGTTTCGATAAAGGCAATGGCCGCCCGGGCGCCCGCCGGGGTTTGGGCGAGGCGGTTTCCCTCGTTAATGAGGACATTGTTCCGCAGTTCACTGATCCGGGCGGCGGGAAGCCGGGACTCACGGGCGGCCGTGTCCAGGGCGGCAAGTACGCCTGCAATATCCCCCCCTTTGCCCAGCCCGTTTGCCATAGTAACCAGTTCCGCGTCCAGCAGCAGGGAATCCAGCCCGGCGTAATCCGGGGGGGCTAGGACGGCGCCGTACTGGTCCAGCGCGGCGCGGGCGTCGGCGATTCTGTTGGCCCGCATCAAGCGGGCCGCGTAGTTGTTCAGGGCCATGAATTGTAATTCCCGCCAGCGTTTTTCGCCTGAATCGCCGCCTGAGTACCGGGCCCCGGCGTATTCCGCCCAGGCCAGGGCGTCGATCTCGCGTCCGCTGTTGATCAGCCAGCCGCCGTAGTTATAGAGCCGGTCAAGCAGGTCTTTTTCCCCATCCTGAAAAAACGGGGAGGAGACCGGGTCCCGCCGGTTTGCCAGCAGGGCGGCCCGGTTTATCGCCAGGGGAACCGCTTCCTCAAAGCGGTTTCGCCTTTCCAGATCGGCAATACGGTTTGACAGGATAAGGGAACAGAGTTCCAAAAGGCTAATGCCCGTACGATCCCGGTAGTTTCGGGAGGGGACATAGCTAAAACCGGTAAGCCGGCCGAACGCGTCGTGGAATTCCCGCCGGCTTCCCGGATCAAATCCGTAGGGATTGGTGGTTTCCACGTCAATGATCTCCGTCCCGGTATTGACCGTGGCAAAGGCGTGATCCCTGGTCATCACCCCCTGTACGTCCAGATCCGCGGCCAGCGCGAAAATGGCGTAGAGTACCGCCGAGGAGACGCAGTTGTAGCGCCCGCTGGTGAGCAGCTCGTCCAGGCGGGTTTGATTTTCGACATAGCGCTTCAAAAACGTCCGGTGCGTAAAGGCCAGCACATACTCCCCGCGTTCCCGCGCGTCCCGGGGAAGTTCCGGCGAGCGGCGCAGTTCCTCCGCGGCGGTACGTATGATCTCCTGATATGACGGTTCCGTTTGATTGGGCGCGGAAGCCCCGGAAGCCCAGAGCGCGATATCAATCAGGTCCTGCCAGCGGTAGTCCGCGGCGCGTCCGGCAAGTTCCCCCGCCCGGGGGTCGGCCGCAAGATCGGGAAACGCGGCAGCGCGCCGCGCGTCCGTCTGCGCGAAGACCCCAAACGGCGCGATAAGCGCCGGCACGATCAGAACCGCGAGGCAGTACCTCTTCACCCTTTTCATGGAATAAGTATACCCGATTACGCGCTGCTGTTATACGCGCCGGCCCCGGCCCGGGAGCCCCTTAACCGGGGTTTCCGCGCCACAAAACCCGCCGGCGCGGCAGGCGCTTAGGAAAGGATACCCCCGGCTTAAGGAAGGCGGCTTCCCAGCCTTAGGGGCGGGTGCGCCCCTCGCTTAGGGGCGGATGCTGCGATCGCCTGGCGCAGGGTGCTGCGATAGCCTGGCGCAGGGTGCTGCGATAGCCTGACGCAGGGTCCTGCGATGGCCTGACGCAGGGTGCTGCGATGGCCTGACGCAGGGTCCTGCGATGGCCTGACGCAGGGTGCTGCGATAGCCTGGCGCAGGGTCCTGCGATAGCCTGGCGCAGGGTACGCTCCCCGCTTAGGGGCGGGTGCGCCACCCGCTTGGGAAAGGCGGCGTCCCGGGCAGTGTCCGGTCGTTCATTAACAGTTTCCCGCGCTTTCGCAAGCGGCGGTTTTTCATTATAATGATAACAAGACCTCAATGAAGGAGAAAATAGTGGAAGCCCTCAAAAAAAATCCCCTGTGGAAGGGACGGCGCGGACCGGTGGTACTGGTCATCATGGACGGTGTCGGTTACGGGAAATATAAGGAAGGCGACGCGGTCGCCGACGCGAAGATGTACCACCTTACGGCTGTCAAGGCGAAAAGCCCTCATACGAAGCTTAAAGCGCACGGTATCGCCGTGGGGCTTCCTTCAGACGATGATATGGGTAACAGCGAGGTGGGGCATAACGCTATGGGATGCGGCCGGGTGTTCAGCCAGGGCGCGGCGCTGGTATCCAGGTCTATCGAAACCGGGGCCATGTACGAGGGCCGGGCATGGAACGAAATTGCGGCCAATGTGAAAAGCGGCGCGGGGCGCTCCCCTACCCTCCATTTTATCGGCCTCTTTTCAGACGGCAATGTACACAGCCACATAGATCACCTCAAGTCGATGATCAAACAGGCCAAAAAAGAAGGAGTGCGGCGGGTACGGGTGCATATACTCTTTGACGGCCGCGATGTGGGAGAAACCAGCGCCCTGGAGTATGTGGATCCTTTTGAGGCGTTTTTAAAAGAACAGAGCGGCGCCGGCTTTGATGCCAAAATTGCTTCCGGCGGCGGGCGGATGTGGATAACCATGGACCGCTACGGCGCGGACTGGAGCATGGTTGACCGGGGCTGGCAGACACATGTGCTGGGAACCGCCCGCCAGTTCGCCTCCGCGCGGGAAGCGGTAGAAACGTACCGCACAGAAATCCCCGGCGTCATCGATCAGGACCTGAAAGAATTTGTAATAGCCGAGGGAGGTAAACCCATCGGTACAATCGAAGACGGGGACTCGGTAGTGTACTTCAACTTCCGGGGGGACCGGGCCCTGGAGATTACCGCAGCCTTTGAAAAAGACCAGTTCGACCAATTTGATCGCAGGCGGCGGCCCGCTGTCTGTTACGCGGGAATGATGGAATATGACGGCGATCTGCATGTCCCCCGGCGCTACCTCGTGAGCCCTCCCGCGATTGACCGTACCATGGGCGAGTACTTGGCGGCAACCGGTGTACGTACCCTCGCAATCTCGGAGACCCAGAAGTACGGACACGTTACCTACTTCTTCAACGGCAACCGTACCGGCAAGTTTGACGATAAACTGGAAGACTATGTGGAAATAAAGAGCGATGTGGTTCCCTTTGAGCAGCGCCCCTGGATGAAGTGCGCGGAGATCACCGATCAGGTGATTGCGGCCATCGGTTCAGGTACATACGATTTTATCAGGCTCAACTACCCCAACGGCGACATGGTAGGACATACCGGCATCTATCAAGCGGTGGTCTGTGCAATGGAAGGCATGGATATTCAGCTTGGCCGGCTCGTCAAAGCGGTGAATGAGGCCGGCGCGGTCATGGTAATAACAGCGGATCACGGCAACAGTGACGACATGTTTGAGCATGACAAGAAAACCGGCGCGGTCTCTCTCAAGGCCGACGGAACCCCAAAAGCCAAGACCAGCCACAGTCTCAACCCGGTACCCTGTATTATCTATGATCCCGAATGTAAAGGCGAGTATCTCAATGAACCGAAAGAGGGCGGCCTCAACGATGGCCTGGGGATTAGTTCAATCGCGGCCACCTGTATACAGCTTTTAGGCTATACGCCGCCTGCGGATTACGATAAATCGCTGCTGAAGCTGTAACGGCGTTCTCGTGCCGGACGGAGCAGGACAACGACATACACGTAAGGCACACAAAGCATATTGACAGATCCGGATGATCATGATAACGTGATCGGGCCGTGTATAAAGGCGAGGATACCCTGAACGGGCAATAGCGCAGTTGGTTTAGCGTACAAGTCTGGGGGACTTGGGGTCCCCGGTTCAAATCCGGGTTGCCCGATCAGCGTATCCTTGCCCGGTTATGGGTGAAGCAAGCGGCAGGCCCGAAGGGGTGTCTGTAAATTCTTTAATGTGCCGGTGGTCTGTGCGCGGAAATTCAGAGCGAAGAACATGGGCAACAACCTCTATAGTATCGAAGTGACCAGCTCTACCCACGGGAGTGACTATATCATCACCGTACCGGGGGCTTTTTTGAGGCAAAGCGATTGCGCTCATTTACCGCCGCCGGTATACTGAATGTATGCCTCTCTTGACGGTTTCCCATCTACGAAAGCGCTTCAACCTGGAAGCGGGTTTCTTTGCCCGTTTTGGCCGCTTTGTCAACGCGATAAACGATATTTCTTTTTCAATCGGGGCCAACGAAACGTACGGCTTGGTGGGCGAATCAGGCTGCGGTAAAACCACTACAGCGCGCCTCCTCGTGCGAATGTACGAAGCCGACGGCGGAAGCATCCTGTATCATCGGGAAACAGGCCCAATGGAAGTAGCGGCCCTGCGGCAAGAGGAGCTGCGGCAGTATCGGGAAAAAGTGAAATACGTGTTCCAGGACCCTGCCCGCTCTCTGAATCCCCGGATGAGTGTATATGAAGTGCTCATCGCCGGTCCACGCTGGTCCGCGCCGCTACGGGGGGCCGGAAAAAAACGGCTCCGGCAGGAAGCGGCGGCCGTTCTGGAAGAGGTGGGCCTCTCCTCAGCGGACCTGGAGCGGCGGCCCTCGGAATTCTCAGGCGGTCAGCGCCAGCGGATCTCTATCGCCCGCGGCATTCTGATGCGGCCCGAACTCCTCATCTGTGACGAGGTGGTTTCAGCCCTGGACGTTTCCATTCAGGGTCAAATCCTCAACCTGCTCCTGGACATCCGCCAAAAACGGGACATCTCCTTTCTGTTCATCGCTCATGACCTGAAAGTAGCCTGCTATTTCTGCGACCGCATCGGCGTCATGTACCGCGGCGAGCTTATGGAGGAAGCGCCGGCCATGGAACTGTACCGGCAGGGTCTGCACCCCTATACCAGGCTGCTCTTTTCATCAGCCACCGGGGGAAAGTCTCCCCCTCCCCTCTCGCTTCATACCTCCGGTATTCCACTTCCCCCCTCCGCGGAAGGAGTCCTTCCCGAGACGCCTCCCCAGGCCTATTCCGCGCAGGATTCCTGTGCTTTCGTTGAACGCTGTCCTCAGGCGCGGGAACATTGTTTCACGGAAAAACCCTCTATGAAGGAGATCGAGACGGGGCATACAATTCGCTGTTTCGCCTGTTAGACCTTAGTTCCCTTCTTTCATTTTTAAAAACGCTCTCAATGGAGGCTGTTCCAAAACTTCAGTTTTTGGAACAGCCTCCATGAACAATTACTACTTTCTCGCCGTCTCCGCGTCGGTCCGCGCCAGCCTTCGGCCCTTGCCTACCGCAAGATACTTGCCGTTGCCGTACGCGACAAAGTCGGCGTGGCTGCTCACTCCGTCGTGTTCTACCAGAGGGCCCGTTTGGCCCTGGAATTCACGGTGGCCGTGTATAAACCCGCCGCCTACAGCATAACTACGGATGGGGAATCCGGCGCGGTGTCCTCCGCCAAAATCGACTTTTCCTTTGACGCGGCTATTGTCGGTCTTACCACGGGGGACATTGTGCTCAGCCCTGCGGGCAGCGTTGATAAGATCGCCATCACCGGGAGCGGGCAGGACTGGTCCCTGGGGATAACGGCGCTCAAAGCCGGGGAGATCCGGGTCAGGATAAACCGGGACGGCATAGAGGACCAGGAAAGGACCCTAACCATACACCAGTACAAACCGGTTAGTTATACTGCGAAGGCCAACGGCGCGAACGGAACGGAGGATTCCACCGCCATCGTCTTTGCCTTTGACCAAGACCTTCCGGATCTGGAAGCGGGACATCTAAGCCTGGTCAACGGCACGGGCAGGGTTAACCCGGGCAGCCTTACCGGAAGCGGGAAGGAGTGGTCCCTGGAAATCGTCGTGGAAAGCGCGGGGAGCGTGAGGGTTGCCGTAACCAAAGAGGGCGTTGAGGACCGGCAAAGGACTGTGGACGTATACAAGGCCGCGGAACAAACCCTGCTCAGTTTCGACGCTGCGGCGAACGGCGGGGAGCGGAGGGCTTCCTCCGTGATTACCCTCAGCTTTGGCGAAGCGGTTTTCCTGACCGGGGCGGACATCAGGCTGAACGCCGGGACGGGCAGCGTTACCAAGGGAGCGCTTTCCGGGGGCGGGAAAACCTGGTCCCTGGGGATCACGGCGGAAAGCGCCGGGGATATAACGGTCTCTATAAATAAAACCGGCATAGAAGCCGGGGAAAAGACCGTAACCGTACAAGCCCGTTTCCTACGACGCGGTTGCGGACGTCACGGCCGGCGCGGAGCCTTCCGGCAGGATAGACTTTGTCTTTAGCGAAGCCGTGGAAGACCTCAGCCTCCAGCATATCTGTTTTGCCAATGACACGGGCAGCGCCTTTTCCCTGAATTTTACCGGCAGCGGCCGGCAGTGGTCCCTGACGATTATGACGCTAAAAACCGGGAACATAAAAGTCGGCATAGACCGGGACGGCATAGAGGAGCGGGAAACAACCGGGGCGGTGTATAAGCCCCCGGAAATCCCGCCGGAAGTGGCGGTAAAAACCGGGATCGTCGTAACCAGTCCGCCGGACATGACCCTCTACGCCTTAAACCAGCCCTTTAACCCGGCGGGCCTGGAAGTCGCCTGGGTGTACAGCGACGGAACCCTGGAGCCCATGACGGGGGGGTATCAGACAGACGCTCCCGGCATGGGCGTGCCCACGGTCAAAAGGGTCAATGTCCGGGCGGGAAACTATACGGCCTACTTCTGGATCCAGGCGCTCAACACCGACAAGGCGCTCCTCTCCATCAGCGTTGAAGGCCCCGCGAATAAAACCCAGGATGTGGGCAGGGAATTCGACCGGACAGGCCTGGTGGTTACCGGGCATTATTCCGACAATACTACCTCGGACCTCACCGGCATCGCGGGCGTCTATGGGTACAACATATCCAAACGGGGACCCCAGAACGTGAGCGTCAGGGTGAATGGCAAGACCGCGGCCCTTCCGGGCATTTCCACCCGCATAGGGGAGGACGCGGTGGTGAGCATCAACACCCCCCAGTGGGCTGGGCACAACAACAAGGAAAAGAACGCTTATCGCAATATCTACATCAAGGGCGAGGCCCTGACCCCGGAAAGTTGGAATATCAGATTATCCGTCAGCGCCGGCGGCGGGGCGCCGGTCATGCTGTCCTACGCCAACGGCAGCATCGCCGCCGAAGAATTGGCCGGCATTACCGGCTACAACCCCAGCCTGATAAAGGACAAACAGACCCTCAATTTTACCCTGGACGGCAGGAACTTTGATCTTGAGGTGATGGTGATAGACACGGAGCCCGAGGTCTGGTTTGACTACGGGTATATGCGTCACGCCGGGGACCCCGGCGGCGCGGGCAAGAGCGGGGGGATCAACGAAGGGAAGTACTACGCCAAACCCGGGGAAACCCTGATCCTTACGCTGGTCCGCTACCTGGTAGGCTACAACGCCGACCACAGCGACGCGGGAGCGTCCTACACCTGGACCGTGTCGGGGGGGTCCTGGACCACCGACAGGGGCGGGTAATTGCTCCGTTTTACCCCCCGGCTGCGGGGACCTACGACGTCAGCGTCAGCGTAACGGGCAGGAACTTTGTCACCGGCGGGAACATAACGAAAACCGCTTCCACCAAGGTAGTCTGCTTTGACACCAACCCGCCGCCGGTAAGCAAAACTGCGGGCTTCAAGAATTACGGCCCCGGCCAGATGGCTGAAAAGGGGGCCAGCGGCTACGGCTGGAGTCTGGGCAGCGCTGGAGGCTACCAGGTGTTTGGCGTGGAACACCGGATCGGTTATATAATAGACGGCAACTCCTTTTCCGGCTGGTGGGAAGCCGGAGTGGTGTGGGTGCAGGAGGACCGGAACGGCAACAGCCTGGCCGATGAGACCTGGTACGAACTCAAGGGAGGAGAGGATGACAACCCGGTTTCGAAGGCCCAGATAACCCGCCGTTACGCGCTGCGGTATTTTGAGGCTGGCGGCGGCGGCTCCGTCAACGAATACGGCCAGACACTCCGGAAAGTCTACTGGACCGATTCAAAGGGCCGCCGCGGATTTCTACCCGGGGGCTGGCCCTACGACTGGGGTGTTACGGGGGACTGGGTAACCTACACCTTCACCCTGTTAAAGGATCGGGGCGATATTGACACTGGCAGTTACGGCGCCAACCTGGCCTCTACGCCCGGCTACGTGGATTGCCTGGGAGACAAGTTCTACGTCAAAGACGCCATGGACATGACCGGCAACCCCGTAACCCTTACCGGGGTGCGGTTTCTCAAAGCGCAGACCGCGATATTCCACTACGGCGGGTCTTACGGAGACGTGTCCACGGAAATAGCGGGCACAGACTTTTCGGGCAAGCAGACGGACTTCCCCATGCCGGAGTAAGAACAGTGAAAATCAGATAACCATTAGCAATTTTACTACTTGCTAATGGTTATCTGCTAATTATTAATTGTTATGGAGGTAACTGTATGAGTGGTTTTAGTGTTGGCGGGAGCGATGTGAAAAAGAGATTTGAACAGGCGCTCAAAACTCCTTTTTTTACTTTTTCAAAACCCTATCTGGAGTATATCGGCAAGGGGAAAATTTTCAACCTTTTGTATGTTGTAATGGCGGTAATAAGCCTGCTGCTTCCCCTGGCAATTATTTTTATGGCCGTCAATTCCGGTTTTTTTAGATACGGGGCAAAATATGCCGCCGCCTTCGTTTTTGCCTGGCTGGTCATCGCCTTTGCCTGCTGGATAGGCTTCCAACTGTGGTGGGACAGACGGACCAAAGTCGCCGCCGCCGCCGATTCTGAATTCATCGCAACGCCGATTTTCTCAAGAATACTGCAAACCTTCGGAGAATGGCTGGGGACCCTGATCGGCATTATCGGAGCCGGCGCCGGGCTGGTGGCAACAATTTTTCTTGGAAGGGAGTCTTATTATCTTTTCCGTTCAATGGGCCTGGGGTTTATGAATTTCGGAGCGGCGGTGATCATTATCGGGCCAATTATTGGCTTTTTCATTATAACCCGTTTCATCGCGGAACAACTGCGGCTATTTGCTGCGCTTGCCAACAACACAAAAGAAATAGCGGAAAACATAAAAGGCAACGATTAGCAGGTAGCAAAAGAACCGTGAGCAGTGAGCAGTTTTGTTCACTACTCACGGTTCACGGTTACTTGGTTCCGGCGGGGGAATGAACCGGCATCGTATGGAGTCCGGGGAAAGATAATTTGAGCAGTTCCTTATCATGGGTGATAAGCCTTGCGTTGGAAACTGTGGAGGTTGCGGCAATAATGGAATCGGGTAATTTCTTGTTGGTCTTGCGGCGAAATTCAATGGCTTTATGCTTGATTTCTTCGGTCAAGGGAACAATTTCCCGCTCTGCTAAAAATGCTTTAATCTTCGTTTCCTGTTCTTCCGTGATGAGAGGAAAAGACAACAGTTCAAGTTCCGTGATGACGCTTATTATTTGTTAGGCGAAATTGGGCAAAAATGTCTAAAAAAATATACGCTAAAAAATTATAACAATATTTTTCAAAAGTCATTGACAATATGGTATATTATATGTATAATAATATGTATGACAAATGAAAATATCCGAATATTTGGAGCCGGATATTGGCGAGAAGGGAGAGACAGATATGAACAAAAAAATAATTTACACTAACGCCCCAAAAAACGTTTCAAAAAGTATTGCGGACGGAGAAATTATAGCTGATTTTTTACCACCGCCGGAGCAATTGGTGAGAAAAGAACCAAAAATAAAAGTCACTATAACTTTAAACAGCAAAAGTGTTGATTTCTTTAAACGGTCTGCGGAGAGAAATAATGTAAAGTATCAAACGATGATAAATAACGTATTAGATTTATACGTACAAAAATACAAAGACAGAATAAAAGTGTAAAATGTCCAACTTCGCCTCAGGTAGCTGCTAACTGCCAGGCGGAGATGGAGATTATGTTTCATCCTACCAAAGCGTATTCCGGGCCGGTGTATTTTACCAGGGCGGCCAGCACCTGTTCCAGGTCCAGGGGTTTGCCCACATGGTCGTTCATCCCCACGGCCTTGCATTTTTCCACGTCCTCGGCAAAGACATTGGCGGTCATGGCGATGATGGGTATTTCTTTGGCGCGGGGCATATCGAGGCCGCGGATTCGGCGGGTAGCTTCGTACCCGTCCATCTCGGGCATGTGGACATCCATAAAGATGATGTCGTAGTCGAAGGGGCGCTCTTCGAATTCCCTGACCGCCTCAACGCCGTTTTCGGCGCAGTTTATCGCAAGGCCGTAGGGCTCCAGCAGGGCTATCACAATTTCCCGGTTAATTTCCACATCCTCCGCCAGAAGGACCCGTTTTCCCTCCAGACTCAGATCCGCTTTGGCTTCTGTTTCTTCCCCTATATGGAGATCTCCGGGATGGCTCAGGTACTGGTTAAGGCAGTCCACAATAAGGGATGGGAACAGGGGTTTGGGGATGAAGCCGTTGACCCCCGACGACTTCGCCTCCTCTTTGATCCGGGCCCACTCCACGGCGGAAATCATAATCACTATTGCTTTGTCGCCCACCGTATTTCTGATGGTCCGGGTGAATTCCGCGCCGTTGATTCCGGGCATGCGCCAGTCCACAAAAAATATATCGTAATGCCTGCCCTCCTCTAGGAGCTTTGCCGCCGCCTCTCCGCCTTCGGCGGCATCGCAGCGGAAGCCAATTTTCTTCGCCATGGACAGAAAATATTCCCGCAGATCCTCAGAATCGTCCACCACCAGCGCCTGGAGCGCTTCGAGGTTCAGGGCGCTTCTCTTCGCGACGGTCTTTTTCACTCCCTGGCCCCGCTCGGCCTGGAAATAAAACTTAAACACCGAGCCCTTGCCCAGCTCCGATTCCACCCAGATCCGGCCGTCCATCATCTCCACGATCCGCTTCGAAATAGCCAGCCCCAGACCGGTGCCCCCGAAGCGCCGTGAAATGCTGCTGTCCGCCTGGACAAAGGAATTGAAAAGCTGCGACTTCTGTTCATCCGAAATGCCAATGCCGGTGTCGCGCACCTCAACCTGGATAGTGCAGAGCCGGTCCTTTTCGTCCGCCTTGCGGACATTCATGGTGATATTTCCCTCATTGGGGGTAAATTTTATGGCATTGGAAAGGAGGTTGGTTATAACCTGGGAAAGCCGCTGCTCGTCGCAGACTATAAAATCAGGAACATCCTCGTCGCAGTTGATAAAGAAATTCTGCCGCTTCTCCTCAACCTTAAATTCCACCACATTGGTCGTGCGGACGAGCATTTTTTCAAAATTAAATTCCGAGTAGGAAAGATCGAACTTGTTCGCCTCGATCTTGGACATATCCAGAATGTCGTTGATGACCCCCAGAAGATGGGTGGAGGCGTTTTCTATTTTCTCTAAACAGTAATCCTTTTTTTCCGGTTCCCCGGAGGCCTTCGCGATGGCGGTCATGCCGATGATGGCGTTCATGGGGGTGCGGATTTCGTGGGACATATTGGCCAGGAAGTCCGATTTGGCGGA
Organism: Treponema sp.; assembly: GCA_031266095.1. The sequence continues at coordinate 347 of JAISBR010000032.1, read as the reverse complement.
GCTGGCCGCCTCCGCCTGCTCCTTGGCCTGGGCAAGCTCCTCCACGTCGTGGAGCATCAGCATGGCCCCCTCCCCGCCGCCCTGTTCGTTGAGCATGGGGGTAAAGTGGATGACATAACGCCGGGGCCGTCCGTCGCCGCGGATATCGACCTGTTCCTGGAGGGTCAGGGACTTGCGCTCCGCGACGGCGACGCTGAATATCTCAAAAAGCCTGGCTCCCCATTCGGGGTTGGCAAATTTGTCGAACACATCCCGGTAGGAATGGCCGTTGATAAGCCCGAAATTTTCAATGTTCGCTTCCCGGAGAAAAGCGTTGGTGCAGTACACAAACCGGCCTTCGGGATTCA
>JAISBR010000180.1 GCA_031266095.1 Treponema sp. | reverse complement strand
ACTATGCGCTAAAGCGCATGGTTTTGGAACAAGCTCTTGCGGTTTTTCGGCCTACGTCCTACAAAACCGCGGTTTTTAAAGGAAGCTGTTCCAAAAACTGAAGTTTTGGAACAGCCTCAATAAAGAAAAAAATTTGTTTGACAAAATCAATAATAGTTATTATTATTAAATAGAGATGAGAAAAATACTGAGAAAACACAGCAGTAAACGGGACGCGATTCTGCGGGTGATTCAGTCGACTAAATCCCACCCCGGCGTCCAATGGATCTATGGCAAGCTCAAACCGGCTATTCCCGATCTTTCCCTGGGGACAGTGTACCGGAACATCGATATCTTCCGGCAGGAAGGCAAGGTGATTTCCGTTGGGGTGATTAAGGGAGAGGAGCGTTTTGACGGCCGGGCGGAACCTCATCCTCACTTTATATGTGAATGCTGCGGCGCCGTGCTTGATCTTGGAGAAGAAATTAGTTCTGAAATAAACACAAGACTTTCAATTGAAATACCAGGATGTACTATTGATAAGCGAAAGACCTTGTTTTATGGTTTATGTAACGATTGTACCGAAAATCACGGAAAATATTCCGTCAAACAGGAAAACACGGCCTTAGGCCGTTAAATTTTATGGAAATGGAGAGTAAAAAATGAAAAAATGGGTTTGTACAGTTTGTGGCTATGTCCACACCGGCGACAGCGCTCCCGATGCGTGCCCCCAATGCAAGGCCCCGGCTTCTAAATTCAAGGAGCAGACTGCGGGCGGGGCTTTTGCCTCTGAACATGTGGTTGGCGTTGCCAAAGGCGTGGACGCGGACATCGTGAAAGACCTGCAGGCTCACTTCAATGGTGAATGTTGTGAAGTGGGAATGTACCTGGCCATGAGCCGGGTCGCTGAGCGGGAAGGCTATCCCGAAATCGCCGAGGCCTACAAGCGCTATGCTTTCGAAGAAGCTGAACACGCCGCCAAATTCGCCGAACTTCTGGGAGAGGTAATCACCAGCAGTACAAAGAAAAACCTTGAACTGCGTGTTGAGGCTGAACACGGCGCCTGCGCCGGCAAAACCGATATCGCCAAGCGCGCCAAGGAAAAGGGACTGGACGCCATCCACGACACGGTCCACGAAATGGCCCGTGACGAAGCCCGCCACTGCGCTGGCTTCCAGGGACTGCTGAAGCGGTATTTCTAATTTCATCCGTGTTTTCGGCGTAAAATGAAGAAAAGACTAATACGTCGGCGCCTGTCCGTAAAGTCATCTGCTCTGCGGACAGACGTTGATTCGAAAGTCTGGTTTAATACCCCGCCGGACCGGAGGTCCGAGCTTTGCTCCGCAGAGGCTCATTGAAAGGCGAGGTCCATACCCCGTCGAACCACAGGTTCGCGCTTGCTCCTGCCGCCAGGGTTTCCGCCATGGTATGTAGTTCCTTGAGGGGAAAGACCGGAAGCCTTGCGGCGGCATTAATTAGCGCGGTGTATACCGTAATTGCCGTTATCGTCCGGCACCACGTCTATCTCAAATCCGTAGTCCGCCAGGTAAAAACCATCTCCCCGGTACAGGACCCTCGGTTCATAGGAAAAGACAAAATAGATTCGGTAGCCGCCGTCGGGAATAAAAACCGAGTTAAAGGAAGAGGGTGGTACGTGAAAATCTACCCCGCCGTCCTCGGCGCCGCCGCTGTCGCCGCGGATAGCCACCCATAAGGAAAACGCGTTGGGGTTTCTGACCCGTATTTCGTTAATGCCCCTGAGCGGCCAGGTAAAGCGCGGGAAGATGGAACCGTTTTCCCAGGTTTCCTGATGGGTATAGCGCGCCAGCAGGGCGGGATCGGTTTCCCGGGTCATCTCAAAATTCCAAGTCTCCCCCATAAGGTCATGGGCGCTGCCCCGGATGGTTTGGCTGTCGACAAATTCCCCCATATACTCGGCGTAGCCGCTGTTGATTGAAAAATATAAGGTTGAGTTTTCCTGATACCACTGATTATCGTTTCCCACTATATCGCCCAGAACGAGTAAGCCCCCTCCGGCAAAGAATTTCTGATAACGGGTTCCACTCTGATCGGTATATTTCCAGATAGTTCCCTCTGGGAAGGGGATGATTTCGCGCCTGGCGCTCCGGGAGGTCCCGCAGGAAATAAGCATCACGGCCGCCATAATCAACAAGCACGCGGCAGAGATCGGACCTCCGGTCCGGCAGGGTATTAAACCCTCGCCACGAATAAAGGCCGCAAGAGACTTGCCGTTTTTTTTGCCGTTCATTGAACCGCGCCTCCTTATCTGTCTTCCAAAATAGCGGATTTTTTCCCGCTTAGCAAGCGGCGGCGCGCTGCCGATTCCCGGTGCATTAGCAGAAGAACATGGAACATCTTGCGGTGTGTGGGACGGAGAGATATATTTTCTACTATAATATATATACAGGCCGCCCTGCGCTATGCCCTGCCCCCGCCTGCTTGCCTCTGCCCTTTTCCCCATATTACAATTATTCTATGCATAATGCCCCCTTATCCCAGGTGGATCTGATCCGTGACGCTTTTCATTATCAGAGCCGTTTTGAAGGTTCCACCATGGTGTTTAAAATTGATTTTCCAGTAACCGAGGATCCGGGGTTTCCCTATTTGATGAAGGATCTGGCGCTGTTGGCGCAGACCGGGTTCAAGGTAGTGATTGTACCGGGGGCCAAGGAGTGGATTGACACGGTGCTCCAAAAACACGGTCTTGTTTCCTCTTATGCCGCTTCGCTTGATTTGCCGGGGCCGACCAGGATCACCACGGCGCAGGCGATTCCTTTTGTGGAGATGGCGGCTTTTCATGTGGCGACCAGGTTTATGACTTTTCTTTCGGGCAGTAAGGTGGACGCACTGATTGGGAATTTCGTGCGGGCCAGGGGCTTGGGCGTAGTGGACGGCGTTGATATGGAACATACCGGCACGGTGGACAAGATATACACCGATTCAATCAGCCGGGTACTGAACCTGGGGATGGTGCCTATTCTGCCCTGCATCGGCTGGAGTCCTTCGGGCAGGCCCTACAATGTGCCCAGTGACGAGATCGCCCTGGCGGCGGCGGTGGCACTGGGGGCGGTTAAATTCTTCATTGTCTCGGTGCACGGAGGGCTGCGGACAGATGCTTTCAAGCTGCCTCAGAATCTTGAGACCAGGGCCGACGGCAGCCTGGTACAGTTGACGCCTCAGGAGGCAGATACTGTAATTGCAGCTAACGTCGCTGCCGGAGCGGATGACACGCGGAAGCGGACCCTGCGGGAACTCAGACTGGCGCTGAAGGCGTGCCGGGCCGGGGTTGACCGGGTGCATATCATCGACGGCAGAAACGAGGGGGCGGTACTCAAAGAACTTTTTTCCAACCTTGGCGTGGGAACCATGGTTTACACGGACAAATATGAAGCGATCCGCGCTTTCCACAGTAGAGACCTGCCGGATATTCTGCGGCTGATGGAACCTCTGATGCAAAAAGGAATTCTAATCCGGCGCAGCGCCGAACAAATTCAGGAAAAGAAAGCCGACTACATGGTTTTCGAGATCGATGACTCAATACACGCCTGCGGCGCCCTGCATGATTGGGGAGAGGGCCAGGGTGAAATCGCGGCGATTGCCACCGATCCGCTCTACGCCGACCTTGGCCTTGGCCGGCGTATCGTGAACTTCCTTATCGAAAAGGCCCGCAAAAACCACATGAACCGGGTCTTTGTGCTTACCACCCATACCCAGGACTGGTTTGAGACGCTGGGATTCAGGGAAGCAGCGCTGGAAAGCCTGCCGGAGCGGAAGCGCAGGGTTTACGATCAGAACCGTAAGAGCAAAATCTTTGCGTTGGAGCTCTAAAAAACGCGCTGCAGCTGATATTACCGCGCTGTCACTGCCGCCGCTGTAATTACTCCCGCCAAGGCGGCGCCGCAGGCAGCTAAAAAAGCGACGCGCCAGCCGCCGCGGGCTTTTTCAAGGCGCGCTATCTGTAGTTCCGCGGTTTGGCGATAGGCTGCGAAGGATTGCTCCAAGCTCGTCAAGGAGGACTCGGCTTTCGTCAATGCTGTTTGCAGCAAGGCTAAGTCCGTCTGAGATTTTTCCTGAGTGTTCAAGAGCGCTGTCGATGCCGTCCGTAAGTGTTCCAATTCCGTTCTCAATGCGTCCAGTTCTTCTTTCGATTTCCCGAGCGTATCCTGCAAGCTCTTCGAGTTCTTCCGCGAGTCTTCCAGCTCGCTCCTGAGCTTCTCGTTGAGATCGACGAGCTGATTCGAGATCTCTATCAACCTGGACAGCTCGTTCTCTGAGACGCTCCCGCTCACCGTTTGCCCTGATTCCAAAGAATATAGCGGCAAGGGCAAGCCCCAGCACAAGGCCCGCAGCAAAAGCAAACCGGCAAGGGGTTTTGATAAAACCAAGAATATTTTTTTTCGCCACACAGATACTCCTTCCGCCGCTGAAATCACGATGCGCCGCGAAACGCTATTCACCGACATTATTATTAATATACGAAAATATGGGGGCAAACGGCAAATTTTTCAGGAAAAAACATATCCCTATTTGCTATTTGCCCTTTCCTCATTTACAATGAATCATGTCCCGTACCCAAAGTTATTCCGCGCTGATTCTCAGGAACCGCTCCTCAGGGGAATCCAATCGGGAAGTATGGCTGCTCACCGCGGAGGCGGGGGTACTCCGGGTCACACTGTTCGGCGGGCCCAAGAGCAAACTGCGCTCTCATACGGCGCCGTTTCATTCAGGACAGGTTTGGATATACCACGAGCCGGCGAAGGATTTCCGGAAGCTCAGCGATTTTGATGTGCGTTCCTGGCGGCCGGGACTGCGGGAACTGTATGAGCGGACCATAACAGCTGACGCGGTGGCGGAAACTATCCTTGCCTCACACGGCGGCGGCGGGAACTGGGGAGAGGCGCTGGCCCTGGCCGAGGCGGTCCTGGACGCCATGGAAGAGGCCGGAGAGGAGTTGTGCGAACGGATTTTTGTTTATTTTTTATGGCGCTGGGCCGCCTTTCAGGGACTTCAGCCCGAATTGGAATCTTGTGTTTCCTGCGGAAAATCCTCTACCCCGGACGGCCCGCTCTGGTACTCGCCCCGGGAGGGAGGTATGCTCTGTGCGGCCTGCGCCAACGCCGGATATCAACCCGGCGGCCCGGCCGCTGAGGCTGACGGCGGCGGCTTGCTCCTTGCCGGCCCTGGATGCAGGCGGTGGCTTGCGGCGGTCAATCCGCTTGCGCCTTCACTGCTTGGCCGTTACACCATGGACAATAAATCGCTTCAGGAGGCTAAGGCTTTGACAGCGGCTATACTGACCGACTCGCTGGGAAAACGGCTGAGGAGCTGGGACATACTGTAAAGGATTCTCAATGGAAGCTGTTCCAAAAACTGAAGTTTTGGAACAGCCTCAAGTTCAATAGCCTTTTATTTTTTTTCCAAAGAGCATGTTTTGATAACAACGGAGGCAGCCCGGAGACATCCCTCCCTCACAGGCGTGGATGGTTTTCCTGAATTTGTTAGCCCGGTCTCCATTGTAGATATCTTTGAATGACTGTTGGGTAATGTTGCCCAGGATGTAGTCAGGATAGTCCGCGCAGAAATGTACGGCGCCGTCGTAGTTGACGTTGGCCTGGCACCAGGGAACGATGCAGTGGTTCCGTACCGGCGTTTCAAGGTCCGCGTAATAGGTGTGGGTTTTTTCGGGGTTCAGAACCGGCACGGTGATCATGAGGTGGCCATAGTCTTTGTGATGGATGTTCTGTAATATATCATGGAGTTTCTGTCCGTCGATGCCCAGATTGTAGCCGGTGTTGTAACCTTCAAGGCAGTCAATGTCGGTATCAAGTTTTTCCCGCATAAAGCGGCGCTGTTCGGCGACGATATTGTCATTGGTATAGGTTCCCAGATTGAATACATGGATGCCCAGGTTATGCTCCCGGCTTGCCTCGGCGAGGTTATCCAGATCCATGTAATTTTTATTGGTTACTACAGTAACTATCCCCAAAAGAGGATAATTGGATTTCTGTTTCTGTTTTTCCCGGTTGATCGCTTTGAAACCGGCGATAACCCGATCATAAGCGCCTTTGCCCCGCATGGCGTCATTCACATCACGGAAGGCATCCAGAGAAACAAAAATGGTACTCCATTTGTCCCGGACAATGTCTTCGGCATAACGCTCCATCAATGTACCGTTGGTATTGACGCTTACAAAAAGGCCCTTCTGTACCATATACCGGGCAAGGGGGATAAGGTCGGGATAAAGGAAAGGCTCGCCGCCCCAGATATAAGTCACCGGCCTTTGAGGCGCGATTTCATCAATGAACTGTTTCCAGGTTTCCAGAGGCAGAATTTTTTTTGTTTCCTCAGCGGCGCAGTCTTTCATTATGCCCTTTTCGCCGTACTGTCCGCACATGACACAGCGGAGATTACAGGCGGGGGTTAGTTTGAAATAGACCAGGGCCAGGTTATTAAAATGATTGTAGTTATAATCATGTTTAGGAAAAAGCCTGGCTTTTCTCATTTTGATAAAACCATAGAGCATCTTCGCGGACAAATTCCATTCCTTGGAAAACAGTAAAGGCACAACCGATATATTTTCTTTCATTAAAACTCCCCAACTCCAATATACCTTGCGGCAAACACGGCCCGAAGACCCGACAAGGTATGAAACCCTCACCACGAATCACTCTACGATAATATTATAGATGATTTTATAAGTATAGTAAATATTCGGAAAACAGGGAATAGCCGGACTCAGAATCAGGTTTGGCCGATAGTTTCTTTGAAACGCAGGATCTGCCAGCCCCGCTTTTTCGCTTCCCTTTCAAGAAAGCGATCAGGGTTGACCGCTACCGGACGGCCGCAGTACGCAAGCAGGGGAAGATCGGTGTATGAATCCGAGTAAAAGTGGAGATCCTTGGGCGGCAAGGCCCGTTCTTTTAACCATGCTTCCACAGCGGCTTTCTTTTTCACGCCGAAGACGCTCTCCCCGACGAGCCGGCCAGTGGTTTTGCCGTCCGTAAATTCCAGGCTGTTGGCAATGGAACCGGCGATGCCTAAAAAACGTTCCAGCGGTTTAATCAGGGTGTGAAACGAGGAAGTGGCGAAAAATATCGCCTCGCCGCGGCCCCGGATTTCCTTGATGAGATTAAGGGCGCCGCTGTAGACATTGGGTTTCATGCCGCGTACAAAACTATCCTCGGCAATTTGTTCCAGAACGCCTTTTTCAATACCCGTGATATGCCTTATCGAATCTTCAATAAACTCCTGATTAGCCCGCCCTATTTTATACTTGAACCATTCAAGAGGAAGTCTGCGGATTTGGGAAAATTTGATAACTCCCCTGGTGATAGCCTCACGTATAAAATACCATGTGGTTGAATTGCGTATAACGGTGTAATCAACATCAAAGATATGGGTCAACAGAGGAACTCCAGGTATTTACATTCCCGCGCGGCCTGTTCGGCATAGGCGCCCCTCATTTCCTCAGGCAGGAGCCGGGCCATCTGGCCCATGACCTCACCCAGCATCTCTTCCCTGACTTCCCGATCCGGCCTGCCGTTAAACTTTATTCTGAAAGGGCGGCCCACTTTGAAACAAAACCGGGTCCGCCTGAAACGCCGGATATTCTCCCATATATGTTCGCCTCCATAATGCACTATGGGCAGCACCGGCGAATTGGTATACATCGCCAATTGGATAACTCCGGCCTTTCCCCTTCCCAGCGCACCGTTTTTACTCCGTTTTCCCTCAGGGGCAATGCATACAAAGAAGCCCTCGTCCATGGCGTCCCGTACCCGCTTAAAGGCCTCCTGGTAGGCGCCGTTCCGGTCTATAGGGATCGCCTTGTAGGTATCAAACAAAAAGGCAAAGATAGGATTGTTCCAGGTTTCGGATTTAACAAGACCGGTCAGGTACAGGGGATAACTGTGAGTTACCAGAATCGGCACCTCAAGGAAATTAATGTGATTTACCACCACGATCAACGGTTCAGTCCTTGAAAGGATCTCCGAAAACTCCCGATAATCGATGTCACAGAGGACGTTGAGGATCCCTTTGAGTACCATATTAACGGCCGCTCTTCTGAAACCCACGTTACCCTCCGATAAGCCTGAGCGCAGCGGGGACACAGGTGATCTCGAGCTCTTTGCCGTCGTAGCACACGGTCTCCCCGTCGCAGTGGGCGGCCATGCCCCCTTCCAATGCCGTTAGCTGAAAATGAGAAGCTCGGCCGGTAAAAACCCCTTCACATTCAGCCTGAGTTCCCTTGGGATAATGGAACACTATTTTGATGAGCTTAAGTCGCGTCGGCGGATGCCGCACAAAACAGATGTCCAAGGCCCCGTCGTCCAGCAGGGCATTCGGCCCCATAAAAAAACTGCCCCCCATACGGCGGCCATTCATGAGCGAGACAATAACGGCGGACAGGGTATCTTCTTTATCATTGTAGCGGATACGCAGGAGCGGCGAAGGCTCATAGCGGATCATGGTCAGGAACGCCCCGGCCGCGTAAGCCAGGCCTGACTTGATCTTCAGTTTGGCCGCCGCGAAGCCGACCTTGGTATCAAAACCGATCCCCACACCGTTGATAAAATAGCGGCCATCCGGGAAAAATCCCCCCTTTACAAAGCCCGCGTCCAGAGGCCGCATGTTCCCCCGGACAAGAATATCCAGGGCCTTATTAATATCTTCACTTATTCCCGGAGTAGAGGAAAAATCATTACCCCTGCCGATAGGGAGAACCCCCAGGACGGGCGGCCGCTCCGACGACGCGGGATCGCGGGTCAAAAGCCCGTTCACCACTTCATTACAGGTCCCGTCCCCGCCGGCCGCGACTACCGGATCGTCCTGCCCAAGAGGCAGGTTCCGGACAATATCCAGAGCGTCTCCCGGGTATTTAGTAAAGATGATCTCGTAGGGTTGCCCCTGCATGTGGAGAAAATCATCAATTTTGCGGTGTTGTTTAAAGGCCTTCCCCTTTCCCGCCGCAGGATTGAGGATGATCCATAATTTATTTTTCCCATCCACTAAAGTAGTGTACCATAACCCCGGATAAAGAGCAATGGTACGCATAATGGCACGTATGCTTTTTTATACAGCGCGGTATTTTTTTTTTGATCCTCCGCTCGGCAAGCCGCGTGGTATTAAACCAGAATCCCAAACAAAATGGCGCATAACGTTCCGGCTGTTTACAAGATGATTACATGGTATGCATTACCCAACATGCGAATATCAGGCTGATCATGCGTCGCGGACAGTTTCCCTTGCAACAGGCAGCCATCCACCTGCGGGAATTACCGGCTGCCATGACGTGCCCCCAAGGATAGTAAATCATCCCCTGTTCCCGTATACTGTAACCGGAGGCTTTTATGCAACATTTTACCCCCCCAAAGGTAGGCAAATTTTTAAACCCGGCCGGGCTGAGCCTGGCTGCTATAGGGATTGTAGTGCTGATTCTCCTGGGAACCACTGTATACATTGTGGACCAGGCCGAGGAGGCGGTGATCACCCGTCTCGGCAAATATCTCACCACCAGAGGGCCGGGCTTACAGTTTAAGCTGCCTTTCGGCATTGACCGGAATTATACGGTGAATGTAAAGGCGGTGCGGACCGAGCAATTCGGTTTCCGCACTTTGCAAAGTGGAATATCTTCCACTTATTCGGGAGAGGCCAGCGAGGCTACTATGCTTACCGGGGATCTTAACATCGTGGATGTGGAGTGGATTATCCAGTACCGCATTACGGACTCAAAAGCATGGCTGTTTAATGTGAGGGAACGGGAGCGGACCATTCGTGACGTGTCCCGCTCGGTGATAAATATGCTGGTAGGTGACCGGGCGATTATGGACATCATGAGTCCGGAGCGGAGCGCCATTGAAGTCGCCGGGGCGGACCTCATGAACGAAACCTTCAGAAGCTACGGACTGGGGATCAACGTGATGGCGGTAAAGCTCCAGAACATCGACCCTCCTTCAGGCGTGCAGGAGGCCTTTGACGATGTGAACAAGGCTATCCAGGACATGAACCGGCTCATCAATGAAGGCCAGCAGGTCTACAACGAAGAAATTCCCAAGGCCAAAGGAGAGGCGGAGCGTATGCTCCAGGTGGCCCAGGGCTACGCCTCGGAACGGGTGAACCGGGCAAGCGGCGACGTGGCCCGTTTTAACTCGGTCTATGACGAGTACCGCCGCGCCCCGGAAGTTACCCGGCAGCGGCTTTACTACGAGATGGTAGAGGAAGTATTCAAAGACGCCGAGGGTATGGTGATCATCGACCGCAGTCTGGACAATTTTCTGCCTATGATGAACCTCGGCGCGGCCGGGCGCTCCGGCGGCCAGGGAGGAGCGAGATAATGAAAAAAACAATAACCACTATTATAGTTATCGCGGTAATTATCATCGGCGTTCTTGTTATGGGTCCCTTCTATGTAATTGAGGAAGGGGAACAGGCGGTGATAGTCCAGATGGGGCGGCTCATTGACGTCATTACCGAGGCGGGGCTGCATTTCAAGATTCCCTTCATCGACGAGGTTATTCGGTACCCGAAACGGATCATGGCCTGGGACGGAGAACAGAAGAGCATACCCACTAAAGAGAAACAGTACATCTGGGTGGACATTACCGCCCGCTGGCGTATCGCGGATCCGCAGAAATTCTACGAGTCCATTTCCACTATCGACGCCGCTTATTCCAAGCTGGGGGAAGTGATCGATTCCGAGGTAAAAACCGTGACCGCGGAAAACTACTTTCGGGAATCGGTGCGGAACTCCAACATCATTATGGAACGGGCCGGCGCGGTGGATACCCTGGGTATCGGGGAAGAGATCGATCCCAGCCTCATCCAATCCTCCATACAGCCCGATAGCAGTTATGAACCCATCGAGAAGGGCCGCCGGCAGCTTGCCGAAGAGATACTCACCCGTTCCCGGCGCATGGTTCCCGAATACGGCATTGAGCTTATCGACGTAGTCACCAGGCAGATCCGCTATTCCGACGAGCTTACCCCCAGTGTCTACGCCCGGATGATCAAGGAACGAAACCAAATCGCCCAGGCGATCCGTTCCGAAGGCGAGGGCCGGAAGGCGGCGCTCCTGGGGCGGATGGATAACGAGCGTATGTCCATCCGGTCCGCCGCCTACAACCGTTCCGAGACCATCAGGGGCGCCGCCGACGCGGAGGCTTCCCGTATCTATGCCGAGGCTTACAACCGGGACCGGAGTTTCTTCGATTTCTGGCGGGCGGTGGAATCTTACCGGACAACCCTGCCTAAATTCGACAAGACTTTTTCGACGGATATGGAATATTTCCGTTATCTGTACTCGCCCAGGTGAGGCAGGGGAACCACGGTGAGCCGGAAAACCATGGGATGAGGTTTCCTTTTTCATTGGAAGGATTGTACCGGTAAATGGTTAGGAGCCTGTTGCGCTTGTGGGGTTTTGAGGCACTTTGTGCCGCAAAAACCCCGATTAATGGGCTCCTGACGGAGTTTGCGGGGTAAAAAAGCGCCTAAATGGCGATTTTTTGAGAGTTTATGCACGAAGTGCAACAAACTCCTAGGCAGCATATCAAAGCGCACGGGCTGGTTCCGCCGGGCCTTTCGCTGGGCGGAACCGGTTTTGTTTTTCCTTATTGGGAAA
>JAISBR010000136.1 GCA_031266095.1 Treponema sp. | reverse complement strand
CTATTCGGGGGTCCGGAATCCGGGCAAGTTCGGTTCGTATGTCCATTATTCCCCTCCAATCCTTCCCTGTCGGCTTTTTTCTCTTTTTCTTGAGGGGTTTTATAATGCGGTTGCCCTGCTGGTACCATGTTGGACTGTCAGAATATAATGATTTTTAGAAAGGTTATCCACAATCGTCCGGGATGGATAAACCCTCCCTCATGTGGATAACACTCTGAAAGGTGTACCCCGCAATCGCCTTACGGATACCAAACCGCTTGTGGGGATAACCTGTTTTGTCTGCCGATCCCATAACGCCATAAGCTGATGGCGTTAATACTCCCGAAAGCCTTGCCATTAAGATAACTGGTGAAGCCGGAAATACCCACCCCACATACGGATACCTCTTTTATAAACGGTTTGGTTTTGGAGGAGGAAACAGGTTGGCCCGGACCCTCCGTTCACACCCCTTCCGGCAGCTTATCCCGCGTGATCTTCCGGTGGTTGATCTTTTCCCCGTCTACGATAAACCGGCCGTCCCCTATGGCGTGGAAAAACCGTTTCTCCTGGTGTTTTTCGTCAACCCAGGCCGCAACGGCGTCCAGGACAAAGATGCCATGATTTTTGATATAATCCGCCACCCGGCATTCCAGATTGGTGTCACATTCCTTTATCAGCGGGGCCTTAACAACCTTCGCCTCAACCGGGGTAAGTTTAAATTTTTCAAACTTGTTTACCGCCGCCCTTGAACAGGAACCGATTGACACAAGGGTTTGAGCCATCCCGACTGTGGGCAGGGCGATCACCCATTCCCCCGTTTTGGAAAGCGCCTTATAGGAATAATTCCAGGAGCCGGTCATAAAGGCGAAGGGGGGAATAAAATTAAGCACCATGGTCTAGGAGCGGGTCATGCTATTAGGTTTGTCCCCGCTGGCGGTACTTACCAAAATGACCGGGCCGGGTTCAAGGAAGGTGAAGGCTTTGTTCACGGGGAAGCTTTTCATCGGCATACCTCGTTTAACCGATGGTACCCCAAGCCCCCATTATGCCAGCCCCGGAGTCCCGGAATGATGGGAAGGCGGTCACCGGACCGTTCATAGGGATAACCTTATTCCTTGGTCCCGGCTTATTAAGGCCATCACATGAGGGCGTGAGTACCTCTGAAAAGCGCAATCGCAAGGAGACTAACCGGAAAACCGGGATGTATGGCCCCTCCCCTGTATGGATAAGCCGCTTGGTCCGCCGACCCGCTAACGCTGTAACATTACAGCGTTAGCAGCCCTGAAAAGCCCGATTTCAAGGCCGCTATCTATGCAGCAAGATTAAGAGACCGGCACAGTTGGCAAATTATGAAATCGTAATTCTTTACCTGATATAGACTTATGAAGCCAAATTTTATCACAGCGCAAAATTTTGCTGTGCCATTTTTGTGATAATGTTTTCAGGCGATTTCTCCCCTGCTAACGCTGTAATGTTACAGCGTTAGCATACGGTCAGGGACGGGTTTTTTGAAAAGAATGCGGTACTATGCCCGTGTTAAGAGGCCGTCCTCTATCACGTTCTTCCTTTGCTAACACGGTAGCATTACTGCGTTAGGTCCTGTTCACACTACGTAGAATCAATGAACAAACGGCGATAACACATAAGGCAAGATAGATATACAGAGAAAACATAAGGTCAAGTTTGTCATAACGGGTTCCTATACGCCTGAACCCCTTCAGCCGCCGAAACATCCGCTCTACCTCGTTCCGCTGCTTATATAACGCTTTGTTATAGTCCCAGGGTTTCTTCCGGTTCTTTTTAGGAGGCACTACCGGACTAACCCCCATTCAAATGCAAGCAGCCGGGTCTCCCCGTCTTCATACGCCCGATCCATTAACAGATAAAGCGGGCTGTCCTCATGGGGGTCTTTAATCCTTCCTATGGTGTCCAGCAGAAGCCGTCCATTACCGGCATCGGAAGCCTCCCCGCAGGACAAGATAAATCCAATGGCGCACTGAGTATCGGCCACCAGCATATGTATTTTTGTATTTAATCCGCCCCGGTATTTCCCCAGGGCCTGTTTCCCGTTTTTTTTAACGCCCCCGCCGCGTCAGGATGGACTTTTACCGATGTGAAATCCAGGGAAAGGATGGTTATCCACTTGTTCGTTATCTGTTCTTCCTGGAGGGCGTGAAACAGCCGTTCCAGCACCCCGTTTTTTGCCCAGCGGTTGATTCTGACATAGATGGTATGCCCGGGGCCGAAGATTTCAGGAAGGGCCCGCCATGTGCAGCCGTTTTCGCAGATATAGATGATGGCATCAAGGAACTGGCTGTTATCAACTTTTACATTTCCCCGTTGTTTGGGGAACAGGCGGATAATTTTTTCTCGCTGCTCTCGGGTTAATTTCATATTCCGAGTATATCATATTTTCTTAGTGTGAACAGGTCCTAGTAATTTCTAAACACCACATTACTCTTCAATTGACAAAGCTATCTGCGGTATCCCGGGGGATCCGATTGGATGGCGGCAGCCTTATGGCTGGACAATGATGTTTTTGCGGATTGTGAGTTGATTTTTGCCGTTAATCCTGTCGTAATGAATTGAATCCATCCATTTTTTGGTGATGTATATGCCAAAGCCGCCGATAGTATGTTCTTCTATAGCGGCATTAATATCGGGATCGGCCTTTTTCAGGGGGTTAAAATATTTGCCGCTGTCAACAAATTGCAATATCAGAACCGGACCGGATCGGCCCACTCGTATTAGGGCATCGCCCTCTCTGCCATCATAGGCATAATTTGCGATATTAACAAAAATCTCCTCCGTTATTACGGCAATTTGATTGCATATCCTGCCCGGACAGGAATAATCTTCAAATATGTCTGCCATCCAGTCAAGAATTTTTTCAAGTTCATCAATTGAAGCTTTAAGGGTAATTTCTTTTTCAAAGACCGCGGGCGTTTCTATTGTTTCCATTAATTGCCGCCTTGTTTTTTGGTTAAAAACATTCCCCTGCGGGAAGCGAGGACTGCCATTGCCGCAAAGAGAATCCCCATCACCAGAATGCCTCTTCTGCCGGGGAAATTCATAGCCAGGGCGAAGCTGATGGGACCCAGCATGGCGCCCATTTTTTTCAGAAAACTCAACCACGAAAGGGAACGGCTTGCAGAGAGCCGGGAAATGGCGGGAAGCGCGAGGAAATAACTGTTCTGTACACCGGCTCCAAAACCCGCGCCCATGCCGATAATCACTACCGCGAACAGGATGACGCTGAAATTACCCCAAAGCCCGGTCAGTACCAACGCCGCCGCGAGCATGATATTGTAGAGGCCGTTGACGAGGATGCCACTGCCGAAACGCCGTCTGATATAGGCTGACAGCTTCGGCGCCGCATATACGATGATAAGTCCGTACACAAGCAAAGCCCGGCCTACGTCAGCGATTCCTTTTCCGATGCTTACCGCGTAAATAGGCACGAAATATTGGGTGTAGGATTCAAGAATGCATGACGGAAGGATCAGGAGAAACAGAAAACCTATTAATCCCATAAACCCAGATCTGTTTCCCTTTCCGGAATTAGCGGCTTCCTTCTCCGTTTCAGGCTTGTCCGTCCGCCGAATAGCGGCGTTTTTCAAATTCAAGATTGAAAATACGCATAAAACCGTGAACAGGGCGCCGATAAAAAAGACATTCCTATAGCCTATCGATTCGGCCATGACGGATCCCATAACCGATCCGCAGTTCATACCGGCATATATGCCGGCGTTTAGCAGAACAAAACCCTGGTTCTGTTCTTCCTCGTTCCTGCCAAGCAGGGAAAGATTCCTCAGAGTCATCCAACAAAACCCATACCCAAGGCCGACAATGGCACGGGCGGCAACGAAGACCAGAATAGATTCCGCCACAGCCGATAAGAAGGTGCCCCCCGCCACCACAAGCAGTCCCACCATAAAGGGGAGCTTCCACCCTTTCCTGATAATTATTTCCGATGTGGCGAATATCGCGACGCAGGTCAAAAGGGTTTCCGCCGATTGCGGCATACTTGCGGCAAGCGTACTTTTCCCCGCAGCGGCCCCGGTTAATTGGGCGGCCAGCACCGGAATAAACGCCGTGGCCATACGAGAGGCAAAATAAAAGAGAAAGGCAAGCTGGCGTATATACGCAAAACCATCGGGACTAAGTTCCCGGGATTCATGCCGGGCAATGCTGCGCTTGATCAGATGCATGACCAGCAGGATAAGCTCAAAGCCGAAAAAGAGCCCTGTTACAATCACGGTAGACAGGTCAAGCAAAATTTTTCTTGTAAGGGTTCTGCTGTAAGTTCCGGAAATATGCATCATTATGCGTCCGTTTTCAACGGGAAACACATACCATTCCTGGGGATTGTAATCACCGAGGGCGGCCTGTTCCGCGTTATTGCCGGAGGGGGCGCCATAACTGTAGGTGACAGCATCTCCCTGGACAATATATATCAAGTCTATTTCCTCAGGCAGGGTTCCAAACTGGGCGTCAAGTTCGGCAAAGGGAACATCCCAACCTACCCGGCTATACAAATTCCGGGCATGATCAAAGGCGTCAAAGGAATTGCGCATCCGGGTGTAGGCATAATTGGCAAAAGCAAAGGCAATCTGGACAATGATCAATACAGTCAATATCAGGGTAGTAACCAGGCCGTCCTCAAGCTCGCCAACCACGTTAAAAATAGCGCCTTTAAAGAAAAATACCGCAAAGGCGACTATGGAGAATAACCATAGTATCGCGACATAGCCCAGAAAAGTCCTCTTTAGTTCCGCGGATTGATTCAAATTCAGTACCAGTAAAAAAATCAACACAACCAGGGCGATAAGAG
>JAISBR010000107.1 GCA_031266095.1 Treponema sp. | reverse complement strand
TATGGTTCAAATTCAGCTTGATCAATTTTTTCATATACTTCATTTATTTTTTCAGTTATCATTTTGCCATTATGTTTGGAAATAAATTCCTCTAAGGCCATTGCAAATAATTTGCTTCGAGGAATACCCATATATGAAGCAGTTTGCTCTGCTTTTTCATATAATGTATCTGAAAGTGATATTGCCGTTTTCATGTAATATAGTATAACACAGGTATAACATTATGTCAAGTAAAATTTCCCCAAAAACAGGATAAACGCATAGAAATTCCCTCTGTCCCCTATCTGTGGTATACTCTCTACCGGGAGAGGAACATGGCCAAAAAAAGCGCAAAAATCATCGAAATTAAAGAGATGATAGGAGAAACCGGCGTCATTATCATCGAACAAGTCGGCAGGGCACACTGTTTGTTGGCGCTAACGGTGACAATAATGCCCTGCTGCAACTTTGTGGGAATGATTCAAAACTTACCATCGAGAACAAGCGCTATACCATTGAGAGGACTTTAAAGGTATGTGCGAACTACACGCTGACCGGAGACCATCGCTTCACGATTAAGGAAGACTCAACATTGGAGATCGCTGAGGGAAAAACGCTGACTATTGAGGATACTGATGTACATTTTTCCGGCGAAAAAGTAACTTCTGTTATTGAGTTTAAGGGGGATACTGGAGGGGTTTATCTTTTCAAGAGTCTTTACCTTGGGAAGGGAAAATATCTCTGGATTTCTTCTTCCGGTTCTTGGCTTAAGACCAGTTAAGTAACGTATCTTCGACGGGACATCGGGGCCCCTGATCCAAGCCTGATGGGGGGCCGCGAATCTTACGCTATGGTTCCCCTGGCGCAGAATGTAGTGGGAATCTCTATCCGGGCCGCGTTTTTGGGCGCCCTTCCCGCGAAGGTTTCCGTAAGATACCAGACCGCATAGTGCACTAAGGCCGAAAGATTGACATCCACGGTGCTAATCTGGGGGAACACGTCGGCGTAGCGGTCGGTATTGTCAAATCCGACGATGCTCATGTCCGCGGGCAGCGAAAGGCCGTTGCGGACAAGCGCGCTGTAACAGCCGTACGCCATATCATCATTGAAGGCAAAAACCGCGGTGGGACGTTTTTCTTTTTCCATGCCGAGGATATGGGAGGCCGCTTCAACACCGGAACTGAAAAGCCAGTCTCCGTTAAAAAGATACTCGGCGCCGAGTTCTATATCCTGTTCGGTGTAGAACCGCCTGACGCCGCTGAGCCGTTCCTTACAGGAATTGTAACTGGGTTTGCCAAGGATAAAGGCAATGCGCCGGTGTCCCGCGCGAAAGAGCCGCCGTACCACATCGTAAGCGCCGTTAAAATTGCCGCTCACAATACTGGTCATCAGGGGAGTATACTGGTTGAGGGAAAGCGTGGGGAGGCCGGTTTTAATCATCTTGAGGTAATAATCGTTCCGGTTATAACTGTCAAAGATAATGCCCCTGGGCGAGACGCCGTAGATAAGCCCGGAAAAATCCTCGGGCTTGTAAACGGGTTTGAAGAGCATGTTGCAGCCCGATTCCCAGAGCCGCTTACCCAGACTGTTGATCAGTTTATAGTGAAAACTCTCACCCTTGCCCGTATTCAGGTAATCCACCTGGGTAATGAGCAGTACCGGGGCGCCCGCGGTATCCATGTCCGCTTCTTTCTTCGGTTTTACCAGCTCGGTCCCCAGGCCGGGCCGGCGGATCACCCGCTTGTCGTCAACCAAGAGCTGCAGTGATTTACGGATCGTATTTCGTTCCACCCCGAAACGGCCGCAGAGTTCCTTCTCGCTGGGGAGCATTCCGCTCTCGTCGTAAAGCCCCTTGTCCAGCTCCGAAACCAATACGCTGTAGATTTGCCGGTAGACCGGTTTATGTTTTATCTTTTCTGTTATCATATGGTGTCTCACAGAACATTTAAAAAAGCATTTATTCTTTCAGCCTGATCAAAGTCCGGCAGCAGTATATTAAAAAAGATCCCCCTGGGCGGCAGATGGTCAAATACAATTCGTATTTCCGCTTCCGTCAGATCGCCCCAAATGATAAGACACCGGCCCTGTTCAAGCACTTTCCTGAACTGGGGCAGCATCTGCGTTATGGAAGGCCCTCCCACGTCTTTGTTTATTTCAACGGCTTTAAGGTACTGGTTACTTAATATAGCATCCAACAGATGAAAAGATGAGGGATGCAGATGCATCATCGTGTAACGGTACCCGGCGCAGAAGCGCTTTTCATTTTCCAGGAGGAATTCACGATAGAGCGGGGGCGACAGCAGGGCGCCTATATCGTCCTGAAACCAGAGGCTTTCCCCCGGCGCCCACACATGGTACAGTCCCATGGAACTGCCGCCCAGGAAGGGCGCGTTCAGCCGGTGCATCTCCTGATATATGCGCAGAAAAGAATCCACGATTTTACCGAGGGTTTTTTTGATTATCTCAGGCTCTTCGTACAGGGCATAGATAAATGCTGTCTGTCCCATCAGGGCGCCCGCCGTATCGCCCTGTCCCCGCATGATAGGCGCTCCTATGGGGAAGCGTCCCTGTGACAGCTTATTCAGCTTGGTTACAAATTCGAAATACTTGTCGACCCAGGGATTGTCCATGCTGAATTGCAGCTTTTCAAGGTCCCGCGCTTCCGTTACCAGCGGCCGGGCCATAAAACTTTCCTCGCCGGCAATGATCTCGCAGCCCCAGAAGGCTTCCATCCAGGGTATACCCGTGTACGGCTCGGCCGTCCAGAAGCCGCTCTGGTTAAGGGCGCTGACAGCGGCGTACTGTTCTTCGTAGTCTTCTAAAAATGAATCCACATCAAGCATAGCAGGGCTTATTTTCTGTCCCTTAACCAGGAGTTTCCGGGCGGCTTTGTAATGGGTGGCGAAAAAATAGTTCCCTATGCGGAAGGACGCCAATGGTTTCGCGGTTTCCTCATGGTTCCAGAATTTTGTATGCTCTTCAGAGCGGGCCTTGGCCCCGGTATCCCGCGTTTCCCCGGCTGCGTGCCACGTTTCGCGCATAAAACCTCCCAAACCGCCTGCCAGGCGATTTTTACCTTGCGGACCGCAAAGCGGCGTTTCCGTTCCCTATAATCCTTCCCGCAGCAAGGACTGCGCCAGGATCACTTCCGCGATCTTCATCGTATTGACCGAATTGCCGAAAGAACAGGCAGGCTCTCCGCCCCTGAGGCAGCAGTTCACAAAGTCTTCGGCAGCGGCGAGAACTCCGGTATATATATACAACTCACCGCTTCCCGCGGACTCCGCGGCGTCAAAAACAAGGGGCTTGAGGTTCCCATCGGTGTACATATAACCTTTTCCCTCATGCTCGGCTTCGACAAAGATCCCCGGCGCGTGCATTTCCACCGCGAATATACGCTTCCCTGAACTCCAGTTGTTCAAAAGGTGCCCCACGCAACCGTTGGCGAAACTGAACTGGGCGGTGATGAGGTTTATATCCACCGTGCCAATCCGGCCGGTGACACTGT
Organism: Treponema sp.; assembly: GCA_031266095.1. Next base: position 43,726 of record JAISBR010000107.1, on the reverse strand, counting down.
CCACTTTGACTATTTCGGAGCCGGCCATCCAGCGAAGCGTATCTATGGCGTGAACCGTGTCATCCATCATGTGATCCCTGGCGCGGAAATTATCGCAGGGTTCGCTCTTGTAAAACTTGCAGAGCGCCTGGGTCATTTTGCCGCGTTTGAGGCACTCTTCACGCAGCTTTGTTACCATGGGGCTGTAGCGCCGCTGGAAGGCGACCTGGGTTACCCGTTTATTCCGCCCCGCCAGGGCGGCCAAGGCGCGGGCCTGATGTATGCTGAGGCCCAGGGGTTTTTCAATAAAAAGATGCAGGCCCTGTTCCAGGCACCGGATCCAGCAGTCGTACATGATATTCGGATGACCGACGACCACGGCGGCCTCAGGTTTAAGCTCTTCAAGCATCCTTTTATAATCGTGTACTCCGCCCGCGCCGTAGGACCTTCCCGGCCTGTACCGTCCGGCGAATTCCTCCCGTCTTTCGGCGTTGGTGTGACAGATACCGGCAATTTCAACGGTTCCCTGCTGCCTGAGATGGTCAAAAGCAGGATAAATCGCCGTCCTGGCCCGCTCACCGCCGCCGATCAGCACGGTTTTTAAGGGCTTTAAGCCGGTGCTTTGCCGCGCTTCGGGCATACTAACCTCCAAAAATTACCTGTCCGGCGATTTTAGCCTGGCGGCAGCTATTTTGCCCCAAGCCGGTCCAATTCCGCTTTGATCCGGTGAATCCTCTCCTGGTATTCGTCCTCAGTCAGGAACAGTTTTGGTTCATCCTCAAAGAACTTTCCCCACTGGAGGCCGCCCGGATATTTGGGGACAACATGGAAATGGACGTGGGGAACGAGATCGCCGAAAGTCGCGTAGTTGATCTTGCCGGGATTGAAAACAGTGGTCAGAGCCTGGGCGGTCAGGCTTACGTCGGCAAAGAAACCGGCGTTCTCCTCCGGCGACAAGTGAAAATATTCGGTCCGGTGTTCCTTAAAAGCGACAATACAACGGCCTTTATGATTCTGATTCCGGTTGAGATACACAATCGACCGGGGAAGTTCGGTGATTTTGATCATCAGCTTATCCAGGCGTTCATCTTTTTCGCAATAAAAACAAGTATCCACTGTATAACCTCCATCTGTTTACAAGAATGTATATAAACATGTCTATAATACCAATGAAAAATAAGTTTGTCAAGCTATTTTTGAGAATCCTTAAATTTTATTTGACAGATATTTCAATAGGGGGGTATAATCATCCTTTATCACTTAACGAAAAAACCGGGAATTTTTCAATAAGTGAACATGTATACTACTCATTATGTAGTATATCTTATTTTGAACGGAGGATTATTATGAAGAAAACATTGATCGTACTCCTGGTGGTACTTTTGGGCTTGTCGCCCCTGTTTGCAGGCGGGCGGCAGGGGGGAAGCGGAACCCCGAAAGATACTCCGGTCAGGCTGGTTTTTTGGCATCATCAACTACAGGCGGTGAATAACTTCAATGAATTTGCCAGGATCGCCACCGAGATTTGCGCCAAGCTGGGCTACCCTAATGTCACCATGGTATCGGAGCAGGTTGAGTACCAGGGCTATCTCGCGAAATATGTGTCCGCCTTCCAAAGCGGTACCGGCCCGGACATGTTCATGGCATTGGCTAATGACTTTGCCCTTGACGGCGGCGCGAACCCCGTTGCCCTGCCCATCCCCGCGGACATCACCAAGATCTGGCAGGACGCCCTGGGTAACATCTACAAAGAAGACGGCGTGTTCAACGGCAAATACTACGGCTTCCCCGTGGCCGGCGATACACTGATGTACCTCTATATCAACACCGACCATTTCAGGGAAGCGGGTCTTGACCCGGACAGAGATTATCCCAAAACCCTTGAAGAATTCCGGGCGGTGGCCAAGAAGCTGACCAAATACGACGCCGCCGGCAATGTTGTCCGCGCCGGCTTCCAGCCCCGCTTTGGCGGCGGTTCTTTCAACGTGGCGGCGAAATATATGCCTATCATCCACAACCTCGGCGGCCGCGTTCTTTCCCCGGATTTCAAAAAGGCTGAAGGTTTTATGAACGGCCCCGAAACCATGAGGGCTTTCCAATTCCTCCATGACTTGGTCTTTGTTGACAAGGTGACCAATGTCGAACTGGGCCTTCCCGACGTGGCTTTCCAGCAGGGACTCTGCTCAATGACCTTCCGCGAGCCTTTCTACGCGAACCAGGTTGCCACCATCAACCCCAGCCTGCAATTTAAGATCTTCCCCTATCCGGCCGGATCAAGAGACCTTGTTACCTTAGGCGGCGGTTCCTGGCATATGATGATCAATTCAAAATCCCCGCATGTTGATCTGCTCCTTCAGTTGTACAAAGAACTGGTCAATCCCGTGTACGATGTGCGGATGCATGAAAAAGACAAAACTCCGCCGGTGCTGACTACAACCGTCAAAATGGACAATCCCTACTTCAGGAGCCTCCCCTACGCCGAGGCGATGTTGGAATCGGTAACCAAGACCGTGGGACCCGTTTATTACATTATACCTCAATGGAATTCTTTATCTGAAATAATCGGTGACGCGGTTACCGCTGTTATTGAGGGAAGGGATGTAAAAACAACCATCGACTCTGCGGCACAGAGAATGCAAACCATACTGGACGAGCGCTAATATAACTCAGGCGGATAAGTATCGGGTGATCTTATCCGCCTTTTGTTTTCATTTTGATGGGAGACACGAGTGAAGATCCAACAAAAATACAGTGTGGCGGGGGCCCTTTTTCTTTTACCTTCTCTGATTGTGTATATTTGCATATTTTTTTATCCCCTGCTTCTGTGCTTCGTCAATTCCTTTGGCAGAGTCAATTTGATCATGGGTTCATGGACCTTCAACGGGCTGAGAAACTACATCAATCTTTTCAGGCGCGCGGATTTTATCCGCTCAATTCAGGTGACCTTTCAGTATGTTATTATGCTGACACCGGCACTGATGATTATCTGTCTGTGGGTAGCCAACACGGTATCCCAGATGAAGTCCCGGGCTTCCGCGATCTCTACCACCATCATCTTTCTCCCTTTCATGGTCGCCATGGTCAGCGCCGGCATCATCTGGGACTGGGTCTTTGATCCCAATTTCGGAATCATAAACACCATCCTGCAATTTCTGGGAATGGCCAAGCCCCCCGGATGGCTGCGAAGTTCCGAGACTGCGCTTGTTGCAACGGTTATTATCACCATCTGGATCAGGTGCCCTTTCAGCATCATGATCCTCTATGGCGGTATGCGAAATGTGCCGGAAGAACTATACGAGGCGGCGGAACTGGACGGCGTAAATCCCTTCCAGCGTTTTTTCCGGCTGACCCTGCCGCTGATAAATCCTCAGCTTGTGCTTTCCCTGACGCTGGACATGATATTCGCCTTCAGGGCTTTTGATCAGATCTACTCGGCCACCATGGGCGGACCGGGCGGGGCCACGAGGACGGTGATGATCTACCTTATCGTTAATGTGTTCATAGAAAACTACGGTATGGCTTCGGCGATCACTGTATTGGCGCTCCTTTTTCTGTTTGCCATCAGCGTCTTGCAGCAGACCCTGCTCAAGCGGGTTGTGGAATATTAGGGGCGCTTATGAAAAAGAAACATAATTGGGGAATGCTGATTACCTGGCCGCTGATGATTGTATTTTTTGCTTTTATTATTGTTCCCTTTGTGATGATCCTTTTTACGGCGTTAAAGTCAAATCCTGAAATTATTGATATGCCGAACCGGAATATGTTCCACCGGATTGTTCCGGATTCGTTTTCCAATTTCGACAACATCAAAAACGTGTTTATGGGAAAGACGGTGACGCAGAACGGCTTCCCTCTGTACCGGGCTGTTTTAAATTCCTTTGTCGTGGTGCTGATCACCATGGTTCCCAGCCTGGTACTGGCCCTTACCGCGGCCTACAGTTTCGCGAAATTTCAGTTTCCGGGAAAGGAGATTTTCTATTACCTTTTTCTGGGGATGTTGATGATACCGACCGAGATGACCTCAATTCCCCTCTTCCTCATCGTGTCGAAACTGCGCCTGGTGAATACCTATCCCGGCCTTATGGTTCCTTCGTTTATGTCGGCTTTCGGGACCTTCCTCCTGCGGGCGGCCATGGAGCCAATCCCCAAATCGTACATTGAGGCCGGCAGGATCGACGGCGCCGGTGAGTTCTGGATTTTCAGGAAGATTATCGTTCCCATGGTACAGTCCCACATTGTAACCTTCATGGTTATAAAATCGGTCTGGACCTGGAACGACTTTTTCTGGCCCCTCCTTATTGTAACCGAAGAGCGGATGAGGACCGTCACCCTTTCGTTGAATCGTTTTGTAACCGATCTCATTAAATATTGGGGCGAAGTCTGCGCCGCAGTGACGATCAGCATCATCCCGCTGCTTATCATCTTCATCGTTTTTAATTCGAATATAAAAACCGGACTGATAAACACCGGCATAAAAGGCTAGCATACAGGAGTGGGTATGACCGGCAAAGAGCATTTCACAAAGATAATCAACAGGCAGGGCGAACATTGCGGTTTCTGGCACGGCGTACCCCATGCGGACGCAACCGGAAAACTGTACGCCCACTTCGGTGTCAAGGATGATTTTGAACTGGGGCTTAAGATGGGCTCAATCTGCCGTTATGTGCGGCCCGAAGAGGACTGCCGTCTATGGCGGCGTACCGATTATCCCATGTTTGATCCCTTTAATCAGGCGGCAAATAAAAACGCTGTCCTGCAAAGTTCAGGTTTCGGGTACGGAACCATAACACACGGAGAGGCGGTTTTTGCGGACTGCGAGGACCTGGAAGAGATACACCGCTATCATTGGCCCACCATTGACGACTGCGACTTTAGCGAAACCGTCAGGGAAATAGACCGTACCGTGGAAACGGGCCAGGCGGTACTGTGCAGCACCTGGGGCAGTATTTTCAGCAATACCTGGAATTTTTTCGGCATGGAAAACTGCATGGTCAAAATGATGAGCGAACCGGATATTGTCAAGGCGGTAACCGGGCATCTTACGGACTTTTATCTTGCGGCTAACGAAACGCTTTTTTCCCTTGCGGCGGATAAAATCGATTCCATATTTATCGGAATCGATCTTGGTTCCCAACTTGATCTTCTTGTTTCTCCCAAAACCTTTGAGGAATTTTTGCTGCCCTTTATAAAAAAGCTCATTTCTCAGGCCCAAAGCTACGGATTACATACCACCCTGCATTCCTGCGGTTCTATTTACCGGGTAATTCCCCAGCTTATCGAAGCCGGTGTGGAGATGTTGCACCCTCTGCAGGCGCTGGCAAAAAACATGGATGCCGCAAGCCTTGCCGAACAGTACGGCGGCAGAGTCGCCTTTATGGGCGGAATCGACACCCAGCGGATACTGCCCTCCTGTACCCCGGAAGAAGTAAAGGCCGAAGTCAGGCGGGTAAAAAAATGCCTGGGTCCCAACTATATTGTCTGCGCCAGCCATGAAACGCTTCTACCTAATGTGCCGATTGAGAACATAACGGCTATGATGGAAGCCGCTTGCGAATAACACCTCACAGTAAGAAGGAAAACAAATGCTGCAGGAAACAGTACACCCCGGACTTTTGTTAAGCAGAATAGGCATAGGCTGCTGGCCTTTTGGCGGCGGCGCTTATTGGGGAGATCAGAATCAAAAAGATGTGGACGGCATAGTGCGTGCCGCCATTGAACGGGGCCTCAATGTTTTTGACACCGCCCGCATGTACAACGACGGAGCCAGCGAGATCTCCCTGGGTAAGGCCCTCAAGGGATACCGGGATAAAGCCTTCGTCATATCCAAAATCAGCCCCGCCAGGGCCTACCGCGAGAGCCTGCGGGAAGAATGTGAAGCTTCCCTCAAGGGTCTCGCTACGGATTATATCGATATGTATATGCTCCACTGGCCCATTAACCCCAAGGGTATCGAGCATTTTACCAATGATCCCGAGGTTGTCAAAAACCCGCCAACCGCCGCGGAAGCCTTTGAGACCCTTGCCGCCCTGAAAAAAGAGGGTAAGATACGCCATATCGGCGTCAGCAATTTCGGTGTACAACAGATTACCGAAGCGGCGGCCTGCTGCCCCGACATTGCCGCCAATGAACTGCCCTATAATATCATCTCCCGCGCCATTGAGGCGGAGATAATTCCCTTCTGTACGGAGCATAAAATCGCGGTTATTACATCTATGACCCTCCAGCAGGGCGTTCTTACCGGACTTTACCAAAGCGCCGCCGAGGTCCCGCCGCACCAGGCCCACTCCCGGCACTTCTCCATGGAAGCCGGCAAGGGAACCTCCCGGCACAACGAGGCGGGCGCGGAAGCCGAAGTCTTTGAGACAGTTGATTTATTGAGAAAAATCGCGCCGGAACTGGGGCTTTCGGTTGCCCAGCTTTCGGCCGCCTGGGTGCTCGCGAATCCCCGAATCGGCTGCGCGCTGATCGGCTCACGGAATATCGCCGAGCTTGAGGAAAATATCAGATGCCTTTCTATAACGCTGCCCGCCGAAGTCAAAGCGCAAATAGACGAAGCAAGTCTGCAGGTTCTCGATAAGCTGGGAAACAACCCTGATTATTACGAGAACTCCCAGGAAAGGAGAATCTTCTAGCCGCCATGAATTCCGTTGATCGTTTTTACGCTACTGTCGCGCGTGAGCCGGTTGATCGCCCGGCAACATGGCTCGGTGTCCCCGATGAAAACGCGGAACCGGGACTCTTTGCGGAATACGGCGTACGTAATCTGAATGAGCTTAGAATAGCCGTGGGCGATGATTTTTACGGCGAGAGGATTCCCCTCCGCTGGAACGGAAAGAGAGCCGCCCGGGTGTGGGACTGGTACCTTGACGGTGTTACCGACCGGAAGGATCGAACCCTCACCGCCGACGGCTGTTTTAAGAACTGTGAAGAGCCGGAGGACATCGATTTTTTCAAATGGCCCGATCCGGCAAAATGCGTAGAGGCTGAAGACCTCAGGGAAATGGGCGCCCGTGTTCCCAAAGGGAAAACAGGCCTGGGCCTGCTCTGGTCGGTTCACTTTCAGGACACTTGCGCTTCCTTTGGCCTGCAAACCGCGCTGATGAATATGATCGCCAACCCCGAAGTGGTGGAAGCGGTCAACAACAGGATCCTCAATTTTTATCTCGCGGTTAACGATATGTTTTATAAAATCGCGGGGGATAAATTCCACGCCGTCCTCATCGGCAACGACATGGGAACCCAGCGGGGCCTTATGCTTTCTCCTGAACTGATCCGCCGCTTTGTCATGCCCGGCTGCCGCGCCCTGGTTGAACAGGCCCACCATTACGGGAAAAAGGTGATCTACCATTCCTGCGGTTCCATCGCGGACATTATTCCGGATTTAATCGCCGCCGGGGTTGATGTGATTCATCCGATACAGGCCCTGGCCGCCGGTATGGAGCCGTGTAATCTGAAAAAGCGCTACGGAGACCAGGTCGCGTTCTGCGGCGGGGTAGACGCCCAGCAGCTTTTGGTTCAGGATGATCCTGAACTGGTACGCGCCAAAGTACGGGAACTGAGGGATATTTTCCCGACCGGCCTCATCATTTCCCCCAGTCACGAGGCGATTTTGCCGGATGTATCGCCCCGGAATATTCACGCGCTCTTTGACGAAGCGGTCAGGATTTACAGATGAGGCTGTTCCAAAACTTCAGTTTTTGGAACAGCTTCCTTTAAAAACCGCGGTTTTGTAGGCCATAGGCCGAAAAACCGCAAGAGCTTGTTCCAAAACCATGTGCTTTAGCGCATAGTCAATTAGTTTTGGAACAAGCTCAGGTAAAAGGAGTTGCTGCCGTATGAAAGCATTGCTGATGGAAGAATATAAAAAATTGCACTATACCGATGTGCCGGATCCGCGGATTGAGGGAGAGCATGATATTCTGGTGAAGGTCAAAGCGGCCGCGATCTGCGGTTCCGATGTCCATGGCTTTGACGGTTCCACGGGCCGGCGCAAGCCGCCTGTCATCATGGGGCACGAGGCCGCCGGGGAAATTGCCGCGGTGGGCAAAGGGGTGACGGGCTTCAAAGTCCGGGACCGGATCACCTTTGATTCCACTATTTATTGCGGCCGCTGTTTTTACTGCCGAAACGGTCAGGTCAACCTCTGCGATGATCGGATGGTTCTGGGGGTTTCTTGTGACGAATACCGGCGGCATGGCGCCTTTGCCGAATACGTGGTGGTTCCGGAGCATATCTGCTGTCATCTGCCGGCCGGCATATCCTACGGGGAAGCGGCCATGACCGAGCCGGCCGGCGTCGCTTCCCACGCCTTCCGCATTACCCCGGTGGGCTTCAACGAAACCGTGGCGGTGGTGGGTACCGGGCTTATCGGCCTTCTCCTGTTTGACGTGCTCAAAGCCGCGACAGCGGGGAAGATCATCGCCCTGGATACCGACCCGTCCCGGCGGGAGACCGCCTGCGGGCGGGGCGCGGACGCGATCTTTGATCCGGCCGACCCGGAGCTTACCCAAAAAATACGGGAACTGACTGCGGGCCGCGGGGTTGACCGGGTCTTTGAGGCGGTGGGCGCCACCTCTCCCATACAAACAGCCCTTTCCATAGTGCGCAAGGGCGGCTCAGTCACCCTCATCGGAAACATAAGCCCGAAGATAGAACTCCCCCTCCAGAGCGTGGTTACCCGCCAGATAAGCCTTTTCGGCTCCTGCGCCATTGCCGGGGAATACCCCCTGGTTCTCGATCTTATCGCCCGGAAGAAGATCGACGTGGAATCCCTGATCAGCAAAAAAGCGCCGCTTTCGGAAGGACAGATCTGGTTTGACAAACTCTATAATCGGGAAGATAATCTGCTCAAGGTGGTACTCATCCCATGAAAGACAAAGTGAAAATAGGCCTTATCGGATACGGCAAAGTGGCTAACCTGCACGCGGAAGCGCTGGTCGGTTCAATCAGAGGCCTCTTGGTTTCGGTGTGCGGACGGAACGCGACGAGGCGGGACGCTTTTGCCGAAAAGTGGAATATCGCCTCGAGGGAAACCGTAGCGGAGATGGTTGAGAAGGACAAGGTGGACGCCGTTATCGTTACTACGCCCCATCCCCAGCACCGGGAAGGCAGCCTGGCGGCCTTTGCGGCGGGGGCGCACGTATTGGTGGAAAAGCCCATGGCGCTCACTGTGACGGAATGTGATGAAATGATCGCGGCCGCGAAACACACGGGCAAGATTCTTTCGGTGGTGTGCCAGCGCCGCTGGTTTCCGGCCTGCGCTCGTATCAAGGCGGCGATTGACGAAGGCAAACTGGGAAAGCCGGTCCTGGCCCAGCTTACTATTTTAGGCTGGCGGGACAAAGCCTACTATGACAGCGATCCCTGGCGGGGCAAATGGGCCACCGAAGGGGGCGGGATTCTTATCAATCAGGCTCCCCATCAGATTGACCTGCTGCAGTGGTACATGGGGCCTTTTGGCGAAATACAGGGTTTCTGGGATAACTTCAACCATCCCTATATCGAAGTCGAGGACAGCGCCGTGGCGGCGGTACGTTTTATAAACGGCGGCATAGGCTCGGTACTGGTGAGTAACGCTCAAAAACCCGGCATCTACGCCAAGGTCCATATTCACGGCGACGCGGCCTGGTCCGCCGGGGTTCAGACCGACGGGGGCGCTATGTTTATCGCGGGGATGAGCACTATCACGGAGCCGCCCCTCAACGACATCTGGACCATTGAAGGGGAAAAAGACAAGCTCGATATATTCAGGGCGGAGGACGAGGCTTTCTTCAAGACCATTAACCCCACGGTGTTCTTTTTTACCTGTCAGATTGATGATTTCTGCGGTGCCATTCAGGACGACCGCCTCCCGGCCGCAACCGGCGAGGAAGGCCGGGAAACGGTCCGGTTTATCGAAACCCTGCTTAAAACAGGAAAGCCCGCCCGAGGGGACTTTACCGCGCCTCGCGCGTAAAACTCCCGGGCCGGCAGAAGGAGGCTTCGCTAGCCTAGCTGCGGGAAGTGAGCCAGCCTAGCTGAGGGAAGTGAGCCAGCTTAGCTGCGGGAGGTGAGCCAGCCTAGCTGAGGGAGGTGAGCCAGGCTAGCTAAGGGTGGCTTCGCTAGGCTAGCTGAGGGGTACTTCGCTAGGCTGGCTGAGGGGTACTTCGCTGTGTGGGAGCCCATAGTTATAGTCAATGAAGCTTTTGAAGCCTATTATCTCAAGCTCTACGGCGATCGCTGGGAGGGCCTGCGAAAAAGTTTGGCGGAGGATCATGCGGCTTACGCTTTTTCCGAGGGCCTGCGTCATCCCTATTTCCTGGACTATGCCTCAGTACTGGCGGCCCGTTCCTTGCGCTTTCCGAATCCGGCTAAACCGGCCTTTACCGTTCTTGACGCCTGTGCCGCTCCCGGCGGAAAGTCGCTGGTTATCGCCTCCGCGCTGCCGGCCGGGACGCGGCTCCTTGCCAATGAGTTTTCGGCGGACAGGCGGCGCAGGCTTTTTGAGACGCTGGACAAGCATCTGGACCGTGAAAAGCGGGAACAGGTACGGGTTTCAGGTTTTGACGCCGCGGCCCAGGGCAGGCGGAAAAGCGAGCATGGCCGCTTTGCGGCAATTCTGCTGGACGCGCCTTGTTCCAGCGAGGCCCATGTACTCAAAGACAAACACGCCCTGTCGGCCTGGACTCCCGCCCGTCCCCGTTTCCTGGCGCGGCGGCAATGGGCGCTCCTCTCTTCGGCCTTTCTGCTGCTCAGCCCCGGCGGTTCCCTGGTCTATGCCACCTGCGCCGTCAGCGCCGAAGAAAACGACGGCGTAGTACGGCGGCTGTTTGAAAAGTACGGCGGTTTGGCGGTTCCGGACCCGCCGGAGTTCACTGAGGGGGAGAAAACCGAATTCGGCAGCATTATCCTCCCTGATAACTCCGGCGGTATTGGCCCCATGTATGTGGCGCGGTTCAGGAAAACGCCCAATGGCTCCGGCTAAACGCCGTACTTTCAGACAGTCTCTTTCCTGGTCAGGTTAATGCGGTAATGGGCGGCGGTCATGTCGATGCCTGCCGCATGGAAGCCATTCTGGATGTTTTCATAGAGCTCGGTGTAAATGGCGGGGACTTTATCAACCTCTTTCGTATAACAGTTGATCTGATAATGGGCGTAAAAATCGTCCATCGCTGTTTGGAGCACAAAGGGTTTAGGGTTCTTCTGTACATAGCTGGTGGCAAGGGCGGCCTTTATCAAAATATCGTGAACGGTCTGCCAGGGTGTCGCGTAACCAAAGGTGATCTCCGTATTGAGAATCAGCCCCTCGGCGTCCTCATCTGATGATGTATTGTAATTAATAATACTTGAACTGAGGATAATCGTATTGGGAAAGGTAACATATTCATTTTTATGGGTTTTTAGCCGCACGACCGTCAAGTTTTTCCCTACCACAAAGCCGGTTATATCCTTTATTTTAACCCGGTCCCCAATTTTAAAGGGCCGCATATAGGTGATAACCAGTCCCGCTACCAGGTTCCCAATGGCGCTGCTGGAACCCAGGGAAAAAATAATACCCACGAAAACCGAAACTCCCTGGAAGACCCTTGAGTCCGCGCCGGGAAGATAGGGATACACTATCGCCACGGTAAAAGCCCAAAGCAGCACCTGTAGAATTTTGTAAGTCGGCTCCGCCCAATCGGCGTAAAAACCCCGGATAACCAACTTTCCCCTGGTGATCTGAATGGAAAAAAATTTCAGCACCCTGAGTACATAACGGGTAATGACGATAATAATTATTATGGTAAAAAGATTGGGAATATATCTGATGGCCCCTATAAAAATTTCCTTTACCGGCGTGAACACATAACTAAAAAGAGTCTCGGCCAGTTTTTCCGTGGCGGGAAAGAGGCTGAATATAATAGGCACGGTGATAAAAAGCTGAAAAACGGTGATCAGATACTTCAGTATCCGCAGAAAAAAATGAATAAGCTCGATAATCTGTTTACTGGTAAGAAGGCGGACTTTTTTTATGGTCAGGGGCTTGATCTTTTCCCCTTTAACCACCCTTTGAGCCAGCTTCTTAAAGAGCTGCCAGACAAGCCAGATCAGTAAGATTTGTCCGATAATTATCGCCAGGACAATACCGAGTTTTTGGCCAAAATGCGTCAGTTTCCGGTCCCCGTCTGCCGCTTCTCCCGGCTCTTCGGGTATGGCCGCTCCGGCCGCGGTTTCAACGGCTTCTTGAGGCGCGGCCTCTCCCCCGGCCGCCGTGTGCGGTTCCGCCGGTGTAGAAGCCGGAGGGGCCGAATCCATTCCCGGCACGGGAACAGCGGCATCGTTTTCCTGGGCTGCGGAGAAATTAAGGGGCAGACAGCAGAGAACTACCAATATAAAAACAGAAATGCGTCTCATAAATCCCTCGCTTTATGAGACATAATACCATAATCCGGAAGATCAAATGAACACCTCAGCGCCCCGGAACGCTAAACAGGCCTCGCAATTCGGGCTGTGATTACCGGTGAGGCGGCTTCAACATGCCGGTTTGCGATTGACGGTATATTCGCGGGCCCATTAAGCGTAAAGGCGGGGAAGAGGAAGTCCTCAGAAGCAGCTCGCAATTGCCCCCTCAAAAGCGGCGAACTGGGGCGGGATAATAGCGATAGGATCTATTTTCTTTTGCAGCGCAAAAAACGATTTCGGGATATTGATACTCTGACCGGTGGCCTTCTGCAGCAGATCCGTCTCCTTGGCAGGGTGGCCGGTGGCGAGGATCAGCGTGTGTACATTGCCGCCCCATTTTCGCTCGGCGGCGATCTGCTCCGCCGCGGCGAAGGCAACGGCGGTATGGGAGTCTATATAGATATGGTATGTTTTCCAGGCTCGTTCAATGGTGGAAAGGGTAAGCTCATCGTCGATTGAGGCGGGATACACCATGTTACGCATAACGGCCGGCGCCTCCTTGTAAAATGATGCCAGGCGCTCATAGTTTGACGGGATGCTCACATCCAGGCTCGGGGAGTTGGTGTTGACAAGCGTGTGGGGAACAAAAGGTTTGCCCCGGATAAAATCGCCAAAGGCGTTGTTGGCGTTCATGGCGGCGATAAAACCGTTTACCGGCATGCCAAATTTCCACGCATAGAGGCCGGCGATAAGATTGCCAAAATTACCCGACGGTACGCTGAATACGAGATCGCCTGCGAGGTGTTTTTTGATTTTGATAAAAGTGTAGAGATAATAAAAGGTCTGGGGCAGGAGTCTGCCGACATTGATCGCGTTGGCGCTGGTAACACCGTAACGTTTCGCGAATTTCAGGTCATTGATCGTTTCATTGATAAGGCGCTGGCAGTCGTCAAAGGTTCCCCTTACCTGAATAGGAATGATATTCCCGCCGTTGGGTACAAAGGTCGCGGGGTTAAGTCCCCTGATAGGCCCCGACGGGTACACCAGAACCAGGCGGAAGCCTTTCCGTTTGCTGAAGGCATGGGCCATACTGACCCCGGTGTCACCCCTGGCCGCGGCAAGAACGAGGGCCTGCCCCGAATTTTTCAACAGCTCTTCCATTACCGCGGCGAGAAAGGCGATGCCAAAGTCTTTGAAAACTCCTGTGGGCCCCTTGTACAGGTTGAGGATGGAAAATCGCTCGTCAAGACGGATCAAGTCCGGCTCAAAATCATAGGCGCTTTCCGCTACCCTGGACGCGGAAAAGGGATTGAGTTCACCCTGCAAAAGGCTTGGCGCCACAGTGGCTACCAGTTCATGGAAGCTTGTCTTTTCACCCATGTACAGAAAAAACTGCCGTATATCCATTACCCGATCGGGGACATAAAGGCCACCGTCAGGCGGCAGGCAACGAAGTACTGCATCCTTGAAGGAGACTAAGGGTTCTGATGATTTAGTAGAACGGAACTGCATTATCACTCCTATTTGTACCGTTGGGCAAAAGCCGAAAAGCCCCGGATTAATTCCGCAAAAAGACATTCTTTCATATGTTATATCTTTACGCTTCAATGCTAGCAAAAAAGCCGTACTTATAAAAGTCCGATCTTAGCTCCAGGGTAACACTATATTAAAAAAATACAAAACAGATTATTATTGTACCATGGATGTAAATTTTTATTCTCTCGGCGCGGCTGAGGAAGTTACAGGCTCCAGGCATGTGCTTGAGGTTGACGGCAAAAGCTATCTTATTGACTGCGGCGCTTTTCAGGGTTCCAGGGCGGAGACGGACCGAAAAAACCGGGATTTAGGCATCGCGGTGGACCATATCGACGGCGTCATCCTGACACACGGCCACCTTGACCATTGCGGCCTTTTACCGCTCCTGGTAAAACGGGGCTATAAGGGGAATATTTACGCTACCCCGGCTACCAGGGATATTTCCAGCCTTATCATGATGGATTCCGCCCATATCCAGGCCAATGACGCAAAGTACCTGCGCGCCCAGGCAAAAAAAAGGAATGAAAAGTTTGACTGGACCCCGCTCTACGACGAACAGGACGCTATTCAGGCGGTCAGCCAGATGGTGGGAGTTTCCTACAACCGGCCCATGTACATTGGCGACAAGGTAGGCCTGGAATTCCACGACGCGGGGCACATCCTTGGCTCGGCCATTGCCGCTATCACGGTAAAGCGGGGCAGTGAGGAGCTGTTGGTTTTCGCCACCGGTGACCTTGGCCGCAAGGGTAAACCTATCATCCGGGATCCGGCGATCCCCGGTGGAGCCCCGGACTATATTATCCTTGAAAGTACCTACGGTGACCGCCGTCATGATCCCGCCGCCGGCGCGATTGAAAAACTGGCTACCCTTGCCAAGCGCACGGTGAAAACCCGGGGCCGTATCCTCATCCCCTCATTCGCCATTGAACGTACCCAGGAACTGGTCTACCATTTCCATCTGTTGGTTGACCAGGGAGTTATTCCGGAAATTCCGATTTTTGTGGACTCTCCAATGGCAACTAACGCTACCACTATTTTCCAGGTGCACCCCGAATGTTACGACGAGGAAATTATGGAAGCTTTTATAAAGCATCACAAAAATCCCTTCGGCTTTAACAGCCTGCACTTTACCAGAAGTGTTCAGGAATCCAAGAACCTGAACGATCATGAAGGTCCCCTCATCATCATTTCCGCCGACGGCATGTGCGAGGCGGGCCGTATCCAGCATCATCTGATAAACAGCATTGAAAACCCCAATACCACCATCCTCATCGTCGGTTACATGGCTGAAAACACCCTGGGGCGCCGCATCCGCAGGCGCGAAAGCGAGGTGAAAATTCACGGCCAGTGGTTCAAGCTCAAAGCCCAAGTGGAAGAACTAAACGCCTTCAGCGCCCACACCGATTACGCCGAGTCCCTGGAATGGCTCAAGGCGATTGACACCTCACGCTTAAAGGGAATTATGTTAGTACATGGTGAAAAGAAAGCCCAGGCTTTTCTCAAAGATTACCTGAAAAAAAACGGCTTCTCCAATACGCGCATCGTGCGGTACGGTGAAACTTACAAGCTGTGCTAGTACCAGGTCCACGTTCCGGCTTGCCCAGAAGCTGGAACTGTACTTTACCCCCAAACAGGGAAGCTGGCTGGACATTGCCAAGGTGGAGTTATCGGCGTTGGAGGCACGGTGTCTGGGATCAGGGCGTATAGGTGATAGCAAGAGGCTGAATGGTGAATTGTCGGCGTGGCATACGCAGAGGAAGCGAAAGCAGAAGGGGGGTCGATTGGCAGTTCACCACGACCGATGCCCGCACGAAAGTCAAACGGCTTTATCCGGAGATTATTGAGTAAAGTGAGCTTGTTCCAAAACTAATTGACTATGCGCTAAAACGCATGGTTTTGGAACAAGCTCTTGCGGTTTTCGGCCTATGGCCTACAAAACCGCGGTTTTTAAAGGAGGCTGTTCCAAAAATTGAAGTTTTGGAACAGCCTCAAGTATTTGTTGTTACGAGGTACCAGGCATTTCCCGCACATACCCCTGAAAAAATCCCCCCAGCCATATGATACCGGTCGTCACATCCGGGCCATAGCGTTTTTCGGTAACATTTTTCGTGAGGTAATGCGCCCACTTGTATACCGATTATTTTATATTTATACTTCATATATAAAAGCGGCGGTATCGCCGCTTACGTTAATCTGACATTAACACGAAGTGTTAATGATTACTCCTTTTGAGGTACACCAAATGATTATAATCGGGGAAAAACTTAATGGTTCGATTCCGTCCATGGCAAAGGCGATCTCAGAAAAAAACGAGGCGTATATCCGCGATTTGGCGAAAAAGCAGACCGAAGCGGGAGCGCATTTTTTGGATGTCTGCGCGTCGGTTCCTGAAGAAGAGGAACTGGAAATCCTGCAATGGCTCATCAGTCTGGTACAAGATGTCACCGACACCCCCATCTGCATAGACAGTCCCAGCGCCAAGGTATGCGCCGAGGCGATCCGGCTCTGCAAGAAACCGGGGCTTATCAATTCCGTGTCTGGTGAGAGCAACAAAATCGAGCTGATATTCCCGGCAATCTCCGGTTCAGAATGGGAATGTGTGGCCCTTTTGTCGGATGACAAGGGAATCCCCCAGACCGTGGAACGGCGGCTTGAGGTTTTTGACTTTATAATGGAAAAAGCCGCCGAATATACAATTTCCCCCAAGCGGCTCCATATCGATCCGCTGATTGAGATGCTCTGCGCCTCGGAAGATGGGATAGCCAAGGTTGTCGCCACCATCAAAAAAGTGAAGGAGCAGTACCCTGACATTCATGTTACCGGCGGGGCCAGTAATATTTCCTTTAACCTACCGGCCCGTAAATACATCAACAGGGCCTTTATCATACTGGCGATGAACGCCGGTATGGACAGCGCCATTCTGGACCCGCTCAACAAAGACATGATGGGCCTGCTCTACGCCGCCGAGGCCCTGCTGGGACAGGATGAATTCTGCCTTGAATACATCAACGCTTTCAGGAGTGGTCTTTTTGGCAACTGAGAGCGTCCCAGTTGTATCCCGGCTCAGGGAACTGGCCCTGGGCTGCGGTTTTACCCATGTGGGGGAACTGCGGACGGATACCATACGGATACGGCCGGAAGTACGGGACGCCTGCGCTGCGGACAAATGCAATTCCTATGGGAAAAACTGGTCCTGCCCTCCCGCGTGCGGCAGCCTGGAAGCGTGCGAACAGCGGATTCGGCGATATGATGGCGGGTTTATTCTCCAAACCTCCGGCATACTGGAAGATTCCCTGGATTATGAGATGATGACCCGAATTGCAGCGGAGCACAGGAAACATCTGCGGGCTTTTCAGGAAGCGCTCAGGGCCATGTATTCCGCCCCGGAGACGGGCGCTCCGCCGGTTTATATGATCCTGGGCAACGGCGCCTGCAAAAACTGCGAGCGCTGCGCCTACCCCGATTCACCCTGCCGTTTTCCGGATACGATGTTCACGTCTATGGAAGCCATGGGCATGGTGGTCAGCGATGTCTGCAAGGCAAACAACCTGCCCTATTACTACGGCCCCAACACTCTGACCTATGTGGGCTGCGTGTTGGTATAATACCTGAGCTTATTCCATATCAGGTTTGGGGAAAGCCAGCCTCAAAGTAATTTTTATGAACTCAGGTTGAGGACGGCTTTATACATATCCTAAATCAACCGAGATTTATTATAAGATAAGATACATGCCGGCCTTTATTTCCAGAAAACAATCCCTTTTAATACTGCTTGCGTCTCTCGGTATAGCCGCCGCCGCCGCCTTGCTGCTGAATCAGCTGCTCGCGGGACCCCGCCTGGGGCCGTTGTATGATTTTCTCCGGGACCGCCGTTCCGGGGCGCCGGTTTCACGGGAAATTACGCTTATCGACACCGGCGAACTGGTGGAAGCCGGGGATCTTTTTACGGTCCTTATGACCCTGATCGAATTGGACGCATCCGGTCTCGTTGTGGAAGTTCCGGTGCTGGGACATTCCCTGGGAAGAACGGCCACCGACGAGGAGATACGGCGGCGTTTTAATGATGAGTACACCCTGTTGGGAAACAATATTCGCAATCTTTTTGAGGCTATCCGGGTAGGCTCGGTACCTCCCCAAGAGTCCGCCGCTTATGTAGAAAACCTGGTAGAACTGGCGGAACGGGGCAGGGATCGGCTTACCGCAGCCCTCATCCGTCAGGATGAGAGTGATTCCGTCCAGGCCGCTTCCATTGCCTTTGGTTCAGTGCTGGAAGCAACGGACCTTCGGTCTCAGTCCGCCATTGACGATGGCCCCTGGTACGCCCGCCCCCGGCCGGACAGGGACGGCAGGCTCAGGCGTATAGCGCCGCTGTTACGTACGGCGGGGGAAGCCGTCATCGAACATATCGTTTACCGAAGCCTTAAACCGCGCTGGGAAGAATCCGCAGTTGAATACACCGAACAGGGGCCGGTTCTGGTAAACCGGAAAAGCGGCGGCGGGGAATCACGGATTCCCCTGGACAAGAATGGAAACATCCTCATTGAAAAACCACGGGAAGGGGAACGTTTCCTTCGCCTGTCCCTGGAATGGTTTCAGGAATACAGGGAGGCGGACCGTGCCATGGGACGGCTCCTAGAGGATGCGGAAGCTCTGGGGATCTATTCGCAAACCATACCTGAACGGATACCCCTGATCCTCCGCGATTATGCAACAAGCCTGTGGGAAGAATTACTGAAAGCGCCGGAGGAGGAGAAACGGGCGGCATGGCTCGCGGCCCGCGCCGCATACCTTGCCGGTCTGGAAGAACTGCTCTACGGCCCGGCGGAAATGACCCTGGTCGGCAGCTACGAGGAAATCATTGCCACAGAAAAGCTGGGGGACGAAGGGCTTGCCAAACTGCAAGGTCTCCGTAACGAATTGATCCAAGCCTTTGTTGCCATGAGGGAACAACAGCGGTGCTTGATCGAAAGCCGGAACCTGTTGGCCGAAGCCCTGACCGCCTCTCTCTGTATAATGGGCCCCTCCTCCGAGGCCGGCCCGGTGGAATCTTCCGCCTTGCTCGCCAACACCCTCTTAACCGGCAGTCATATCATTCCGGAACAGAACCGTTATATCCTCTTCTGGTCCCTCGCCGTGGTCTTCGTCATACTCCTGTGCATACATACCTTACGGCCTATGGCGGCACTCGTTACCGGCCTTTTCGCGGCGCTCCTCTGCGCCGCCGGTTTCGGCTGGAGCTTTGTCATTTCCGCTTACTGGATAGATCCCTTTATACCCGCCGGTTCCTGCCTGGCCGGGACCCTGGTAATTGTTATCATCAAATTCGCTATGATATGCCGGGGGGCGCGACGCTTCCGCTATGCCTATGGACCGACGGTACACAAAGCCTGCCTGAAGGAGCTTATCCGCGCCGGACGGCCTTTGTTATCAGAAATCAATACCGTCCCCGCGGCGGTGATTGCCGTAAAGTACCCCGGCCTCTACAGCCGGGAGGACCGGGAAACTCCCGCCCTGGCGGTTCGGGCCGCAGCGGAATTCCGCAAAGCCGCCGCGCTGGCCTTCAAACAGGCGGGGGCGGCGATTATTTCCTATGAAGGGGACACGGTACTGGCCTGTTTCGGCTCACCGCCTGAACGGATCTGCCGGAAGCTGGCCGATGCCGAAATCCGGGACAACCATCACCCGGCGCTCAAAGCCGCCGGCTACGCCGCTGCCCTGCTCCGAGCGGTCCCCGGCCACGAAAATCCCCCCGCGTGGCATTTCGGAATCGACTATGGGGAATGCGCCTTTTCCTGGTCCGAAGAAACGGGCTATACCGCGAACGGTCGCCCGGTTGTCCGTTCCCGCTTCCTCTCCGCCCTGGCCGCCCAGCGCAACGCCGGGATGCTCGTCACCGATACGGTCCTGAAAGAACTCAAACGTCCGGCGCGAAAGATCAGAACTGCGGAATCGGGCGGTATGGAGATCTACGAACTGCCCCTCCGCGAATTGAACTGATCTTGCTTGACAAAGCAGCCTTTCCTTTAACGATAACGGCGTTGCATATGCCAACAAAAAGATGTATGACCAGGCAATTGCGGACATTAATCAGTCCGCGTCTGAGGCTTGCCGCGTCGATGGTTCTCTACTGATAAAGAAAATTCATACCAGATGAAAAGGCATACACCCCGCAGTACGTCTCCGGCGGCAATGGCCGCCCAGACACCGTAAACGCCGAGGGTGGTACGCGAAAGAATCATGCTCAAAACAGGCTTTAACACGTTTGTGGCAATACCCACCAAAGAGGGAGGAATGGTTTTTCCTTTCCCTTTGAAAGTTCCCGCCCAAACTGCCTCAAGATTCATGGACACTTGGGCCGCCGCGACAATCCAAAGATAGTATTTGCCGAGTTCGGCTATTGCAGGGTCAGGTAAAAAGATGTAAAAAATATATTTCCCCAGAACACAGAAAAATACCGCAACCGCTATTCCCCAGGTTCCCATCAGCGCAAGAGAAAGTTTTACCGCCTTATCAATGCGCGCTGTTTTTCCCGCGCCATAATTTTGACCGACAAAGGCAACAAGAGCGGAACCGAATCCACCGCCGATGAGCCAGGTCAATGACTCTATTTGAGCGCCGATTTTACCTGTAGCAAAAGCGGCCGCCCCAAAACGCGCTTCTATCCTTTGGCTTAACATGGTAAGAGAACAAAAAATAAGGCTTTCAAGGGCAATGGGGACGGCCAGCTTGAGTATTGTTGTTATTATTTCAACATTAAGCCCGGAGCAAAGGTGAAAGTTTTTGAAGGGGCGGTTTTTGAACCCTTTAAGCGCGATAAACATAAGAACGCAAACCAGCAACTGAGAGAAAACTGTCGCGTAAGCGGCTCCCCGAATTCCCATGCCCAATATCAATATACAGAACGGGTCAAGGACAGCGTTACAAATCAAACCCACGCTGTTTAGAATAAAGGGAGTATGGGAATTGCCCGCGGCGTTATACGTACCGGTGGCAACGCCCGTAATAAAAGTGGGGATTACGCCAAATCCCACGATACAAAGGTACGCGGCCGCGTCATCCAATATCGCTTTTTCTCCCAGGGGAAAAAATGCCACAAGCGGTTTTGCGGCGAATATAAAAGCGGCGGTACAAAGGGCGCCCAATACAAGATTAACAAACAGGGCGTTCCGCAAAAATTCAACGGCGGTATTTTTATCTCCTCTGCCAAGGCTTTGAGCGACACCGATTTCCGCCCCCATGCGCCCGATAAGCAAAAATCCCATGGAAAGCCACATATACATTCCTGCCGCCCCGCTTGCCGCGACCGCGAAACTGCCGACTTTGCCAAGCCAAAACATATCGGTCAGGTTGTATGCCATTTGAAGGAATTGTGTCCCCATAATAGGGGCCGCCACCAGTATAATCTTTTTGAGGATGCTGCCTTCGGTAAGGTCAAAACGATCGTCTGTTACCATATACAATAATTATTAACGCATATTACGCAAAAGCGCCATTATTCTCATGTTAAAAACAGACAGTCCAAAGGGGAATACCGATTCGATAACCTATGCAGCTCATATTTCCATTGCCTTCTTCGGGAACCGTTAGAACCTCCGCCGTCAGCAAGGAGCAGTATATATTCACCAAATAAAAGGGCCGGTTTGCACCGGCCCCATGCCCCTTGAGGCATATCGGAGATATAGTGATTTGGGAGGGGAACTATAAATCCGACATCTTTAATATCGGTACAAATGCAAATTTTCTTTAATTACTTTCTAACACATTAATATCAACCGCCAGGGCGACACGGTAGGTCTTTCCCCGCTCAAAGGTTAAGGTTTTGATGACCGTATAGTCCCCTACTTGGAATTTGGCCTCGTGAACGCCCGGCTCCACCGAAATTGCGCCGTTTTCCTGTATGACCGGCGTATTGTCTAGAAAAATAGCGGCGTTTATGGGCCCTTCAAAGGTAACCAAGGGCATGGAATCTTTGAGATCGATGGTTAAGTCGAGGACTTTGGCCCGTTCTACCATAAAACGGAGGCTTTCATTCCGGTAATCGTCGGAAAGAATCACCAAATGGTGTTCTCCTTCTTTGAAAAGCTGCTCCTCGGCAGGGTTTTCTATCACCATATCGTCAATTAGTAGGGTGAAAGGCTTTTCTTGGAGTTGTCTGGGAAAGCGGAGGCTTAGTTTTACCGCACCCTCATCGCTTAGAATAGGTTTCGCGGTGAGCCTGAAGACCATAGTTTCCAGTTCCTCGGTCAAGCCTTTGATGACCGGCATGAGCCTAAACAGGACGGGAAAGGAGGATGGGAGGATGACCCCTGTCGGGACAGTCACATAAGGCGTGGTCCGCAGCCTGTGGGCAGAGCGGACCGGCAACTGGTACACGATCTGGAGTTTGCCCGGTAGGGGCTCAAAGGCAACGCGGCTGCCTTCCACATCCGTCGCGCCGGTAGAGGGAAGCCGGTCAAGGTCAATGTAAATCGCCACAGCAAGACTGCCCCGATAGTCAAGCCACTCCTGAGGGGCTGAAAGTTCCAACTCGATTCCCCGGAAAAAACGGGCTTCCGACCCTAGCTTGATAACTGCCGAACTGTTAATGCCCAATGGGATGGCTAAACCGCCAGAGTTATCCAGAGAAACTTCAGTGTTACCCGACACTATGGTACGGAAAGATTCCGCTCCGGCCCGGGATATTAAAAGTACGAGGAATATAGTTGCAATAATATATACAGGTTTCATTCGCCAATCCATAGTGGCGGCGGTTTATTGACCGTCGGCCTGGAATAACAACTTACCGGGATCCCGGGCCCTGCCATTTTGCCGGAGCTCAAAATGGAGATGAGGCCCGGTTGATTGCCCTGTTGATCCTACCCTACCTATAAGAGTACTTGATCGGACCACAGAACGCAAGGAGGTTTCCACAGTCCTCAGATGACCATAAAGGCTCGCCCAGCTTTCCCTGTGCTTGATAACCACATAGTTACCGTAGACCGGATCTTCCCCGATTTCAGTGACGGTTCCCTCCCCGGTCGCGAATACCTCGGCACCCTCGGGAGCGGCCAGATCCAGCCCGGCGTGCAGGCCAATATTACCGGTTATGGGGTTTTGCCTTATACCGTAGGGACTGGTCAGAGTGAAGGAGCGGAGAGGAAAGCGAAACCCTGAATTGAGGAAAAATATCCGTTCAGTTGGCGTGAAATCGGCGCCCGGGTAAAAATAGAAAATTTCCCCCGCACCGTTTCGCGATACGCCGCCCCGGCTGATGGTCAGGGCCACCGACTCTCCCTGAGAAGGTCTTGCCGCCGACAGGAGCTGTTCAAGGTCCGAATGAGGCTCGGCGGGGATAAAAATCCCCGGAATTGAGGGTAAGAGTAACGGCATCCCGGTTTCCAGCAGGGCGGGATGGGACGCCCGGTTGAGGCTTGCCAGGGCGGCGTAGGGTATGTTACAGCGGGCCGCCAGGAAAAACAGATCTTCGCCTTCTTGGGGGCTGTACTGGTAAATAGTGAGGGATTCTGCCAGGGCGGCAGGGCTTTCATGGTTTCGTTCCCGGCTGAAGACCCGCCGCCGGTTGGATTCCACATCCGTCATATACTGCCTGAAGACTATATCCCGCCCGTCCAGTCTGGCAATAACCGGAAAGACACCCTCCCGGTTAATACCGGCGGGAGTATCAGCCGGGGCCGGGAGGGGGGCAAGTAATGAAAACAAAAAAAAGGCAAGGGCAGGTCCCTTGCCGGATGTTCTCATGAACAATCGTTATTCAGCGGCTATGGCGTCACAAGGGCAAGCCCCGGCGCAAACGCCACAATCCTGGCATTTGTCAGGATCTATCCAGCGATGGCTATCCTTTTCGGAAATAGCCTCAACCGGACACTCGCTGTCACAAGAACCGCAGTTGACGCACGCGTCACTGATTTTGTATGCCATTTCATACCTCTCTCACTTGGGATTACTATTAAGATACTACACTGACTTGGAAATAGCAAGGGAAATTTTCGTCTCTCCAAAATGTACGATGCCATGCAATCTGGATTAGTGGCTGAAAACAACGCTGCAATTTCCCATAATATCAGGATAAACACCCGGAAAGGTGGAGAGAGGAATTTCAGGAACCGAAAAGGTCCCAGGGCCAACTGGCTGCTAAGGATTCGTGGACAGAAAGTTCTATCCCGGTTATAGTAAGCGTATGAAATCCATTGCCGAAATGAGTCGCAGCCAGGCCACCCGCATCCGTTATGTGCTAATGGATATTGACGACACCGTCACCAGGCGGGGGAAGCTCCTGGCCTTGTCATACGCCGCACTCTGGAAGCTGAAGGAGGCGGACTTCAAGGTGATTCCCGTAACAGGGCGGCCGGCGGGCTGGTGCGATTGCATTGCCCGGGAGTGGCCGGTAGACGCCGTAATCGGCGAGAATGGCGCCCTGGCCTTCTGGGAAGAGTCCGCGCCGCGATCTGCGGAGGAGGCAGCCGGGGTGGAGCGGCTACCTGTTCTCAAAGCGAGGTATCATCCAAACGCGGTAAAAAACGATCACCCCGTCCTGGCCTGTATCCGCAGGCGGGCCTTGGCCGAAACGCCGGGTATCAGGGACGCAAAGGATCAGTTTGCCCGGCTTTTTGATATTGCCCTGGACTTTGCCGAAGAGGAACCAGCGCTTCCTTTAAGCGCCGCCGAACAGGTCAGGGGTATTGCCATAGAAGAAGGGGCCAGGGCAAAGGTCTCTTCCATCCACGTCAATATCTGGATGGGAGACTACGACAAACTCTCAATGACCGAGCTGTTTCTAAGAGAGCGCTTCGGCTGGCAGGGCGATCTAACGGAGATTATGTTTGTGGGAGACTCCCCCAACGACGAGCCTATGTTCGCTCGATTCCCCCTCGCCTGCGCGGTAGCCAATATCCGCCGCTACGAAGGGCTTATCAAAAGCCCTCCGGCTTTTGCCGCCAGCCGGGAATGCGGCGACGGATTCGCGGAAATTGTCCACGCCCTGCTGGAAAAATCCGTAGATTAAGGATTCTCGTAGCTCTTATACAGAAAGCGCTGTATCTTCTGCTGGGCGTTTTTCTCAAACGGCTCCACGCGCAGCGTGAAATCGCCAATCTTTTTGTAGCCCGGCAGGGAACGGTTCACTTCCTCAATTTCTTTTTTGATAAGCCCCCTGATAAAGGCGTTGTCATTTTCCCTGCCGGGATGATCTTCCTTAATAAACTCAAAATTGGGTACCGTTACGGCGAAGATACGCTCACCGCCAAAAGAGGGCTCCTTGCGGCCCACAACGAGGATCTCACCTATCACCCGCGAGTTGTTAAAATGAAGTTCGATCTCCTCGGGATAGATGTTCTTGCCACCGGAGCTGACGATGAGGTTTTTCTTCCGGCCCTTGATATAGATAAAGCCATCTTCGTCGCGGTAACCCAGATCGCCGGTCAGCAGGTAGCCGTCTTCGGTAAAGACTTCCCTGGTGGCTTCCTCGTTCTCAAAGTAACCGAGCATAAGGGAGGGGGACTTGACCGCGATTTCACCGATCCCTTCCGGACTTGGGTCGAGGATTTTTACATCGGTGTAACTGACCGGAAGAC
Organism: Treponema sp.; assembly: GCA_031266095.1. The sequence continues at coordinate 18,281 of JAISBR010000107.1, read as the reverse complement.
CCACCGACATGTTTCGGCGGTGCCGGGGGGTGTTTACGCTGATAAGGGGACCATTCTCACTCATGCCGTAACCATGGACAATATTGAAGCCCAGGGAATCGAAGAAATCCGCTGTCTTAGGGTTGAGTGGCCCGCCGCCCGCGACCATGAGCCTGACCGAATGCAGGCTGGCTTTTTTCCGGATAAAACGAAACACTTTCATGCCGAATTCCGGCCGTCCTTTTTTTGCCTCCGCGAGGGCAATCACGCGCAGTACATTCAAAGGCCTGCGGATGATCCCGGGCAGTTTGTTATAACCCGCCTCAATAGCGGCCATTACCTTGTCAAAGAGCAGGGGTACCGCGATAAGATAGGTAACCCCCGCATCCCTGACATCGTCGATTACAACCTTACCCACGATCTTTTCGGCGATTACCACCGGAATACCGAGGGAGATAGGCACTATAAAGGTACACGTTGTGGGATAGGTATGATGAAGGGGTAGCACATCCAGGAACACATCCTTTGAATTAGGTTCCAGCATGCGAATGGCCGCGCTGGTATTGGAGATAATACCCTTATGGGAAAGAACAACGCCCTTGGCAAAACCGGTGGTCCCGGAGGTAAACACGATAGACCCGGAGTCGTGCGGCCCGATACTGTCAGGCGGGGGCAGGATCTGGCCGCCGGCATCCGCGCCGAAGCGGTCAAACTCGGTCTGTTCTGCGGCATACTCACTTTTGGGACTGATGCACACCGAGGCATTGAGGCGCAGTCCCTTCCCCGGCAACGACTTGGCAAAATCCCGCTTCCTGGCGGAATAAAAGAAGGCTTTGGCGTTCGTAATCGTGATGATGTTGAGGCATTCCTGCTCGGAGAGGAGAAAATCCACCGGCGTAATGCAAATACCCGTGATTATGGTCCCCAGCCAGACCGCCATCCACTCGGGCCGGTTTTCCGCCCAGAGCACTACCCGGTCCCCTTTGGTAAGTCCCGCCGCAAGCAGCCCCCGCGCGACTCTGCGGCATTCCTCGGCATACCGCCTATAAGTCCAACAGGTAAATTCCCTCTGCTTGCCGGAACGGTACATAATGGCAATATTCTCAGGATAATCTCGGGATACCTGTTCAAGCAGTTGAGCGAAATTTTGATGGGGAATATCCGGGAGATCGGAAATATAATCGCTGTAATCTAACATAACATGCCTCATTCAGGGAAAGATAAGATATAAGCTAATTTCAAAATCTGACATTTTGAAGTTAGCTTATATAATAAACATTTTTCCAAATTTTGTCGAGATAAATTTCACCAGATAAATTTCACCAGCTGATGATTTTTTAGCGGGGGGCTTCGGCCTTTTTGGCAAAACCTTTTTCAAGCTGGCGCATCCGATAGATAGAATAAAGCTCCTTCCCATATTCGGTTATTTCCCAAATTTCGTCGACGGCACTCCCCTCTTCTCCGTTCACGCATTTGACCAGCTTCAAAAGGTCAAAATCGGCCATGATTTTCTTGATTGTATTGGATGGGGTGGGATAATCTTTGCGGACCGTCTTTTCCAAGTCGGGGTTGAGCACCGTCCCCAGGAAGCGGGATATTTCGGTAGTGGTTTTACCCAGCGCCAGTTCCGGCGCGAGGAGTTTGAAGAGCCGCAGATAGCGAAACGATCGGGTGTTTTCCCAGTTATCCCCGGATACGTAATAAAAACTCAAGGTTACTTTGTTCAGGGCCAGTACTTTCAGGGTTTTTTTCATCTGTTCCCGCAGCCTTGCCACAATCTCACCATCCTCAATTTTTATCTGCCGCCGGAACGTCTCGTTTTCGCTGCTGAGCCGGGCAAACTCATTGGCTACCCAAGGCTTGACCGTCTGATCAGCCCTGACCCAGCCGGTCTGGGGATTGAGGTTCATTTCCCGAATGAGGAGGCTCTGGGCTTTCTGGCAAAGATCCGTCGTATTGAGCCAGACGGCATAAGCGCCATCTCTGAGTTTTTTCTTGAATTCTTCTTGTTTTTTTACCAGCTCCGCTTCCTTGTCTTTTTTGGAGGCCTTCCAGCGGGCCTTCTCATCAATGATGAGGGCAATGACGGGGATTCCTTTTTTTACCGCTATAGCGTATTCTGTCTCCGAGCGGTATTTATAGGCGGTGAGGGCGACAAAGTAATCACATTCCTCAATGGTCTTTTGCACTAATGGGGTGGTGTTCGCCGCTGAGGAGTCGATATATTCCACGGCAACCGGGATATGCCCAAGTTCCATGATGATTCGGAACACCTCCCGACGTTCAGTTTTCAGATCGTCCGGAGTTGAACCGATAAAAACATGATATTTCATATTTCTATATTATATCAATATTCATAAGCCTGGGCAATGGACGAGATCGGGATTATCCCGTATCATGAGTGTATGTTAAGCTTTCTCATAAAAAAGACCTTTTTTGATCTGTGGGATAACCTCTTTCGCGTCGCCCTGCTTAACTTGGGCTTTATCGCCTCCCTTGCCATCCCCATATTTCTGCCACCGCTCTTTTCCAACTCAGCGCTTTTCCTGGCCGTCCTTGTTATCGGGGTGTTCTGGTGTTCCGTGTATCTCGCGGCGGCGGCGGTCTCGCTTAAGTCCGTATCCAACTACGGCTCTTTCGGCTTTGGCGATTTTTTCACAAATCTCAGGGCGGCCTGGCCCGCCGGCCTGTTTATAGGATTGGTGGTTTTCATCCTCTGGGCCATGGTTTCGATCATTATTCCTTTTTATCTCAGCATCAATTCCATGTTCGGCCTACTCCTTGCGGCGGTGATTTTCTGGACTCTGGTCCTGTCCCTGCTTTCACTACAGTTTTTCTTCGCGATACGTTCCCGGCTGGACTCCAATCTTATCAAAGTTTTCAAAAAGTGTTTTATTATTTTTTTCGACAATCCCGGCTTCGCTGTTTTTTCACTGTTCCATAACGCGGTTATCCTGGTCATTTCCGCGCTGCTGGCCTTTCTTATACCCGGCCCTGCCGGTATCCTCCTCTTCCTTGACGAGGCCCTGCGGCTGCGGCTTTTAAAATACGACTGGCTTGAGGCCAACTCTGAAGCAGGTCCCCCGGCAAGACACCGCAAAATTCCCTGGGAGGCGATTCTTATTGAGGATCGGGAAAAAACCGGGTCCCGTTCGCTGAAAAGTTTTATTTTTCCCTGGAAAGATTAAGCGATGGCGTCCGTGAAAACCATACTGCTGATCGTGTGCTTTTTCTCATGCCTTAGCCTTCATGCCCAGAACACCGAAGAACCGAAAGTGGATACCGACAGGACCGGGCTATTAGCCGCCATCGGTGGTTTTGATTATATCTCAGCGGGCCTGGGCTTCAACAAAGGCACGCTGTTCAAGCCCAGCCTTCGTTCCGGCGGCTACAACTTCGGGACAATCTTCGAATACAAGCCCATTCAGGAACTGCACCTGCGGGTATACGGAAACCTCTATCACGGCCTCACCGGCCTGTGCCTGGGCGCCTCCGCCGTCCTCGCCACCGACTTCGCGGACTCTTCCGCCGGCATCGCTCCTGAAATAGGCGTTAGTTTCCCCGGAATCAGCGTACTGTACCGCTACAACCTGTATTTCTTTCATGGGGATAAATTTAACTGCCACGAGATTACGCTGCAACTGTACCCATTATTTAAATGAGCATAGACCGCACCGTGGGATTTTCGGTCCTGTCCGCAGCTACGCGAAATTAGAAACAAGGCGCGGTACAGCTCTACTCCCTCAGCCCAATTCCCAGGCAGCCGGCGACCGCCCGTTCCCGGCCGGAGACGCCGCCATGAACGGGGGTATTGACCACCCGGACACTACCGTCCGGGTAACGGAGCGCGAGGGCGCTTGAGCCGCCACCGTCAAGGTTGATGCCTTCGCTCGCGCCCAGAGCCCGCAGCAAGAGGGCGGTCTCCGCCTCGGTGGCGCCCGCGCTGCCGGGCCGCCCGCCGTCGATTACCAGCAGGTAGAGAAACCTCACCTCGGCGGAAACGCCGTCAGTGGAAATACCGACGGCGCTTCGGGGATACCGGGGCCGGCTCTTCAGCGCCCTCTCCGTGAGTTCGCCAGCCTTGAGGATCCGGTGGAATCCTCCCACGGCGTTCACAATATTATCGGCGTTGTCCAGTTCCGCCTGGGGGACTATCACCGGCCCGCTGTCCGCATACCAGACCAAGGCGTCAAAACGCGGGTTAGGCGGTGAAATCATGATCCCATCGGAGACCACAATGCCCACATTGGTCCTCGGTTCCCCTTCCTTTGCCGACGCCGGGTCAAAAGGAGTGGCGTTAATACCGGCTATAAGCCCGTTGTCACGAACAAAACTGCTCACCCTGGTACTGAGTACCTTTCCCTTGCCACCGCCGCGCACCACAATCTGTATCCCAGGCTCGATAAAATCGATCCGCAACACTTTGAACTCGAGTTTTGGCGTAAGAGTTTTCCCCGCGAAATAGGCAAAAGCCCCGGCCCGACCGTCCGCGACAAAGGGCCGCCATTGAGGAATGACCTCTCCCGGCACCATCGCTGAAACAAGACGTTCCGGCATAGAATCTACCGGTGAAAGTGTAACACAGGAGAGGAGAATAAAAACCGAAAGGAGTATTACCGCAACACGAAACGTATTATTAATACTCAGCCCTGCCTCTTCGACTTTTTTTCATTAACTTGCGGGCGATGGCTTTCTTTTTCCGGTTAAGGATAGTGGAGGGTTTTTCATAATACTCCCGCTTCTTGAATTCCCGAATAATGCCTTCTTTTTCCACCATGCGTTTGAACCGCTTAATGGCCTTTTCAAGCATTTCGCTGTCATCGACGATAATATGAGCCAAAAAAATCACCTCCTTTCCCTCAGGTCAAGATGAACTACGGATATACGTAGAAACACAATACAAATTAAACTTATTCCAGAATCTGACATCTTGGAACAGTCTCAGTCATTAATCTTACTTAAAATCGTATCTTTGTCAAGGATGGGCCGGGCTATAAAGGCATCGGGGTCGGTGTTTTCCCCTGAAACCCGGATTTCCCAGTGCAAGTGGGGACCGGTAGCGAGTCCGGTTACCCCGGACTGGCCCAGCAAGGTTCCGGCGCTGACTATATCACCTTCTTTTATCGCGATATTATCCAGATGATAATAGAGAGAATACATCCCCGGCAGATGCTCAATAACCACCGAGTTGCCGGTAACGATTCTGAACCGGGCCAGGACCACCTTACCGGAACCGCAGGCCCTGACCGGCGTTCCCGTGGGTACTCCGTAATCTACCCCGGCGTGAATCGAGGTATCGCTGCCGCCGTCGGAGTACTTGAACATCCGGCGGTCACCGAAAAAACTGGTCCGCCTGGTGGAAGTGACCGGCGGACTGAAACTGCCGAGACAGTAAATCTCGTTCCCCATGCTGCTGAGAATGGCCCAGAGCTGTTCCGATTCAGCGGTCTTTTGGGGGTCCGGTAGGGTCCTTATGACGGTCAGGTTTTCGTTAAGCTCAATTACCTCGGAGATAAATTCCCGTTCAGCGATATGCAGGGGAATAGCGCTGACAAGCCCACCGGCACTTTCCAGATTGATCACCGCCGTCCCCGGCTTCGCCGTGGAGGGTACCGTCAGTATTGCCGCCATAAAGGGCCGCTTGCCGCCTTCCTCCGGTATGGCAAAAAACGAAGTCCTGGACAGCAGACGTCCCCCCGACGATAACGCCGCCGATTTAAGACCGGCGGTTTCCCCGCCGCTGACGCCGATAGTAACCGGTTCTCCCGGCCGGGGATTTTCAGGAATAATCGCGTAACGGAGTTGAGTGGATTGCGTGAAAGCGGGAAATCCCGCAGTGAAAAGAATAACACAGGAAATAATTCTAAATGTTCTACGCATCGCTCTTCCGCAAATCGGTAACCACCATCTGTGGTATCTCATTCCCTTTATAATAATCACGTGAAAGATTAAAAACCAGATCTACCTGGTCATTAACGCCGAATTCTTTATTCAGTACCCGATCGGCGGCCTGCCAATAGAGAGCTGGCCATTTATGCCTGCCGGTGTCCACGGTCATTTTGATGTGCTTGGAATCAGGCTTGCCGATAAAATTAATATCCCTCACCGTGAGTTTCTTCGCCATGAAGGTAAGAGATTCGTTCCCGCTGCCATAAGGTTCAAAACGATCCACCAGTTTGAGGATATCCGGCGTCAGATAACCCGGCGGAAGCTCCGCGTCTATCGAGACGATCTCATCCGCCTCTCCTTCTGAAAACTCAATGGAATATGCGGCGGTCTTGAGCCGGTCCGTAAAAGATTTCCACTTTGTTTTTTCCATGGTAAAACCAGCGGCAAAGCGGTGACCGCCTGAATCAATAAAGAGATCCTCGCACTGTTCCAGCAGGGCCTGTACATTGTAACCCCTGGCGGAACGGAGGGAACCGGTACATAGTTGGTCGTTAAAAGAAACAGCCATAGCGGGAACGTTGAAACGCCTGGCGATTCGCTGGGCCATGAGGCCGGTAACACCTCTGTTGATATCCTCACCGTAAACCAGGCTGAGCTTTTCACCGTATTCGGCAAGGCTTTTGTAGGCCATAGGCTCCACCACAGCCCAGACTTCTTCCTCAAGGACTTTCCGATCGTCGTTCATGGCAATCAGTTCCGCCGCGAGACGGTCCCGCTTGACAGGATCTTTCTCAAAGAATAAAAGCGCCGCCTTTTCGGGGCTTCCCATTCGGCGGGCCGCATTGATAGCCGGGCAGAGCCGCCAGGAAATTTCCCTGGTGTCAAAACGGCGGCCCGCCAGGTCCAGTTTGTGGAGTAAATCCGAAAGGCCCGCTCTGGGTTTGGCTCTGAGAGATTCAAGCCCGCTACGGACAATGATACGATTTTCGTCTAACAAGGGCATGATGTCGGCTATGGTTCCGAGTGCGGCAAGCTGCAGATCGGCGCTCTCTTCCGGACCGCCATGTTTTTCCCGAATTCGTACAAAGGAACAGAACAGATTAACAAAGACATCAAGCTCGGTAAGTTCCTTTTCCGAATATCTTGCTATTTTTGAGAGCTCCTTTACGCGGAGTAATCCCTTCCCGGCCACCGACGGAATCTCCTTGCCGATCTCCGGGGCAATATCCAGCATGCCCACTTCCACACCGGCGCCGAAGAGTCTGGTCAATACCCGCTTCTGGAGCGGCGCGTCCCAGACCAGTATCTGCTGTCCCTCAAGAAAAGCGGGAAGCCTGGTATCGCTGATGGAAATCATTCCCGGCATTATGGTTTCGGTGAGGGTGTCGGCAACAGCGAGGTTGCGCAATTTGGCGACCTCTACGATCCAGGCCTCGTTCACCGGCCTGGTGTTTAAGAGACACACGGGCTGACCGTAGAGTTCGCTTTTTTGCGCGAAGCGCAACGCCGACACCAGTTTGAAGGCGACGCCGCAGCCGGAAAGGTCCCTGAAGGGATAGGTGGTATCTTTCAGTTTGGGGTTGATGATGATAAAAGCCTTGGGCAGTTCTTCCTGGGGTTCGTGGTGGTCGGTTACGATCACATCAATCGAAAGCCCGTTGGCCCGTTTAATTTCTTCGTTACGCGAAATACCACAGTCCACGGTAATGATGAGGGTACCGTAAGCGGCGGCGAATTCTTCCACCGCCTTGATGGAAAGCCCGTAAGATTCGTCCCCTGAGGGGATGCGCCAACTTACGTCCATGCCCAGGCTTGCCAGGTACTCGGTGAGCAGCACCGTACCGGTGATGCCGTCCACATCGCCGTCGCCAAAAACCAGAACTTTTTCGTTCTCTTCTTTGGCCGCGAGGATTCGTTCCACCGCGTCTTCCATCCCCGGCAGCTCAAAGGGATTGCGCAGACGCCGAGGATCGTCCTCAAGAAAATAGCGGATTGAATCCCCGGAACAAAGCCCCCGGCGGACAAGAATCGACGCGGTAAGCAGATCACAGCCATACTTCGCGGCAATATCTTTAACCTGTTCAGGCGATATATCTTTTTTTTCCCACTTCATCGACAATCAAATTCCTGTTAAATATGCGCGGCTGTTCCAAAACTTCAGTTTTGGAGCAGCAACCTTAGATTTAAGTGGAAAAGCGGGCTTTAGACCGCTTTTCCGGAAGCCTGTTTCAAAACTAACCGAGTTTTGGAACAGGCTCATGCTGTTATCCGATTTCCTTGAGAATTAGCGTGCGCCCGGCGGGCGCTTTCTCTGAATATTCTACGGCCTCCGCCAGCTGGGGCAGGGCCGCGTCAAGCGAAGCCTTATCCTTTGCCCAGGCCGTCATCACGGGATCTCCTTTTTTCAGCGCCGCGCCCCGCTTGCGATGGAACTCTATCCCCGCAGTGGGACTCACCTGATCCTCAGCGCGATTTCTCCCAACACCCAGGCCCACCGCGGCATGACCGATCTTCCAGGCGTCAATCCGCGAAATGTAACCATCCTTCGGGGCGGCAAGCTCCGCTTTGTGGGGCGAGCGGTAAACGCCCCTGAGGGAAAGAAATTGCTCCACATCGCCGCCCTGGCTTGCGATATTCCGCAGAAAGAGTTCCCTGGGTTTACCGCACGCAAGCGCGTCTTCGCATAACGATCTTCCTTCCAAAGCGTTTTTCGCCTTGCCGCCGAGTACAAGCATCCTCGCCGCAAGCTCATAGGTAACTTCCATAAGATCGGCGGAAAGGGAATCACCGCCGTTAACGGATTGAGGATCCAGGCAGTCAAAACATTCTTCCACTTCAAGAAAGTTGCCTACCATTTTTCCCAACGGCTCATCCATGTCGGTTAACAGGGCTATGATCTTTTTGCCCATCGCCGAACCGGTATCCACCATGGAGCGGGCAAGTTTTTCCGCTTCCAGAGGATTCTTCATAAAAGCGCCGGAACCGTACTTCACATCCAGCACCAGGGCTTCCGTTCCTTCCGCGGCTTTTTTGGAAAGAATGCTGGCGGTGATAAGGGGAATGGATTCGACCGTACCGGTTACGTCCCGCAAGGCGTAGAGCAGCCGATCGGCGGGAACAATGCTCTCGGTCTGGCCAGTCATGGCGAAACCGTCTTTGCTGAGGAGCTCTCTGAATTCCCCGGCGGAAAGGAGCGTGCGATAGCCGGGAATGGAATCCAGCTTATCCAAAGTGCCGCCGGTATGACCCAGCGCGCGGCCCGACATCATGGGGTCCCGGACGCCCAGGCTCGCCGCGAGGGGTGCCAGGATAAGGCTCGTCTTGTCCCCCACGCCGCCTGTGGAGTGCTTGTCCACCAGGGGGCCGGGTACTCCGGCAAGGTCCATCATCGCGCCGGACTTCAGCATCACCTCGGTCAGCGCCGCGGTTTCAACCGCGCTCATACCCTGAAAAAACACCGCCATTGCCCAGGCCGAGACCTGGTAATCGGGAATTTCACCGGCCACATAACCGCCGATGAGAAATTCTATCTCTTCCCGTGAAAGCTCCTTTCCGGAGCGTTTGTTCAATATTATATCAACTGCCCGCATGGTTTTTCCTTACTAGTAAGATTATCCTGGATAACACTTAAATTGTCGAGGGTAAAAATCAGTGTTGCCGCCGGACAATAAACCCGGTATGATTACTGGCATGAAGCACAGGGTAGTTGTTATTGACGGTATGGGCGGCGGCATCGGCGTACAGATCATCAACAGGCTTCGGGAGATCGATGATCCTGGCCGGGAGATTATCGCTCTGGGAACCAACGCGGTGGCGGCCGAACGGATGATTAAGGCGGGAGCCCAGCGGGGCGCCGCCGGTGAAAACGCTATTCGGGTTTCCGCCGCGTTAGGCGATTTTATCATGGGACCGATAGGCATTGTCATTGCCAACAGCATGATGGGGGAACTTACGGCGGTGATGGCCGAAGCGATCCTCACCGCGCCGGGGGAACGGATACTCCTCCCCCTGCAAAACAACCATTTTTTCCTTGCCGGAATTGAACAGCAGCCCCTGGTGAAACAATGCGAGCGGGCGATAGAATACTACCGTGAACGCCTGCAAGCGATGCCGCGCGGTTGTTGATTCAGGGATCCGAAACTTCCAATGCCGGTTCGCCGGTGTACCCTTTCTCAAGGCACAGATGCCGAATATCCGGGCATTCAATGATGACGGTATCCAGCAAGGTTGCAAGCCGGGATACCTCGTGCCGGTTAGCTCCGGTTACCACCAGGGATAACAGTACTCCGTCTCCGAGCATAGGGCGTCTGCTGCCATTTTTCCCCGATCGATGGGATTCGTTCCTACTGCTTCCGGTGCCGGCGGCGCGTTACTCATACACCCGTCAGTACTTTACCATGTCCAGAAAATACCGATTAAAAATTGGGATAGCTTGTTTCGGCGTCTGCCCATATCATACAAGCCGATGTAAAGCCTTAACCCCTTAAGGAAATGCTGAAAATAGTGGCCTCGCTGTAAATACCGCAAACGAATCCGTCGAGAGACTTGAGGGAACAAGAGTCCAAAAACACCTCACAGCGTAAGGTCCGCGAATTGGGCGGGGATAAAAGCGGCAAGGTCGGCCGGGGCAAGAACAACCTGTAGGCCCCGTTCTCCGGCGCTGATCCCGATGGTGTCGAAAAGTTGGGCGGTCTCATCAATGAAGGTGGGAAACTTTTTTTTCATGCCGATCGGGGAACATCCACCCCGGACATAACCGGTAAGAGGATACAGATCCTTCACCGGGATAAGGGCGACACTTTTTTCACCTGCCGCTTTGGCGGTCTTTTTCAGGTCCAATTCCGCGGCGGCGGAAACGCAGCACACGATATACGCGCCTGAAGCGCCCCGCAGTACCAGGGTTTTGAAGACCTGTTCAGCCGGTATGTCCAGAAATTTCGCCGCGTGCACCGCCGAAAGATCCGATTCATCTACCGGATATTCCTTGACAATATAGCTGACGCCGGCGGCGCTTAAAAGCCGCATCGTGTTGGTTTTTGTCATGCTCACCCGGTCCGCTTCAAACGTACCTGCGCAAAAAAGCGAGTATGTCCGCGCCTGAGGGAGGGCAGCCGGGACAGGAGGCGCTGAATCCGAAGGTACATTGCCCCACCCCAATGTTTCCCCGCTTTTGCCGGAAGCCCTGACCAACACAGACCTTTTCCTTAAGCCGGCCAAGCTCATTCCGGCTCATGCGGGACAGGGCGAATATCAGAGCCGCGTAACAGGCGCTGCAAGCCTTGTCCTCGATAACGTGGGCCGCAAGCGGTCGAACCTTGCCGCCGGGCATGGCCGGGCCGGATGAACCCGATCTGCCGCTGTTCAATTGCCGTACCCTGGCATTGCGCAGATCAGAGCTTCCTACACCAAGCCTTTCCGCTAAGCCGATGTAGGGAATATCCGCAAGTACATAGCCCATCTGGGCGGCGGCCCAGGCGTCGCAGAGCACCGGGTCTTTGGCGGCGAACATACGGCCCGCGTAAACCGGGCTGCCTCCTTCCTCAAAATCAAGGTCGCCGCAGATCCCGTCAACCACGATGAAGTCATTGCGAACCGCGGTATTGAGGTGGGCAATCGGCTTGGTCAGGCCCAAGCTGTGGAAACGGCATTTTTCCCGGTCAGGGATGATACCCTTGTTGTTCTTGAGGGCGCAGGTGAGCAGGGTCTGGCAATGGCCCTTCATCACCGGCAGATTGATCATAAAATCCATGGTCAGGGCACTTTCGCAGATTTCGATTTTCATACCTTTGCAGTCACAGACCCGTGTTTTGTCGGACTTGGTATCGATAAGCGTAACTCCGGCCTTCCGGGCGAGCTGTCGGTAACCGCAGACGCTAAACGCCCTGTCGGTGGAATCCCCGGCCCAGGAGCCTTCAAGAATAACAATATTGGTAAAGCCGGTTTTCCTGAGATAGGCGATAAGCCCCGCCGCGATCTCCGGATGGGTAGTGGCCCCGCCTGAGGCCGGCCGGGAAACAACCAGATTGGGCTTAAGCCCTATCCGTTTACCCCGGTCCCCGATAAGGCCGGCAAGATCTGCTTCTTCCGCGAGACGGATCGCCATAGCCGCAATATCGTCGCCGTAAGTAACCAGAATCTCATTTTTTTCCATACACATCTCCCTCATCCGCCGGGCTTTGCCCACAGTCCTCAGTATTGTTAATTACGTTAATCACCGCTTCCATAACGCGGTGCCGCAGCACCCTGGATACATAAATTTGCAGGTTACGCCATACAAACTGTTCGCCGCTACGGGGTACCCCGCCCAGGTTTTCCATAACCCAATTTCCCACAGTAGTATTGGGAATCTCACCGATGAAACCATCGCCGCCGGTTTCACCGCTGCCAGGTTCATCATCTCTGCCGTTTTCGATACATTTAAGTATATCCTGGAGATTAGCGTTACCCGTCACTATAAAACTTCCGTCCTCGGTCTTCTTAATCGGCTCCACCACTTTGTCATGCTCATCCCAGATTTCACCTACCAGTTCTTCAACAATATCCTCAATGGTAACAATCCCCAGAGTACCGCCGAACTCATCCACCAGTACCGCAAGGTGCGCCTGTTTTTGCTGTAAAGTCCGCAGGAGTTTTGAAATCTTAATTGTCTTGGTAACAAAGATCACGGGCTTCACAATTTCCGCCGTTGTCTTTCCACCTTTCATCGCCACATGGTAAAAATCTTTAAGTAAGATGACTCCGGTTATATTATCAATATTGCCCTGATAAACCGGCAGACGGGAAAAGCCGGTTTCAGCGAACTTACGGTCGATTTCTTCAATGGTGTCATTCTCCGCTATCGCTGCTACATCGATTCGGGGAGTAAATATTTCACCGGCCGTTAGATCGTCAAATTCGATCACCTGGCGAATCATCTCTTCTTCCTGTTTATTAATACCCCCTTCCTGCCTGACCTCTTCCACAAAAGTCAACAGCTCGCCCTCGGTGACCGAGCGATCCCCCCGGGCGGGGAATAGCTTTACTATAAGTTTTTTCCACACGCCAGCCAAGTAGTTAAGGGGGGTAAAAATAAAGATGAAAAAACGAAGCAGCGGCGCTAGTCTGAGCGCGGTCAGTTCCGGTGATTCCTTTGCCAGCGTCTTAGGCGAAATCTCGCCGAACACCAGTACCGTCAGGGTCATAACGATGGTGGTGATAGTTACCCCCTTGGCGCCGAAAAAGTCCACAAAAAGTACCGTTGCCAGGGCCGAAGAGGTGATATTGACGATATTGTTACCGATGAGCACCGAGGAGAGGAGCTTATCATAGATGTCCAGCAGTTTAAGGGCAAGCCTGGCCCGCCGGTTTTTCACCGCCATATTCTTCAGTTTGATCCGATTGAGGGAAGAAAAAGCCGTTTCACTGGCGGAAAAGAAAGCAGAAAAACAAAGCAACGCCAGGAGAGAGGCTACAAGGACTAAATACGAATCAGAATTATCCATCTAAACCAGGCGCCGATCAGAATCGAACTGATGCATAATGGTTTTGCAGACCACTCCCTTACCACTTGGGCACGGCGCCAAACAAAAACCCTTCTCAGGTTCTTATAATCAGTATACCAAAAGTGCGGATTCTTGTCCACAGGTTATCAAGATAGTACAGGGCAACGTCATTTACCCCCAAAGCTGTGATACAATGGAGAACCCAGAGGAGGGAACCCATGGAGATCACGAAGGAAGCAGCGGACCGGCTGAAAGAAAGCCTGGGCGGCATAACTGACGGGCGGGGGCAATCGGGGCATCTGCTGCACAAGCTGATTGACGCGCTGGTAATCGGGCTGACGACGGTCGTGGCGGGATGAGGCGAATACAGTGCCCAGAGGAAGATGACATTATACGGCTGAGGAAGATAAGGATGGAGAAGAAACGGGTGAGCGCCAAACGCCGCATGCCACCCTGGATTCGGATTTCCTGTATCAGACATTGTTCTCAGAGTAAACGCCGATGCCCTGCAGTATAGCACAGCCTACTTTACAAAGAAAAGCTCACATGAGAGACTAACAAAATGTCTAAAACAAATAAAGATGCCGCCGGCCGCCTGGGAACCGAACCGATAAGTAAACTGCTGTTCCATTTTTCTATACCCGCTATAACAGGGATGCTGGTCAATGCCCTCTACAATATTGTTGATCGGATCTTTGTCGGGCAGGGTGTGAACGAGATAGCTCTGGGCGGCCTTTCGCTGGTATTGCCGCTGATGACTATTACTATGGCCTTCGCCATGCTCTTTGGTATCGGCGCCGCCAATATGATCTCTATGCGCTTGGGCCAGGGCCGGAGAGAGGAGGCGGAGAACGCCCTGAACCACTGCTTCTTCCTGCTCTGCGGTACCGGCATTTTACTAACCGCCGCGGGCCTGATCTTCCTGGATCCTATCCTGTCCCTGCTGGGCGCTCAGGACGGCAGTGAGGCGCTGGGATACGCCCGTAATTATTTCAGAATCATTCTTTACGGTTTCCCTTTTTTCATGCTGGGCTTTGGCTTCTCCCACTGTACCAGGGCGCAAGGCTTCCCCGCCGTCACCATGATCAGCATGATCCTGGGCGCCGTGTTGAACGTGATCCTGGATCCGATTTTCATTTTTATTTTCCACTGGGGCGTTGAGGGCGCCGCCTGGGCGACTATCATTTCCCAATTTGTGTCGGCCATCTGGATACTCAATTTCAGCCATGGCAAAAAGACCGTGATAAAACTCAGGCTGCGTTCGTTCAAACCTTCTTCCGCCATTACCGCCCAGATCATGGCTTTTGGCTCCGCCCAGTTTCTGCTACAGTTTCTAATGTCGGCGGTGCAGCTCTTGTACAATACGAGTATGGGCTGGTACGGCGCGGAAGCCTTGGGAGTCGTCAACGGCGGCGACATTGCCCTTTCGGGGATGAACATCAACGGCTCAATCACGATGCTGATCCTCATGCCGGTGTTCGGTATCAACCAGGGAGCGCAGCCCATACTGGGATACAATTATGGCGCTAAGCAGTTCAACCGGGTACTCCGGGCCTACCTGGGGGCCATCGCCGCCGCCACCATTATCTGTACGCTGGGATTTGTGGTGGTACAGTTGTTCCCGGTGCGATTGGTCCACTTCTTTACTCCTGAGGGCAGTCAGGCGATGATGGACTTCGCCCCCCGGGCCATGCGGCTCATAGTCCTTCTCCTGCCCCTCAACGGCTTCCAGATTGTATCGGCGAATTTTTTTGTGGTCACCGGCCGCCCCAAAATTTCGATCTTTCTCTCCATGCTGCGGCAGTGCATCGCCCTCATCCCCTGTATGCTCATCTTTGGAAAAGTCTGGGGCCTCTGGGGAGTGGTTGCCGCCGCGCCGGTAGCGGATACTCTTGCCGTGCTTTGTACCGGTGTACTAATACTGTTTGAACTGCGAAAGCTCAAGGCGGCCTCTTAGATTGTAAAAAGTCTTTCGTTGTTTTGAGACTTTAAGCGCTGTGTTACGGGGGGCTCTATGAGCTTAGATATGTACACACAAGGGGCTATCATTGAGGTACACCAAACGCTACACCAAGGCCTTTACCGCTCTTCTGGCGCGCCTCTGGGAGTATTCGGCATCGGTATCGACAGCAATATGTGTATAAACCGCCGAAAGACGTATACTGCTCCCGCCTCTCCCGGGGGAATTTGAGCATACACCCATTCTGCACTATAATTTATAAATATGGCTAATATACTCGATTATTTATCCTGGCGGGGGGATTTGAGTTTCGCCCGGTCGCCTTTCAATCCGGTAGATAATATTATCTTTTCCCAGCTTTCATATTTTCCGCTGGAAGACATCGTACCCGGTCCTGACGAAAAGGGCCGAATCAGCATTGGTCTGGCCGCTGAAATTATCTCTGAAGGGATGAACCACGATCCGTCCCTGTGCCGGAATATGGTGTGTAAGGATGATCCCGCATTCATAAGCACTCTTTCGAGATCAAATCGTTTCAAGGACTGCCAGCTGCAGGGCTTTATCAATCACATCGATATTTCCCAGGAAAAGCAATTCGCCGCACTCAGCATCAGTACCGGCGATGATTTTTCCTTTATAGCGTACCGGGGTACCGATACGAATCTCGTGGGCTGGAAGGAAGATTTCAACATGATCTTCAACGACGTGGTTCCCGCCCAGCTTGAGGCGGTCTCCTATCTTGAAAAAATGGCAAAAAAAATCAAAGGCCCCCTGCGGCTCGGCGGACATTCCAAGGGCGGGAACCTGGCGGTTTATGCCGCTTCTTTCTGCAACAGAAAAACAAGCCGCCGTATTAACAGAGTTTATAGCAACGACGCGCCGGGGTTTCATTCTCATGTTATAGAAAGCGAAGGCTTTCGCCGGATTCGGGATCGCATATATTCCTTTGTTCCCCAGTCATCGGTAATCGGCATGCTCCTTGAGCACGGAGAGGATTATACGGTGATCAGAAGTTCCCAAACCGGCCTTATGCAGCACGATCTCTATTCATGGGAAGTTACACATAATGATATGGTCCGCCTTGACAGGGTAACCCAGGAGAGCCGTTTTGTTGATAAAACCTTAAGAGAGTGGATCAACGGACTGGACCGTGAACACCGCGAACAGTTTATCGAGGCTATGTATACAATTCTTATCTCCGCTCAGGCCAAATCCATTCCGGAGCTTACTTCGGACTGGGTTAAATCACTGGGCTTCATGCTCCAGTCTTTGAAAAACATCGATGACTCAACAAGGGTGCTCATAGGTAAAGTCCTGGCGGCACTGCTCCGGGCGGCTCGGAATAACATTGAAACCCTGCTGCCCTCCTCAGACAAAGCGCCGCGAAAACCGGGGAAATAGATTGTTATCCCCGGCGATAAACCATAAGATGAAAATATGACTGAACGGCATAAGGCTTTGCGGGCAATTATCGCCTGTGTCCTGTTTTGGGGCTTTTCCTTCATTTCGATCAAAGTTACGGTTGTGGTTTTCCCGCCAATGTCCCTTGGTATGTTGCGTTTTGCCGTCGCCATGGTCTTTCTCTATTTTATAAAACAAAAACTCGCTCCGAAAGAAAAACTCAGGTTACTGGATATCCCTCTGCTTTTCGGCGCGGGTTTTATCGGGGTTACCCTCTACTTCTTTTGCGAGAATAACGGCGTTTCCCTGGTAAGCGCGTCGGAGGCTTCTATTGCTATCGGCGCCATTCCGGCGCTTACCATGATCGCCGATCATATCAGCGGTTCAATAGCCCGTACCAGTGGCCCCCCTCCGGCACGGATAAGCGCCCGCCAATGGCTGGGGACCGGTATCTCCATCGCCGGGGTATGGCTCGTGGCAGGGGTTTCCCTTGCCTTGTCGGGCAGTCTCCTGGGTTATGTCTACATGGCCGGCGCGGCGCTGAGCTGGGTGGCTTACTCCCTGCTCACCCGCCCCCTCTTTGCCCGCTGTTCCAGAATCTACATCGTGTTCTGGCAGTCGCTCGCGGGCTTTATCTGTTTTTTACCTTTTTCGCTCTTTGAACTGAACCGATGGGGAAAGCCGGATTTGCCGGTTATCTTGCACCTGCTCTTTCTGGGTATCTGCTGTTCCGCGCTGGGTTACTATTTGTACGTCCGTTCCCTTGAGGTACTGGGAATGTCGGTCAGCGCAATCTTCATCAACCTTATACCGGTAGTGACGGTTATCGGCGGCTTCTTTATGCTGGGAGACCGCCTCAGCCCCTTGCAGTGGATCGGCGCGGCGCTGGTAATCGCGGGTGTGTATCTGGCAATGGGGGAGTATAAAAACCGGACGCAGGGTAATGTCATTTAACTTTGCCGAACAAGTCCATTATGCAGAAAATCGTCACCGGGGGTAGCCCTGAGCATTTTGCGCCTGAGGCTACACCGCAGCAATTCAAGGGGTATCCTGGCCGAAAAGAGACCCAAAAAGATCGGATTGGGTGGCAGTGGGAAATTAAAGAGGGGAAAGGGCCCCTTTTTTCACACCGACAAGACTCTATATATTTATCAGGTCTCTTTTGGGTTCTGGAATAGTTGAATTCGGAATTGCTGGCTATCGATATCTTGACACATTGGAGAAAACATGAATATATTACACTTAGGTTTAGTCTGGCATCAGATCACTTTTTAGCGGTGTCGTAAGGAGCCGCTGCCTCCAGTACAATGAGCTCCGGATATGATTGCGGGCTTGGATTTTTGGGGGAAAATGGAACCTATTCTGGCCCCTTCGTCTATCGGTTAGGACATGAGATTCTCAATCTTAAAAGAGGAGTTCGATTCTCCTAGGGGCTAAACTAATCTTATAACCGAGGCTGTTCCAAAACTTCAGTTTTTGGAACAGCTTCCTTTAAAAACCGCGGTTTTGTAGGCCATCGGCCGAAAAACCGCAAGAGCTTGTTCCAAAACCATGCGCTGTAGCGCATAGTC
>JAISBR010000100.1 GCA_031266095.1 Treponema sp. | reverse complement strand
GGGGCTTTGAACGTATCCCAGGTCAAGAAGGGGAAAGACCGGTCTTGCGGAGCGTTCTCGTAAAATGGTTTTTCATTCATTGTCCTTCTCCCTCCCCTGACAGCCATTATAAACGGATTCTAAATAATATACCACAAATATATAAAATATACCATGTGAGGCCATCCCAAAAAATGAAGTTTTAGGACAGCCTCGATCTTCCGTCCGAAGGCTTGTCCTTTCCTGCTCCTTTTGGTATATTCGTTGAAGGATCTGAACAGGTCTTTAGGACCCGCACGGGTCCTTAGTAAGTTTTTCGGGGGCGGGCATGAAGCAGCATGTGGTGTCGGCCCTGGTGGAAAACCGGGCAGGAACTCTCAGCCGGGTGTCCGGGCTTTTCAGCCGCCGGGGTTTTAACATCGACAGTTTGACCGTCGGGGAGACGGAAGACCCTTCGGTCTCCCGGATGACCATTGCGGTAACCGGAGCGGACCCGGTGCTTGAGCAGATTGTTAAACAGTTGAGCAAACTCGTTGATGTAATCGCCGTGCGGGAGTTGGATTCCGCCGCATGTGTCCGCCGGGAAATTCTTTTGGTAAAAGTGAGGGCCAATGAAACGACCCGGCCCGCGGTCATAGAGGTTGCCAGCATTTTTCGTTCCCGTGTTATTGACGTATCTCCTTCCACCATTACTATCGAGGCCACCGGCGATATTGAAAAACTGAACGGCCTTCTTATGCTCTTGCGCCCTTACGGTATCCTCGAACTTGCCCGCACCGGCCTGGTGGCCCTGGAGCGGGGAGCCGGGATACTTTCGATATCCCAACCACCGGCGCAGTTGGGTCCTTCCCTACCAAGCATTAGCAATTAACCGGCAATTGCGCGGCCGGTTCCGGGCTTGTTTCCCGGGGCCGGACGCCGGTATCTTCGATACCGCGGACAATTACCGGATTCTCACAATAATCATACCGGGAGGTATGAAGGAGGCATTATGGCTATTATGTTTTACGAAAAAGATTGCGACCTGGGGGCGCTAAAAAGCAAAACCGTCGCGGTGATTGGTTACGGGTCCCAAGGCCACGCCCACGCGCTGAACGCGAAGGAATCGGGGCTTAAAGTGATCGTCGGCCTGTACGAAGGTTCGCCGTCATGGAAGAAAGCCGGGGACGCCGGGCTGGAAGTAAAGACCGCCGGGGAAGCGGCCGCGGCGGCTGATTTCATCATGATCCTTGTCAACGATGAAAAGCAGGCCAAACTTTACCGGGAATCAATACTGCCGGGCTTGAAGCCGGGTAAAACCCTGGCGTTTGCCCATGGATTCAACATCCATTTCAATCAGATTGTGCCGCCCGCGGACATCAATGTGGTGATGATAGCCCCAAAAGGTCCGGGCCACACCGTGCGGGAACAGTACAAGGCAGGCGCCGGGGTTCCCTGCCTTATCGCGGTACATCAGGACGCGACCGGGGACGCCAAGCGGCAGGCGCTGGCTTATTCGGCGGCCATAGGCGGCGCCAGGGCCGGGGTGCTGGAGACCACGTTTAAGGAAGAGACCGAAACGGACCTCTTTGGGGAGCAGGCGGTGCTCTGCGGCGGTGTTTCGGCCCTGATGAAAGCGGGCTATGAGGTCCTGGTGGAAGCGGGCTACCAGCCCGAAAGCGCCTACTTCGAGGTCATGCACGAGATGAAGCTCATCATAGACCTGGTGAACCGGGGCGGCCTTTCGTTCATGCGCTACTCTATCTCTGACACTGCCGAATACGGTGATTATGTTACCGGTCCCAAGATCATCACCGAAGACACCAAGAACACCATGAGGCAAGTACTCAATGATATACAGACCGGGAAATTCGCCAATGCCTGGATCGGCGAAAATCAGGTGAACCGCCCGTTCTTCAACAGGATGAGGGCCATTGAAGCCCAGCACCCTATCGAGCAGGTGGGGAAAGCGCTTCGTTCCATGATGCCGTGGATTAAGAAGAACGAGGAAAAATAAAGGCTTTCCCAAAATTGATATTCCGGGAACTTAGGAACTGCACAGTTCCTTAAACAAGCGGGCAGGAGGAGGCCGTATGGCGCGTAACATTTGTATCTTTGACACCACTCTCAGGGACGGGGAACAGGCCCCGGGATGCAGCATGAATTTACAGGAAAAACTTGAGGTTGCCCGACGGCTTGAAAGACTGGGGGTAGACATTATGGAGGCGGGTTTTCCCGCCTCCAGCCCCGGCGACCTGGAAGCGGTAAAAGCCATCGCGGGGATCATCAAAAACAGCACCGTGGCGGGCTTATGCCGGTCTCTGGAAAAGGATATAAACGCCGCGCGGGAAGCCCTGGCCCACGCGGTCCAACCCAGGGTACACATATTCCTGGCGACCTCCCCGATTCACATGGAGTATAAGCTGAAGATGACGCCGGATCAGGTTCTGGAGACGGCGGCGTCATCGGTGAGGTACGCCAAAAAATTTTGTTCCGATATTGAATTTTCCGCGGAAGACGCTTTCCGCAGCGATCCTGGTTTTGTGTGCAAGGTCTTCGGCGCGGCCATAGAAGCCGGCGCCTTAACGGTTAATTTTCCGGATACCGTGGGTTATGCCATACCGGAGGAATTCGGGAGCCGTATACGTTATATCAAGGAATATACCCCTGGTATGGAAAAGGCCCGGCTTTCGGTCCACTGCCATAATGATTTGGGATTAGCCGTAGCCAACAGCCTGATCGCGATTCGGAATGGGGCGGACCAGGCGGAATGTACAATCAACGGTATCGGGGAGCGGGCGGGAAACGCTTCGCTTGAGGAGATCGTCATGGCCCTCCGGGTCAGGAAGGATTTTTTCGACGCGGATACCCGGATCGACACCACCCAGATTTATACCACGAGCCATCTGGTAACCCAGGTAACAGGGGTCAAAGTACAGCCCAACAAGGCCGTTGTGGGGGAGAACGCTTTTGCCCATGAGGCGGGGATACATCAGCACGGAGTCCTGGCGAACCGGGCCACCTACGAGATCATGACCCCCGAATCCATAGGTATTCCCAAGAACCGCATGGTCCTGGGTAAACACTCGGGCCGCCATGCCTTTGAAGACCGTCTGAAAGACCTGAGCCTTTCGGTAGACGCTCCGGCCCTGGAAAAAATCTTTGCCCAGTTCAAGGACCTGGCGGACAAAAAGAAGGTGGTAAGCGACCGGGATATCGAAGCCCTGGTGATGGGGGCTGCCGCGGCGGTTCCCGAAACCTGGAAACTGGACCATTGGGCGGTGAACACCGGTTCGGCTCTCGGCGCCAGCGGCGTCATCAGGCTGGTTAATAAAAACGGAGACACCCGGAAGCTGGTTACCCTTGGGGACGGCCCCGTTCACGCTATTTTTCAGGCTATTAACCACATCATCGGAAAAACGCCGGAGTTGGAACTCTACGAAATCGGGGCCATTACCGATGACGCTTCCGCCCAGGGTGAAACTATGGTAAAGATAGGCTGGGATAACCGGCACTGGAACGGCCGGGGGGTTTCTACGGATATAATAGAGTCTTCTATTATGGCGTATCTATCGGCGATCAATGCTATGGAATGGGAACTCTCCGCCATTGGAACCGCCGGGCCGCGGGAAACGGCTATTGAAAGCGGGGTGTAAGGACCCGCGCGGAACACAAGGTTTACGAATATGGATGAAGGCAACACTACGATGACATCGATCGAAATACTGGACACTACCCTTAGGGACGGCGCCCAGGGAGAAGGGATCACCTTCTCGGTTCAGGACAAACGGGCGGTAGTCCAGGCCCTGGACGAATTGGGAGTTGACTGGATTGAGGCGGGAAACCCCGGCAGTAATCCCAAAGACATGGAATTTTTCCGTCTTGTAAAGAACCTCAAACTGGAAAATGCCCGGCTCTGCGCTTTCGGGTCTACCTGTAAAAAAGGCTGCGCCCCGGCACAGGACCCTCAATTACAAAGCCTCCTGGCTGCCGAAACAGAGGGCGTGGTGATCTTCGGGAAGAGCTGGGACCTCCATGTAACCGAAGTCCTCCGGGTGAGCCTTGAGGAAAACCTTGCGATGATCGCCGGGACCGTGGCCTTCCTTCGGGAGCGGGGCCGCCGGGTCTTCTACGACGCGGAGCATTTCTTTGACGGTTTTACGGCCAACCGGGATTATGCCCTTGCCGCGGTGAAGGCGGCTCTGGAAGCGGGGGCGGACCGTATCGTCCTCTGCGATACCAACGGCGGGAATTTCCCCGACTGTGTTACCGCCGCTGTCCAGGCGGTAACGCGGTTGGTTCCGGCGATTGGTTCCGGCGGCGTCCTTATCGGTATACACGCCCACAATGACGCGGGCATGGCGGCCGCCAACACGGTAACCGCGGTCCAGGCCGGATGCCGCCATGTACAGGGGACCCTGGTGGGTTTTGGAGAGCGGTGCGGCAATACCGCCCTGGCCGCCGTGATCCCCAGTATAAGCCTAAAACTGGGGTTCCCCTGTCTCCCGGAAGGCCGCCTGGAACACATATCCGAGCTGACCCGGAAAGTGGCGGAGATAGCCAACGTTACCATTTCCGACGATATGCCCTATATCGGAGCCCACGCCTTCTCCCATAAAGCCGGGATGCACGCCGATGCCATCCTCAAGGTCCGCCGGTCCTTCGAGCATATTGATCCCGCCAAAGTGGGAAACGACCGGCATTTTCTCATGAGCGAGGTGGGGGGCCGTTCAGCTATTGCCGAACGGGCCAGAAAGATAGAACCGGATATTACGCGGGATCATCCCGTAACCGCCGCCCTGGCGGAACGGCTTAAAGCCCTGGAAGCCGAAGGCTGGCAGTTCGAGGGCGCAGACGCCAGCTTTGAACTCCTGGTCCGGCGGGAACTGGGCCGCTACCGGCCGCTGTTCAGGATTGAAGCCTACCGGGTGGTGAGCGAACACCCTACAAGTGAAGTCCTGGCCTGCTCCCACGCGTGGGCCAAAGTTTGGGTTGACGGCAAGGCCGAAATCGCCGCCGCGGAAGGGGACGGCCCGGTGAACGCCCTGGACGGCGCGCTCCGCCGGGCCCTCAAACATTTCTACCCGGAACTGGAGCAAGTCCGGCTCTCGGATTTCAAGGTCCGCGTCATTGACGGGAACGCCGCCACCGCCGCCAAAGTCCGGGTCCTCATCGAATCCACCGACGGCCAGAACACCTGGAATACCGTCGGGGTTTCGGCGGACATCATTGACGCAAGCCGGGCCGCCCTGGTAGATTCCCTGGAATACAAACTAATAGGCGACATTGAACGGCGGTTTAAGGCGTATCTCTAAACTATTTACAATCCGAAATACAGAGAGTCCATTTTATAGAGAATCATTTAGAGGAGTTGATCATGAATTGTTCAATAGCCCTGGTCCCCGGTGACGGAATAGGACCGGAAGTAATGTCCCCGGCAACGGCGGTCCTGGATGCGGTGGGAGACAAATACGGTCATGTCTTCAACTATGTGGAGCTTGAGGCGGGAGGCAAGGCCATAGACAACACCGGGGAACCCTTGCCCAAAGAAACCCTGGAAACGGCGCAGCAATGCGACGCGCTGCTGCTGGGGGCTGTAGGAGGGCCGCAATGGGAAACCTTGCCCGGCCATCTCCGGCCGGAACGGGCGCTTCTTGGTCTGCGGGCGGGGCTTGGGGTTTTCGCCAACCTGCGGCCTGCCTTTCTCCTGCCCCAGCTTCGCGCGGCCTGCCCTATTAAAGACGAGGTACTCATCGCCTCCAATCACGAGGGAAAGCCGGTTTTCGACATCCTCATTGTACGGGAACTCATCGGGGGTATCTACTTTGGCAGCCGGGGGAGGAGCGCCGACGGCTTATCCGCCTACGATACCGAGGCCTATTCCGTGGCCGAAATTGAACGGGTCCTCCATACAGGTTATGCCGCGGCCGCGGGCCGCCGGAAGAAGCTCTGCGTGGTGGATAAAGCCAATGTCCTTGAGTCTTCCCGGTTGTGGCGGGAGGTTGCCCGGACCGTTTCCGAAAAGTACCCCGATATAGAGACAAACTATCTCTACGTGGACAACGCGGCCATGCAGCTTATCCGCGCCCCCGGTCAGTTTGACGTAATCGTTACGAGCAATCTTTTTGGGGACATCCTCTCCGATGAGGCCTCGGTACTCACCGGCTCTATCGGTATGCTTGCCTCCGCCAGCCTTGGGCGTCCCCCTGAAAGCGGCGGTTCACGGCTCATGGGTATGTATGAGCCCATCCATGGCTCCGCCCCGGACATTGCCGGCAAGGACATTGCCAATCCTTTAGCGGCGATTCTTTCCGCCGCCATGATGCTTCGTTATTCTTTCGGCCTGGAAAAAGAAGCCGCCGCCATTGAGTCCGCGGTAAACGCGGTTCTGGACGCGGGGCTGCGGACCAGGGACATCGCCGGCTTGAGCCGCGGCGGTGCTGCCGAAAAAATCGTTGGTACCCGGGAAATGGGCGGCGAGGTGCTCAAATTATTCGACTTGGCGGTGAATCTTCGCGGGCAAAAAAAAGCCCCGGATTGCTCCGGGGCGTGAAACCGCACGGTTCTGGAACCGCCGGTTCCTACGGTATGACGTGTACTTCGACATCCGAAAATTTGCCTTTTTTCCCTTTTTCGTTCTGCCAGGCCGCCGAATACGCCGCCCGCTTCCCCGCAAGGTTCGGCGCGTAGTTCTTGACGTGGGGGCTGCCGGTTATCAGTTCCGTGTCCGGCAGTTGTTCCCCGGTTTCGGGGACCGCTTCCCCGTCTTCCAGGATTTTGCAGGCCAGCACCACGCCGTTCATGCCGTAGGGTATGGCTTTTTTCCCCGTGGACGCGCTCACAAAACCAATGCGGTGGCCGTGGCCGTCCAGGGGCGCTATCTGTAACCGTACCAGGTCCGTGGGATCGGAGATGGTCGTCTTGGTGGTGTCCCGGATGTGGGTCCGCAGATTCGCCCGGCCTTCGTCGTCGATCTTGTCGTTGTAATTGACCCGGGTGTTCACGAAGACCTGGAACTGATGCCGGGCGGCATCGAGGAGCGCGCTCCTGTGTCGCTGGTCCTCCCTGCTTGCCGTTTCGCCGTCGGCTTTGATGACGGCCGCCTCCAGCGCGGCGAGCGCCTGTTCCAGGGCGTTCAATTCGTCGTCCGTAAAGCCGAAAAGGGCCTTGTTTGCCCGGGCGACCGCAATAAAGTTCCTCGCCCACTCCAGGAACTCCTGGATTCCCTGGGGCATGTAGTACTCGTGCTTGTTTGCCATGATAACCTCTTTTTCCTCAAAATTTATGTTAAAAAGGGCATACCGCCCCTTTTTTACCTGTTGGCGAAGGCTCCCGATGTATTCGGAAGGTCCCCGAATGTATTCGCAGGCGCTCCGAATACATTCGCAGGGGCCCTCCCTGCTCTTTGCTCTTTTCTTC
>JAISBR010000075.1 GCA_031266095.1 Treponema sp. | reverse complement strand
ATCGCCCATGTCCACCCTCTCTTTTTAACGCAGGTTCTTACACGTTATACCCAAAAAAACCGCTTATCCGCAAGCGTTCTTGTTTCGTTTTTATGTTGTTCTTATTTTTGGGCGCATCCCCGGCCCCTACGGGGCCGGGGACCGGGCTATCCGCTCCAATTTTTGCTCCGCAAAAATTCCGCTCCTATCCCTTGCGCGTTGCCGGGGTAAAACATTCGGGGTAAAATTTTAAAAAGGCCGGCCTGTTTTAGAAAAGCCTGCGGCGCGGAGATCAGGGAGGGGAAACCATCTGTTTCGCAAGCAGCGTATCGGTAATTTCTATGGCCCTTTGATACTCACCCATCAGCACCTGATCGGCCAGTAGCTCTATGGCCTCTTTGGTTTCACCCGCCGGGAATATGTTTTCAAGCTCCTCAAGAATCCGGTCAATTTCCTTCATGCTCCTCGATTTTATCGCGTCTTTCAGCGTAAGAAGCGGGAGATCAAGGGCGGGGAACGAAGAATCAAGAGGAGCGGGGGCGGCGTTTTCACTGTTCCCCAATCCTAACGCTTTTTCTATCCCCCCGATAAGCCGCGAAAGATCCGCACAGAATTGGGGCAGCCCTTCCTGCACCGCCGCCATATTCCCGGCCTCCCCCGCCGCCTCCAGGTCCGCCGCTCCCTTGGATACTTCCGCCGCACCGATGGTCCCGGCGGCGCTTTTTATGGCGTGAATCTGGGTGGTAAAGAGGGCAAGCTTTTTACCGGGAACCCTGCCCTGTTCATCTTCTATGAAAAAATCCCGGAACCGGTCAAGCCGTTCCGCGGCGTCTTTGCGGAACTGGGACAGTACCTTCCGGTACCCCTCCATTGTGCCGCCGGTCATGTTGACGCCCTGTTTTACATTCACCCCCGGAATAACCAGGCCGCTGTCATCGTCAAAAATTTCCCGCCCGGTTCCGGCCCCGGCTTTTATCTGTTTTTCCACGGGAATCCACCGGGACATCACGTCATCCAGCCTGGCGATTTCTATGGGTTTGGAAATATAATCGTTAAACCCCTTTTCCAGGAACATCTCCCTCATACCGGAAATCGCGTTGGCGGTCAGGGCGATTATGGGAGCCGCCTTCCTGTTCTGCAGCGACTCCCAGGCACGGATGGCGGCGGCGGCCTCAATGCCGTCCATGTCAGGCATCATGTGGTCCATAAAAATGAGATCATACCGGTTTTCCTTCGCCAGCCGCACCGCATCGTATCCCCCGGCAACCCGATCAAGCCGGACCTTGTAGGGGGCCAGGAGCCCTTCGGCCACATCCAGGTTTATTTCAATATCATCAACAAGGAGAATCCGGGCATCCGGGGCGGTAAAGCGGATTCCCAAATTTTCAATCTCATGGCGGTCCGTGCGGATATGGCCGTTCAGAATGTTGGCCACCATTGCGGGCTGAACCGGCATTAAGAGCGAAAGCGCCCCAGCGGGATGTTCCGTTTGTCCGCAATCCGCAAGAAACACCAGGGCCGGTTTTGTTTCCTGCCTCTGAATAATTTCACGAACATCATCAAACAGATCGGGGGAAATAAAAACAAACCGCCACACGCCGCCGGTTAAACGCTCGACAAAATCATTCCGGTTCTGCGCCAGGGCGCAGTTCAGCCCCAGGCTGTTTAGGGTGTAGACAATAGATTCCGCGTAGATCCGTCGTTTCTCGTAAACCAGGATCGTCATGGTTTCAGGATTTTCCACCACCGCAAAGGGAGTCTTGTCCCGGACAACCTGCGGTATAAGGGCGGTAAAAACGCTCCCTTCGCCGTAGACGCTTTGAACGGAAATATCCCCGCCCATAAGCCTGCAAAGATTCCTGCTGATGGCAAGCCCAAGGCCGGTCCCCTCAATCCCCAGGTTCCGCTTCGTGTCAAATTGGACAAAATTTCCAAAAAGTTTTTCCATGTCCTCTTTTTTTATGCCTATCCCCGTATCGGCGATCTCAAAAGAAAGGAAAACCCGTTCTGTCCCTTTGTCATCGGCAGCGGGATCGCCGATCTGCCGAATAGTAAAGGTAATGCTTCCCCCGGCGGTGTATTTAACCGCGTTGGTAAGAAGATTCAACAGGATCTGCCGGACCCTTACCTCGTCACCAACAAGAACCGCCGGCAGGGAACCATCTATCCTGGCGGCAAAGAGCAGCGGTTTTTCATCAAGCCGTATCTTGATAATGCTGATAACATCGTTAATAAGGGAGGAAAATTGATATTCCGCGCTGACAATATCCATTCTCCCCGATTCTATTTTTGAAAAATCCAGAATATCGTTGATAATGGCAAGCAGATTATTCCCCGCCTGCCTGATATTGTCGGCGTAATTATGGGCGTCAATGTTTATGTCCTCCCGCAGAATAAGTTCGCTCATGCCGATAATGGCGTTCATGGGAGTACGGATCTCATGGCTCATCTTTGCCAGAAAGGTCGATTTAGAAAGGCTGTCTTCATCGGCCTTCATCTTCGCGGCGTTTATTATTAAGAGAAGATAGCTGAGGGCGCACATCAGGACAAAACCCAGAACCGACAGCGTAAGGGCGATATAATAAAGGTCCCGGTAGTAAGTTGCAATAGGGGTAATAAGCCCCACATACCACCCATTGAACATCTTCCTGAAAAACGTGATCATCTGTCCGCCACCGGAGCTGTCATACCGCAGGGCGGATATTTCCTCCCCCGCCCGGAGCCGCCGGGATATATCGCTAAAGGGTCCCCCCAGTTCCTGTAATTGCTTTCCCAGGGTGCTCTGATCGGGATGGGACATGATCACCATGTTTTGTCCGATGATCATCCCATAACCGCCAGATCCCGGCCGGAGATTCTTAATATACCTGTTAATCCATTCCATGTTCATGTCTATGACAAGGATTCCGTAAAAATTCCCGTCTGTGTCAATGATATTTTTTACCGCAGAAATAATTGTATCCCCGGTCCGTATATCCAAATAAGGCTCTGTATACGCCACCGTGCTGTTTCCGGCCCGCGCCGCCGCCTGATACCAGGGCTGGTCTTGGGGAATATAATCTTCGCCGGGGTAATATTCCAGACTGTCCATGAATTCCCCCCGGACATACCCGTATATTCCGTAGAATCCCATTAACACCGTTTGATTTTTATGTATCCAGCCGGTGGTGGATTGCAGGTATTCCAATATTTCCGCCTGCTCCGCGTTGTCCTCTATCATTTCCAGTATGACATGGGAAGAAGCGTCAAGGGATATTTCAGATTCCGCAAAGATGGCCCGTATATTCGCCTCGGTGGAAAAAAGATTGTCATCGGCGTTGTCAAGAAGCCGACTTTGCAATATATCACTTACAAAAAAGTATCCCGCCAGAACCATCACAAGAAAAGCGGCAAAGACGAAAATCACCTGGCGGTAATTCTTTTTTATTACCTCAGGCCAGTCGATATTTTTATTCATAACAGCGTCCCTCTTGCTGTTTTACCGGCAAACTTAACCGCCCCGCGGTGATAAAATGGGCGATAATAAGATTCGGGTCAATAAAAATATACAAAAATAAATTCCCTCGGCGCTTAACTGTGACTTTTTCTTTCATACCTCCTATTTATTATGTTAATGAATCAGAGGCTGTCCATAATGTAGACACATTATGGACAGACAACTTTAAAAAACGCATTTTTACAGCCTTTAGGCGAAAAAATGCAAAGCCTGTCCGCAAAGCAGCCGGCTTTGCGGACAGACACGAATTAGTTCTTTTCAAATTACAGACCCGTCTAAAAATTGAAGTTTTTAGAAGTTCCATTAAGAATGATATTTGGGTGTTATTGGTTTTTTTATGTTATTTTGGATTTTAACCGGGTGATATTGGACTTGTTCAACAACCCGGCTGGTTGTCTGCTAACCTTCGGATATCTGCCAACCGGAGGTTAGCTTGCAAGTCTCGCAGATTTAGCGAATTTCTTGCGGAAATCCGCTTTTAAACTAACCGGATATTAAGGCCGGATCAAGCCGCCGTATGTCCTCAACGGCTCCCTGGTATTCCCCCATCAGCACCTTGTCGGAAATGGCGTTTATCCGTTCCCGCGTTTCCTCATCCGCGTCCGCCGTTTCAAGTTCCGCAAGCAGCCGGTCTATCTC
>JAISBR010000028.1 GCA_031266095.1 Treponema sp. | reverse complement strand
GGATTTTCACCGATTTTTACCCAAATTAAAGCATTTGAGGGTATTCGGCAATATTATTAAATCCATGCGTACTGATGCTTTTCTCTATAAAGTTGCCTAAAATCTTGCGACTCACAAGTACCGAATTTTGCCGTTTTTCAGCGGAAGCTGTTCCAAAAACTGAAGTTTTGGAACAGCTTCTATTATATGATATTTCCGTTTTCCTGGTAAGTCCCTCAATTTTGCGGGCAGTTTTCCGAATCATGGAGGTGAATTCGCCATGGCTGAGACTCGCGGCTCCATACTATCGGGAAATGTATACCGGCGGGAGCGGTTGGAGCCGGAGGATAAGGGAATGACGGTGGATAGCTGGCTCATTGAACGGCATCCGGCATGGAAGCCCATACGGTCGATAGGGGTAGTTGAATCGAGCCGAGAGGTGAACGGTAACGTGACGGTAGAGCGGCGGTATTTCGTATCGAGTGATTCCACGTAGCGTGAACAGGCCCTAGCCTTCCAAAATCAACAGTGTCTTGGGATCAAGCCGCATCGCCATGGCCTTGGTATCATGGGAGTCCCGGTCCTTGGAAACTGAAAGTTCAATGTGATCGGGCTTGGGTTCCAGTACGATTACAATGTCGATAAGATCGGCAAAATCTTTGATGAGCAGGGGAATATTCTGCTTATCGTACTGGCGGCCTTCGCCCTTTACTGTGCAGCTGTACCAGATCGAAAGCCCCAGCTCTTGGGCAAAGACCTTGACATCGGCGATCTGCTTGTGATTGGTTCGGATAAAATCAAAACCGTCGATGATGACCGCGTCGGCTTTAAAGCCACCCTCAATAATCATAGCTCGCAGGCTTTTCAATATCTGATCCTTGGACATTCCATCCTGGTTGAAATTCATCAATACCCGGTTTTTCACCACCTCGTTTTTAACATCTGCGGCGTTTTCCAGATTCTTCCTACTAATGAACTCATTAAAAATATCCTCGTACCATGCAAGCACATAATGGGTATGCTGGGTAAAAGAAACGTGGATCACCTTTTTCACCTGGAGCAGTTTATCCAGGGCAAGCTGCACTAGTACCGAAGTTTTCCCGATGCCGCTCTGGGAGGCGATAATTCCGATTTCTCCGGCTTTAAGCCCGCCGTGGATGGACTGCTCAAATATTCGCACCGGACTGCGCTGTATCAATTCCTCTTTAATCATTTCCCTCTCCCTCCTACTTCTGTTCTTTCTTTCGTTTTTCTTCGAATTCCTTTATCAGGGTCTCGAAAACGCTTTGGGGAACCTTGCCGTATTTTTCAAACTCCATCGTAAATTCCGCCTTACCCTGGGTAAGGGAACGGAGTACAGTGGAATAGCCGAACATCTCGCTTAGGGGGACTTCTGCCTCAACACGGGAGAAGGTTCCGTCCTCGGTAGACGCCGATATTATACCACGCCTTTGGTTGATTGATGCGAAAATATTCCCCTGAAACTCGGTGGGGCCTTCCACCGAAACTTTCATGATCGGTTCAAGGATACAGGGCTTGGCTTTGTTGTATGCTTCCCGGAAAGCGCCGATGGCAGCTAACTGAAAGGCGATATCCGAGGAGTCCACCGGGTGGCTCTGGCCGTCGTTGATAACGCAGCGGATGTTGACGATGGGAAAAGCGATGAGACTGCCCTTCTTGACCGCCTCTTTAAAGCCCTTATCGCAGCTCGGCACATATTCGGTGGGGATCGCGCCGCCCTTGATCATGTCCACAAATTCGTAGTCGCCATCAGCATAAGGTTCCATGTAACCCGCCACCCGGCCATACTGACCGGAACCGCCGGTCTGCTTTTTGTGAGTGTAGTTGAACTCCGCCCGCCGGGTAATGGCTTCCCGATAGGCGACCTGGGGCATACCGGTTTCCACCTCGCACTTGTACTCACGGT
The DNA here is from genome assembly GCA_031266095.1 of Treponema sp. The sequence goes on along the minus strand of JAISBR010000028.1, from coordinate 2,155 downwards.
GCATCCTCTCAATGTACACTTCCAGATGCAACTCACCCATGCCCTTAATGATGGTCTGGTTGGACTCGGGGTCCACGTAAGTCTGAAAAGTGGGGTCTTCCTTGGTAAAGCGGTTTAGGGCCTTTGCCATCTGATCCGCGCTTTTTTTGTCCTTGGGGGTAACTGCGAGAGAGATAACCGGCTCGGGTACAAACATTGAGGTCATGGCATAGTTGAGTCCGCCGCCGCAGAAGGTGTCGCCTGAGGCACAGTCAATACCGAACAGGGCTACAATGTCGCCGGGCGCACCCTCGTTGATATCTTCCATGCTATCCGCATGCATGCGCACCAGCCGGCCGACTTTGAATCTTTTGCGGGCGCGGGTATTTTGCAGTTCTTCACCTTTTTTCAGCATACCCTGATAAATACGCACGTAGGTGAGCTGACCGTATTGGCCGTCTTCCAGCTTGAAACCCAGCGCGATGGTAGGTTTTTTGTCATCGGCTGAAAGCTCATTCTTTTCCTCGTTGTTGTCCAGGTCAAGGGCGTAATTTTTCACTTCCGTCGGATTGGGAAGGTAGTTGTTCACCCCGTCCAGCAGCAACTGAATACCCTTGTTTTTATAGGCGGAACCCAGCATCACCGGCACAAACTGTTCGGCCAGAGTTCCTTTGCGGATAGCCGCGTGGATTATCTCTTCGGGGATGGCCTCGCCGCCCAGGTAAAGTTCGGCAAGTTTATCAGAGAACATGGAGACCGCGTCGATTAACTCTTCCCGGTACTTGTCCGCGTCGGCCTTGAGGTAGGAGGGAATTTCCGCGCAGCGTATGGTTTCGCCCTGGGAACCGTCAAAGTAAACCGCCTTCATGGATATCAGGTCTACTATACCCTCAAGTTTGTCTTCAAGCCCTATGGGGATCTGGATCATCACGGCGTTGAGGCCCAGCTTTTCCCTAAGCTGGAGCCGTACCTTGAAGGGATTCGCCCCCGTTCGGTCACACTTGTTGACAAACGCGATGCGCGGCACGTGGTAGCGCTTGAGCTGCCGGTCAACGGTGATGGACTGAGACTGTACCCCGCCCACGGCACAGAGGACCAATATCGCCCCATCCAATACCCTAAGGGAGCGTTCCACCTCGATAGTGAAGTCCACATGTCCCGGCGTATCGATCAGGTTGATGGTATGATCCTTCCAGGTAACCTGGGTCGCGGCGGATTGAATCGTAATCCCCCGTTCCCGTTCAAGTTCCATGTGGTCCATGGTCGCCCCTACCCCGTCCCTGCCCCGGACCTCGTGAATGGCATGGATCTTGTTACTATAAAACAGAATGCGTTCAGACAGTGTGGTTTTTCCCGAATCGATGTGCGCACTGATCCCAATATTCCGCATCTTGGTAATGTCGATGCCCATTAGTCTTTACTCCTATAAAAGCGGCGGCATCGCCGCTTACGTTAATCGGACATTAACACAAAGTGTTAATGATTACTCCTTAAATATATTTCCGTAAAATTAGAAGAGAAACAGAGTTTCCCAATACTCCTTAATATATTTCCGTAAATCGGAATTCCAGCCCAGGGCCGGAAAATGAGAGGGATATGTAAAAAATGCCTCTGTTTTCGATAATATAGCAAAGATTGCGAAAAAGTTCAAGAGGCGGAATGCGGCTGGACACGATATTTTTTCGAGATTTGCAAATTTGCGGATAACCCCTATACCGGGGGAATGTGAAGTGTGTTAATTCCTTATCCTATAACGATTTAGCGTTGCTGGTCGGTGCTGGCTGAAAACGCAAAATCCGGGATGTAGCAGTTGTGTAAGCAACATCCCGGAAAAAGAGGATGGTATGAGGATTAGGGACGATTTCACGGTGTTTCCGCGGGAGATGGCTTCGGGGAAGGTTATCTGGTACTACCAAACCTATGATGAGGACGGACGGCGCACGGTGGCCCACAGTACCGGGGAGACGACGCGGACGGCGGCGGTCAAGAAATGCAATACCCTGATGAGGGAGGGGAAGTTATTACCCAAGGCGCAGGTACGGGTTCCGACTTTCGCTGAATACGCCCAGGGCTGGTGGGAGCCGGAAAACTGCCAGTACCTGAAAAAGCGGCTGGCCCGGAAAACATTGTCAACGGACTATGAGGAACATTCCCGGCGCATGATGGAAATGTTTCT
>JAISBR010000011.1 GCA_031266095.1 Treponema sp. | reverse complement strand
AGGAGATTGCCATGAGTAACGAGTACATGACCGACAGCCAGGGCCGGCAGGTGCCGGCGGAACTGGTGCGGGAAATCGACAAACTGCGGGACCAGACGGTCCGCCGGATAGCCGACCAGGCCCTGAAGATGAAGGAGGACCTGGACGCCTTCAAACAGCGCATCCGGGACGACATCTCCACCTTCGTGGAGCTTTCGGCCAGCCAGTACGGCAGAGCCTGGGGCGGGAAGAAAGGGAACATCACCCTTTCCACCTATGACGGCGCCTACCGGCTGGTGGTGTCCATAAACGACCAGCTTATTTTTGACGAACGGCTGCAGATAGCCCGGCAGATCATCGGGGGCTGCCTTGACAAGTGGAGCAGCGGGGCCCGGCCGGAGATCAGGATGCTGGTGAACGACGCGTTCCAGGTGGACAAGGCCGGGAAGATCAACGCGGCCCGGGTGCTGGGGCTGCGGCGCCTGGACATTCAGGACTCCGACTGGCAGAAGGCGATGAAGGCTATTACGGAGAGCATACAGGTTTCCGGGAGTAAGCAGTACCTCCGGTTTTATGAGCGGAACGAGCAGGGGGAATACATACAGATTCCCCTGGACGTGGCGGCGCTGTAGGCCGTTTTTTGGGGAGGAAAGCGATGAGGGGATTTTGGTACCGCCGGGCGGTGGAGCATGGAAAAGTTGGATGAAAGGCTGCGCCTTTCCAGCCAGGAGCGGATCATGGTTATCGTAAATCTCCTGTATGAAAACCATGTATCGGGCCTTGCGAACAAAGAACTTATGGCCCTGGTCAAAACAAATGGAGCGAACATTTGCCGGGACATGGCGCTGCTTGAACGTTATGGCTGGGTTGTTCGCGGTATCGGAGGAAGGTGGCGCCTGTCGTCGACCTTCGGGGGAATAGCCGGGCGCATCATGCGCTCGTACCAGGAGGCAAAACTGCGCTTGACGGAAGAAGAAGCGAAGTACGCCTCCGCAATGCAATAGGGGGAATAATGGCCAGAACGAAGAATAAAATTGCGCCTGATGATGAAAGGGCTGTTGTGGCGATGGATAAACAGCAAGAGGCAATCGAAAAGGCAACCGAGCTTTACGGTGACGGGCAGCCCTTCGAGGAACAGCGGGTTCTGGACTGTATTGTTTTTAAGGCGGAACGAACGTCGCAAGAGCTTTATGAGCTTGGGAAATATTGCCTGTGGTATAAGGCTGCAGTTGGACACGGACGCTTTTTGGAAGGTTTACAACAGAGAGACATCAATGTTACAGCGGCAAATTGGGCTATGCTAATGGTTGAAAAGTTTGGAGACAAATTCTGCACCGTGCAGAATTTGGGCACAAGAAAGGCCCGCCTGCTTACCGCCTTCACCAAAGAAGAGATTGATACATTTTCCAATGGTGGCGATCTCGCCGGTATCCCCCATGATGACGTATTTAAGATGACAACCGCCGAACTTGGAGAGGAAATAAAGAAGACACGCCAGAAACTTGAACGCCAGAAAGCGGCACACAAGAAGGAAGTCGAGAAGCTCAACGAGATAATTGACGACCTGAAAATCCGCGCCGAAGACCCCATGCAACTTACGCCGGCGCAGAAAGCTGAAAGGCAGTTGCGGACTCTAACGGCAGAGTATAGCATCGCACTCGCAAAAATCTCCGCAGGTTTCCGTGAGGCAATGTCCATACTCAACGAGGGTGAAAAAATCCCCGGCATCGGCGTTCAGGAACTCAATGCCTGGCTGAACGAGTTTGTCCCCGATTCTGTAACCATCCATGACCTTCTCGATCAATGGCAGGCCGGTTTTGAAAACCCCTGCCCGGTTGTGGACAACTTTTTCGACATCATTGAGGGGAAGACGGGTGTATAAAACCTGGGTTGACCGGATGGCCGCCGCCGGAACCGCCGCCGAACACAAGGCGGTGGTAGACGAGATGTGCAAAATGTTTGCCTTCTCCGCCGCCAAGGCGTACAAAGTCCTGAAAGAAAACGGATGGGAATCCGGCCGCGCCAAGCGCAAAGACGCCGGGACCTCATCGGTGGATGCGGAACTTTTGGACGCCGTAGGAGCGATGCTTAAACAGTGCGTCCGTAAGAACGGCAAGGCAACGCTTCCGGTGAACGTACTCCGGTCAATCCTGGAAGCCCGGGGTATCAATGTTCCGGTAGGCGACAGCCGCCTGCGGGAACTGCTCCGGCTAAACCATCTGTCGGTGGCCGACACCAGGGTCCCCGCGCCGCATCAATCCATGAGAACCGAATACCCCAATCAGGTTCACCAGGCAGACCCTTCCGTTTCGCTGCTGTATTACGCACCGCGGGGCGGACAAAAGATCATCAGCGGCAGTGAGCATTATAAAAACAAAAATTTTTTTAAAGACGGCAGGAAGAAATGCCTGCGCTATGTGCTGACCGATCATTACTCCGGTTCCGTCTGCGCCCGCTACTACGAGGAGGCGGGTGAGACGGCGGCGAATATGTATGACTTCCTGCTGTACGCCTGGGGCCAAAAACAGTACAACGCCTATGTATTTCACGGTCTCCCGGAACTTTTAATCTGGGACTGCGGTACGGCGAATATTGCGAAGGCGACCACCAATGCGCTGAAAGCCTTTGGCGTAAAAACCCTGCCGCATCTGCCGGGGAACCCCCGGGCCAAGGGCCAGGTAGAGAACGGCAACAGCCTTGTTGAAAGGCAGTTTGAAAGCCGCCTCCGCTTTGAGCCGGTACGAAGCGTGGACGAACTGAATGAAGCGGTTGAACGGTGGTGCGCGGCGTACAACGCCAATCTTATTACCGGACTGGACACGCGCCTGCACCGAAACGAAATCGTTTTAAGTCGGAGTACCCTCTGGCAGCGCATCAAGCCGGAACAACTGCGGGAACTGCCCGATAAGGAAACCTGCCGCCAGATCTTTGCCAAAAGCATTCAGACCCGCAAAGTTGCCGGTAACCTGTTGGTAAGCATCGTTCACCCCCGGGCCGGGCGATCCCTTAAATACAGCGTTCGTGATTTACCGGGCATCCTGGTCGGGATGGAAGTTCAGTTACAGCCGGTACTGGTAACGACGGAAGCGGATTTCCCCTGTATCGTTTTCTACGAACACGAAGGCGTCGAAGTAAGTTTTGAAATTAAACCCGTCGTGTTTGACGAGGCCGGGTTCGACGTGACCGCCCCGGTATTCGGAAAACAGTACAAACGGCCGAGGGACACCGAGCGGGAGAAACAGGCGAAGGCGGCAGAACTCGCTGCCGGAGCGCTTGCGGGACCGGCCCACAGTTTTATTTCAGCGGAAAATCCCTTTATGCGGCAGAGCGAAGGGACGCCGGTTGAAATCGCGGAAACCGTACACACCCACGAGATTATCATCAGCGCGGTAGAGGCGGCCAAGCGGGTCAAGGCGGAATGCGGCGAAGTGCCGGACGGTTTCATCGACAGCCTGCGGGAACAGTACCCCGAAGGGGTGCCCTCCCGGGCCGTTGATGGTGTTATCAAAGCGCGCAAGCCCCAGGCTGATCCTCCGGTTCCTACCGCCGGTCTGGTCATTACAGGCGGCGCGGCCCCCACCGGAAAAGAACTTGAAGAAACTCCGGCGGCGGTCAGGAAAAGCAAAACTGCTTAGGAGTCAATCATGCTGCAGATGAAGACCTTTAAGAAATTCGGACTTACCCGGGACCCGTTTTCCGGGGATGTGGTAAAAGCGGATGACGTATATCTGACCGATGATACCCGGTTTGTCGCCGAGTACCTGATGCAGGCGGCCAAGGTGGGCGGTATGGTCGCCCTGGTGGGCGAGAGCGGGAGCGGCAAGAGTACCATCCGCCGTCTTGCCGTAGACCGCTGGCAGCTTGAGGACCAGAAGGTACGGGTTATCACCCCCCGGTGCGTAGACAAGACCCGGCTGACCACCAGTACCATCTGCGACGCCATTATCAATGACTGTTCCACCGAAGCCCCCCGGCGCAGCCTGGAGGGGAAGGCCCGGCAGGTGGAGCGGATTTTAACCAACTCCAGCCGTTCCGGGTTCAGCCATGTCCTGATGATCGAGGAAGCCCACGATTTGAACATCTCCACGCTTAAATATCTGAAACGTTTTTGGGAGATGGAGGACGGGTTTAAGAAGCTGCTGGCGATTGTGCTCATCGGCCAGATCGAACTGAAATCGAAACTGGACGAGAGCAAGAACTGGGAGGCCCGGGAGGTGATCCGGCGTATGGAGGTACTGGAGCTTGCGCCCCTGGGGACCGGTGCGGATATTGCCGCGTACCTGGACATCAAGTTTGGGCGGCTGGGCAGGGAGCGGAAGAAGATTATCGGGGACGCCGGGTGTGAAGCGCTGGCAGCGAAACTGCGGCGGCAGACCCGGAACGGGGTGATGTATTCGGTGGCCTATCCGCTTTTGATCAACAACTGGGCGCGGAAGGCCATGAACCTGGCCGCCTCCATGAAGGTGAAGCTCGTGGATGCGGATGTCATAAACAGCCTGTAAAGAACCGGAGGGGAACGATGAAGATTGATTTGTCTGACGATTGTATGGAAAGGCTGGCGGCCTATAACGCGGAGCATGAGGGGCGGACATCTCTTTCGGTGCTCATTGAGGATGTTCTGGATGCCTATATGGAGTTATGGCCGTTTGGTACCGCCGATGTGTGTGTCCATGCTGACGAGTGCATGCATCACCGGGCTGTTGCTGAACGGGAGGGATAAAAAGTGAAAGAGCTTAAAATAATGTTACCGGAAGAGGTACTTGAAAAATACCGTTATGAAGCGAAGGTATTTGGCATGACCCCTAACGCGGTAATACGGTTACGGCTTTGCGAACAGGTTTTAGGGTTTGACCTTGATATGTCCCGAAAGAGTTACCTCATACAGTTCGACAAATGGCGGGATATTGAAGCGTACATAAAAGTTAAGGGCTTTATCTCGATATCTGAATTTGCAACAAAGGCTGCAGAAAATCTGATGAAACGGAATGCCCTTACTGAGGCGCAAAAAGCCGAGGCCGACCGGTTACTCAAAAAATGAAAGAGACCCCCCTGCGTAAGCCTGCGCAGGGCCTCTACGGGGATTTTAGAATGGACCACGGACAAACGAAAAACACGGCGGACCGGCGAAAAAAGCTCATTCAGCTTATCCATATTGGGAAGGCAAAGATGGCTCTTACCGACGATGCCTACCGGGCATTTCTTGAGGGCAGTACCGGAAAGCACTCCTGCACGGACATGAGCGTTCGGCAGCTTGAGGCGGTACTCCGGGCCATGCGCGGGAACGGTTTTGAACAGAAACCCTGTCGTGTAAAGAGTGAAGATCGGGGCGGGGCGAATGCCGCACAGCTTGAGTACATCAGGGGGATGTGGCAAACGTGCGCCCGGAATAAAAACGACGCGGCGCTGCTGGCTTTTGTGAACCGCATTGCCGGAGTCAAATCGCTCAGGTTTCTCACGGTGCGGACTGCACAGAAAGTCATCCTGGCGCTCCGGGATATGATGGAGCAGGCCGGCTTTCATCCCGATACTTCGGTTCCTGTGGAAGCGCCGGAGGCGCGGGGTGGGTAAATCCGGCGGCCGCACGCCCCGCGACAGCGCCCTGGTGGAAGACCTTATCCTCTCCTGCTCCGGGAAAGAGGTATCGTCGGAGACCGCGCAGAAAGCGGTCCGGGCCCTGTGCCGGTACTACGGCGGCCAGATGACCTATATCCCGGCGAAAAAGAAAGACGGGGTTCTGGCGGAAAACCTGCGCCGGGTTATTGCCGATGCCGCAGGAGAACAGGACGCGGAAAAGATTCTAGAAAAGCTCATGACTCTCTACGGAGGCATGCAGGTTTATTTCCCCCTGGAACGGTGCGCATTCAAAAAAATTACCGCCCTTGAGATTTATCATCGTTATGGTAAAAACGGCATCACCCTGAACGACCTTGCCCGGGAGTATAACATCAGCGCCGTGCACGCCGGTTACCTCTGGAAGCTGGGGCGGCATGAAAAACTCAAGCCCTCCATGCCGTATCTGCCGTTCCTGGAACTGGAGGAATATACTAATCCCGATTAGTATAAAAAACACGCTTTGCTCCAATAGGCTGTCGGTATGGAACGTACCGGCAGCCTTTTTTTATCGCTTAATTTTGAAGGCGGAGCATTACCGTCTTCCATCGAACTCATTCCTGCCGGGGCTGTGATCCAAGGCCGGGACGGGCGTACCTGGAAAAACAGTAATCCTGAAAGAGTTGTTTTTAATTCGACGGACCGGCTTTCCAAACTGGTCCTTGACGAAAACCACGCCACGGACCTCTCCGCCCCCCGGGGCGGCGCTTCCCCGGCGATGGGCTGGATGACCAATCTGCGTACCGGAGCGGGCGGTTCACTGTGGGCCGATGTGGCATGGACCCGGCGCGGGGAGGAGGCGGTCCTCAACAAGGAGTACAGCTTTATCTCCCCGGTATTCCTGCACGACGAGCAGGGAGAAATTACCGTG
>JAISBR010000091.1 GCA_031266095.1 Treponema sp. | reverse complement strand
CCGGGACCCGTGGGCCTGTCGTCCCCTGGTAACGAACCGCACCCAGATCAAGTTTTTCTCGGCGATTTCGATTGTTTCCCCGTTAGGGTCCCCGCCGTCGGGGATAAGGACCATATCGTCCTGCCTGAAGAGATCGCGGTTCTTGATGAGCCAGATGATACCGTAAGCGCTCCCCACCTCCTCGTCCGCCGCGAAAAGTAGCTTTACCGTATGGGACGGAACGGCATTTTCCTTAACCAGGGCCAGAGCCGCTATCACCGAGGAGACGAGTCCCTGCTGATTGTCCTCTACCCCCCGGCCTATGAGCCTGGGTCCCAAAGGTCCGGCATCCCTGCGGACCACGGTCCAGGGATCGGTCTCCCAGAGCGCCGCTTCTCCAGGGGGCACCACGTCCAGGTGGCTCATAATCCACAGCCGCCCGGCATCCGATTTACCCGGTATCGTGGCCACCAGGTTGGGCCGCAGCCCGCCCTTGGCCCGCTCATCCGGGGCGTCATGACGCTCCAGCCGGGTGAGCCCGCAGGCCCTGAGCCAGCCCTCCAGGAATTCACATTTATCCAATTCCCCCGCCCCGCCCGCTTCCGGGGCTATGGCAGGCCGTTTTGTAAGTTCAGATTCCAACTCCACCGCAAGAGATTCACCTGCTTCAATAAAACGCTCAATGTTATCCATGACACCCGTCCTTGGATTCCCACTATACCGAATTTCTGATGCATTTAACAGCCACACGGATAGGGCAGATGTTTTGTAGGGCGGGTGTTCTCAAAAATTGCTGCCACCCCAATGGGGCCGCTTGCTTTTTTTCTCGACTATGGTATAATTAAAACTGTAGCCAACATCTACAGTAGGGCGTTTTGCCTTCGGGCGTTCGACCCTGTATAATCCGGGTGTATGGCCGGGTTATTGGGCCCTCTTGTTCACTCCCATAATTGAGGGCCCTTTTTTATGTCCGCGTATCCGGCTTCGCACGATTTTCGCTATCTGAGGCTGTTCCAAAACTTCAGTTTTTGGAACAGCTTCCTGTGAAAATTGCGGTTTTGTAGGCCGCAGGCCGAAAAACCGCAAGAGCTTGGTCCATCGAACCGAAGGTTCGCACCATGCGCTTTAGCGCATAGTCAATTAGTGTTGGAACAAGCTCAGCTATTTGTTGTAGGCTTCCCAGCTTGTTTTGATCAGTGTCTCCATATCTGAATATTGGGCCTTCCAGCCGAGCAGATCCAGGGCAAGCGCGGCGGACGCAGTAAGTTTGGCGGAGTCGCCGGGGCGGCGGCCGGCTGTTTTTGAGGGGATGGCTTTACCCGTTACCCGCCGGGCGGTTTCCAGCACCTCGGTTACAGAGCTGCCGGTTTCGCTTCCCAGGTTGACGATAAGGCTCTTCCCGTTTTTGCTGATGTAATCCAGGGCTGCGGCGTGGCCGGCCGCCAGATCGCTTACGTGGACATAGTCCCGGATACAGGTACCGTCGGGAGTGTCGTAATCATTCCCGAATATCTGTAATTCCTTCCGCATACCGCAGGCCGCCTCCATAATAACAGGCACAAGATTGGCGGGATTCTGTTCCAGGCCCTTGATCCGGCCTTTGACATCGTAGCCGGCGGCGTTGAAATAGCGGAGGCACGCATAGCGGATACCCTTAAGCCTTTCATACCAGCCCAGGAAACGTTCAATTTCCAGCTTGGTAAAACCATAGTAATTTTCCGGCCTGGCCGGATGCTGTTCATCAATGGGCAGATACTCCGGCTCACCGTACACCGCGGCGCTGGATGAAAAAACGATATTTTTGATTCCTGTTTCAGCGGCGGCGTTGAGAATATTGATAGTCCCGCTGATGTTATTGCGGGAATATTTTTCCGGTTTCAGCATGGATTCACCGGCGGCCTTGGAAGCCGCAAGATGAATAAGCGCGTCAAAAGCGCCGGAGGGGACATCCCTCATAGCCTGTACCAGAGCGGGGTAATCGTGAATATCCCCGTGGATGAATTCCGCGTCGGGAAACAGATTTTCCCGCAGGCCGCTGGAAAGATTATCGTATACCGTGCAGCGGTGTCCCCGGTCAAGGTATTCCCTGGTTACGTGGCTGCCGATATAGCCGGCGCCGCCGATGACTAAAATATTCATATTAACAATATACCGCAAAGAGACATGAAAGACCATAGTGCCTGCCAAGTCATCCGCGCGGAATAGGTCAATGTGCGTCTAACAAGGCCTCAAAAGCGCTGATAATCTTCGGCTGATTCCAATCAATAGCGCCTACCACCCTTGAAATAATAAAGCCCCGCCGGTCAAAGATGTACGTGGTAGGAATCGCCTGTATTCCGTAATAGCCGCTGATAACACCGCTCTCGTCAAGCGCCGCCGGAAAGTTGAGTTTCTGTTCCCTCATAAAGGCCGAAACCTCTTCTCCCTGTTCCCCCACATCTACCGCCAGTATATCAAAGCCCCGATCGTTCAGGCGCCGGTAAACCTTTTCCATAGAAGGCATTTCCATGCGGCAGGGACCGCACCAGGTTGCCCAGAAATTGAGGAACACCACCCTGCCTGTCAGGTCTGACAGGGTCAGGTTTGTACCATCCGTCAACGGCAGGGTAAAATCAAAGGGCTTAATACCCTCCGGCACCACCGGAAGCCCGGCGGCGTTAAAGGCTTTAATCACTTCAGGGGGGACGGCCTTGTCCGACGTTGAATCTACCCTGCCGCCGGATTCCGGCTCGTCAGGGAAGCTGGCGATCTTTCCGTCCTCCAGCCATGCCTCGCTTTCGCTTTCGGTTTCAAAAGAATTGCCGCCCAAGAGACCCGCCTGCCAGTTAGACGTAAGAGCGTTCAGCGCCTGATAGCGCCCGGTGACAATCAAAACGCCGATAGCGATGAGCAGCACCCCGCTGATCCGCCGTATCAGGGGAAGATGGGGCCGCAGTTTTAGCGAGGTTTTGAGAAACACATTGAAAAAGATCGACGCCAATAGAAAAGGAAGCCCCATGCCGGCGGAGTAAAAAGCCAGGTAGAGCACGGCGGTGGGGACACCGCCGCTTTGAGCGGCCAGGAGCAGTATGCTTCCCAGTACCGGCCCCACACAGGGAGTCCATCCCGCGCCGAAAGCCGCCCCCGCCAGAAAGGTCCCAAAGATACCCCGGACGCGGCCGGTGAGGTGCAGGCGTTTTTCGTAATTCAGAAACGAAAGAAAATCGAAGAGGATATTTAAGCCCAGGACAATGACCACCGCGCCTGAGATCCAGTTGATATACCGTGAGATACCTCCCATCAAGCTGAAGGTCGCGGCCAGGAGGATACTCAAAATAATAAAAACCGCGCTGAACCCCAGGATGAAGCTGAGAGTCCCCGCCACCAGCCTCGGTTTAAATTCTCCGGTTTTTTCAGACGAGGCGGACAGAGGCGCGCCCCCGATGATACACAGATAAGAGGGGATCAACGGCAGCACACAGGGAGAGAAAAACGAAAGCAAACCCGCGCCAAAGGCGAGCAAAATAGAAATATTTTCAGTCATTTTATTTATTACATACCTCTAAAAAAGTTTCCGGGTTTGTCCGCGGCAGTACCCCAAGATAGGCAATCCAGAGGAAACGGCCCGTCCACTTACCCTTACTTTGAATATACTATACGCGCTCCGGATTTCCAACTTAATTCGAGGCTTTTTCAAAACTTCAGTGTTCTTTGCGTTTGCCGCCTGTCCGGCTGCCCCTATCCCCATCATCACAAGAGGCTCAGTCCTTTGACCGGCCGGGCCGGGTTTCAAAACACCGCCAGCGTTAAACCCATCTCAAACTTCCACAGGGCGGCTTTCTTCGGAGCCACGTCCCCTAACTGCGGCAGGAATACCCCGCTCCCAAACGTCAGGTACAGGTCCGACACCGGATTCGCCACCAGGTTCATGTACGCCTCCCCTCCCAGCGCGTACTTGTCTTCGTGTATCTCCACACCGGTCCACTCTACCGGTGTCAGCTTTGAGCTCTTTAAAAAGTACGACGCCGATAACTGCGCCGAAAACGTCTCATGCAGCCGCGCCGTGTACGCCGCCCGCAGGTGCGTCAGCCCAGACAGTTTCGCCTCCAGCACCTCTCCCTGCGTCACCGTTGTCAAAGGCATAAAAAACCCCAGCGGCGTGTCTTCCGCCTTCCCCGAACCGTAGCGCCCGGTCAGCGAAAACCGGTCCCGTAGCGCCGTCGGCGGCATCCACGCCAGCCCCAGTTCCGCCGCCAATCCCAGCTTCGCCTCGTCATCCGGTGTTTGCAGCAGTTCCAGCGCCCCGCCCGCCTCAAACACCAGCCGGTTTTGGTAGGGCAGCGTCACCTTCCCCGCGAAGTACTCGCTGTGGTAGCGGTCGTCCTCCCCGTTCAGGTCAAACTGCCCCAGGGCCGCCAGTTTCACCCGCGCGAGGCCCCCCACCGCCGGGTGCTCCCAGTCAACTGCCGTCACTATCCGCCGCGCCGAGAAATAGGTGGCAACGTCGTCGGAATCATAGCCCCGGTTGAAGTCCGCCTGGTCACGGGGGCTCACGGTGATGTTGGCGGTTTTTTTGTACTGGAGCCCTGTGTACCAGCCCCCCACGCTCAACACGCCTTCCCCGACGTCTTGCACGATCTGGGCGCCGTCAAAGAGGCCGGCGGCTACGAGGCCCAAGGGGTCCACATACGTGCCCCGGCCAAAGCGGAAACCCGTGCCCCGGCCCGAGCGCAGGGTCACCTCCGTGCGGAGCAGCTCCGGTATCACGGCAAAGTCCAGGTTGTCGACCTGGGGGGTGAGGGCGGCGGAGATGTAGAGGTCCCCGTTGTCAACCAGCATGGAGGAGAACCAGGGGATAAAGCCGCCCGACCATTTCGCCAAGTGCATGTCGCCGCTGAAGGCGTCGTCCAGGCCGGCGGATTGTTTGAAGAGGAGGCCGAAGTCCACCGCCTCGAGGGGGGAGGCAAGGAAGAGGAGGACGCCGAGCAGCGCGCCGAGGCGTAATTGTAGGTGTAGGTGTGGTTGTGATTGCGGGGTTTTCATTGGTACGCTTCCTCCGTAAGGTCCGGCCGGGCGGCAAGCACGCGGCCCAGCATAAAGAAGAGCTGGTCGCCCGAGACCGGCATAGCCGGGTCGGAGCGGTCCTGGATGACGCGGCGGTAGATAAGCTCGCGGTAGGCGTAATGGGGGCTGGGGAAGAGGGAATAGAAGAGGCCGCCTTTGAGCTTAAAGGCCCGCATGATAAGGAAGGAAACCTGCCCCAAACGTGCGGGGTCTCCGGGGCCGGCGGCAACAGGGAGCCAGCCACGGTCCTGGGCAAAGCGGAAGGCGGCCTCCGGCTCGACAGGAGCGCCGGTGTCCGCGGCTTCCAGGACAAACCGGGCCGCCGCGGCGTAAGACAGGGAGGGCGACTCCAGAGCGGCCTCCAGTTCGTCCGCGGTCTGGGCCCCGGCCGTTGTCGTCAGCGCCAGGAACGCCGCCGCTATTGCTATACTCATGAAGTTTCGCATACACTCTCACTTTAGCGCCGTGCGCCGGGTCAGGGTATTATCTTGCGGATACGATGATTATCGCGGTCTGCCACATAGAGATTCCCCGCGCCGTCTACCGCTATGCCATAGGGCGAATTAAATTGCGCCGCCGTCAGGGTTCCATCGGTAAAACCGCCCGTCGTCCCACTGCCGGTAAGGGTCGTTACTTCTTTGGTGGCAATCACTATCTTGCGGATACGATGATTAGTAGAATCCGCCACATAGAGATTTCCCGCGCCGTCCGTCGCCACGCCCCTGAGCAAACTAAATAGCGCCGCCGTACCGGTTCCATCGGCAGAACCGGATGGAGGTACAGGTGGTACATCACTGCCGGCAAGAGTCGTTACTACTCCGGTGGCAATAACTATCTTGCGGATATTATGATTATCGGCATCCGCCACATAGAGATTCCCCGCGCCGTCCACCGCCACGCCCATGGGATCATTAAATAGCGCCGCCGTACCGGTTCCATCGGTATAACCGGATGTATTGCCGGCAAGGGTCGTTACCAGTCCGGTGGCAATCACTATCTTGCGGATACGATGATTATAGGTATCCGCCACATAGAGATTCCCCGCGCCATCCGCCGCCACGCCTCGGGGCGTATTAAACTGCGCCAGCGTGCCGGTTCCATCGGCGGGACCGGATGTACTGCTGCCGGCAAGGGTCGATACGTCTCCGGCGGGGGTAATCTTGCGGATACGATTGTTATTGGTATCCGCCACATAGAGATTCCCCGTATTGTCTATCGCTAGGTCTGCAGGGTAATTAAATCGCGCCGTTGTACCGGGTCCCTCGGCAAAGCCGAGCGCCCCACTGCCGGCAAGGGTTATGACATACCCGCCGGGGTATACGAGGTTGACGGTATAATTGGTGGTAAAGCCGCTCCCCGCGCCTACGCTGAAGGCCGGGCCGGTTCCCCGGAGCAGGGTCTCCTGTTTCGGCTCGCTCACATAGGCCGAGGTAGCCAGGTTATTATTGGTAATAGTTATGTCCTGTTCCGCGAGCGCCTTGCTTACGTTTATCTGCACGGCCTCCGCGGGGTCATAGCTGTTCAGAGCCACCGTATACACCGCGTTCCCGGAGTAGTCCGCGGTATAGGTCTGGCCCATGTAGTCAGCCGTAACGGCCGCGGGCATGGTATTGTCAAACACCATGGTGATTATGACCTTGTTGGGCTGCCCCGGCCCCACCTTTACCTTCGTGGAGCCGGTTCCCACGTGGACGTGGCCGGCGGGCAAATACGCCTCAGCCGCGGCCTGCCATTCCCCCTCCGCCAGGGGGACCTTGAGCGTGGGTTTCCCCGGCGGCGCGACGGCGGTTTTGACGGTTGAGCCCTTGGTCAGGGTAAGGCTGAACTCCAGCTGGGCTATGGTCGCCCCGGTAATCGCGGAGCGGGAAGCGGACTGCTCCGCGCCGGGGAGCGTGATGGTTACCATACTTTCATTGCCATCGCCGCCGCCCTCGCCCACATTTACGGGATGGGAGCAGGAAAGCGGGATAAGGCAGGCCGCCAGGAGCAGGAACGCCGCGGCGGAGAGGGCCTTTTTCGCTGTCTTTCGATAGTTATTTACGCAAACGCCCCGGGGGGGGGGGGGGGGGGGG
>JAISBR010000064.1 GCA_031266095.1 Treponema sp. | reverse complement strand
TTGAACGCGGATATGGCAGGTTCCGGCGTCATTACCCTGCGGGGCAGCGCTGAGCGCGTTGAGCTTAATTTGGTGGGAGACGGAACTCTTGACGCGGAGGAATTCAAGATCGCAAAGGTTGACGCCCATGTGGTGGGGGACGGCAAAATGACGGTCTGGGCGGACGCCCTGACAGTCAATGTGGTGGGAAACGCGACGGTAAGCTACCGGGGCAACCCGGTATTGGATATTATCGGAGCAGGCAACGGGCATTTTGTCAGGATTGGCGATTAAGAGCTGCGCGGAATCCATGAGGCGGAAAAGGACCGGCACGGGGTATCTCCCAGGAACATATCGCCCAACTGGTAAATGACGCTTAGGCGGAGGAGACCATTTTGGACAAGGTGAAAAGCGGGGAACATACCGCCGCGGGCATAGCATGTATTGATGGCCCACCTTGCGCCGCTTTCTGGCGACGAACTGTTACATTACCGCTTTACCCGCCGGAAAAAAGATAAGAGGCTGCCCTTACTTTTTGGACAGCCCCGTTTACCTTTTTTAATTATTTAGGGACAAGTTCTAATTATCACCCCGTTTAATTTTCTTGGTGGTAGTCATCTCCATAGGCTCGTCCAGAATGATGGTCCGGGCGATCTTCTGATAGGGGAGAAGCCGCTGATTTACCTCGGCGATGATCCGTTCAATCCGGTCCTTTATCGCTTCTTTTGACAGCGCTGCGCTGTTCTCATCTTTGTATTCCGGGTTAGGGTACACCAGGGCTTCAATGCCTTCGCTTTTTATCTTTTTGTCCAGCACAAAACCGCGGACTAGGATCTGATCGATTTCCTCGAAAAGCTGGAACTCGTTTTCGATTTCTTCGGGATAGACGTTTTTACCGCCTTCGGTGACGATCATGTTCTTGGCCCGGCCGGTGAGGTAGAGGTAGTTTTCGTTGTCCATGTAGCCCAGGTCTCCGGTCTTGAGGTAGCCGTCCGGCGTAAAGGCGGCGGCGGTTTCCTCGGGCATGTTGTAATAACCCTTCATCACCATGAGGCCCTTTACGATAACTTCGCCTATTCCCCGCTCGTCGGGGTTGAGGATATGCATATCCACACCGGGACAGGTCCGGCCTACGCTGGTTTCCTTGTACTGCTCTATGGGATTGATGGCGATGATAGGCGAAGTCTCGGTAAGACCGTAGCCCTGTACAAAGTCGATGCCAAGCTGATTGTACTTTCTGAACACGCTGGGCGCCAATGGCCCGCCGCCGCAGATACAGATCCGCACCGATCTGAGACTCGCCTTGTCCAGGATAAAGCCGAATATCTTCTTGCCGGGATTCACTTTGAAGATCTTTTTGATGATACCCGATATGGTCATAAGGAAGGAAATGAGACCGTAGACCACCGGGCCTTTCTCTTTTAATCCCCGGATAATGCCCGCCAGCACTTTATTGAAGAGCATCGGCACTCCCAGGAGCATAGTGATCTTCGCTTCTTTAAGATCCTTCAGGATTGCCTTGGTTACCATCCGCTTGCCAAAAACCAGTTCCGCGCCGGTAGAGATGGTCTCGATGAATACCGCCAGCATAGTATAGGCGTGGTGAATGGGAAGGATGGCGTAGAATACATCGGTGTGTAACACCAGAAGGGGGGTTCCCTGCGCAAGGTAACAGTCGGCAACCAGGTTCTGGTGGGTAAGTATCACCCCCTTGGGGTTACCCATGGTTCCGGATGTAAAGAGGATCGCCGCCGTATCCGTTTCTACGGCCTGCTCAATCGCGGCTTCGGGACCGTCAAGATCGTAGATATAGGTCCCCACGCCTTTTTTAAGAGAGAGTACCGCCTCCAGAGGGCCGGGGTTTTGCACATAACGCTCGTGCTTTTCCTCATCTATAAAGAGCATGCGGACAGAGGCCGTTTTGATAAGCAGATCTATTTCCTCGTTTTTAAGCTGATAGTCAATAGGTACCACAATAGCGCCGGCAAAGAGAATCCCCAGATAGGCCACAGTCCACTCCGGGGCGTTCTTACCGCTTACCGCTATCCGGTCTCCCCGGCGGATACCCTTGCTGTGGAGCCAGCGGGCCGTTGCCTGGATGATTCGGAGCGCCTCGGTATAGTTCAGGCTGATCCGGTCAGGTTCGTAGATAGTAAAGCAGGACCGCTCCCCATAACGGGAAACGGTTATCTTGAACATTTCGGTCAAGGTGGGCCATTGGCCGGAAAAAGCCTTTCCCCGGTAATCTTCCAAAAAAGCCCATGGTTTGTCGGTACGCGGAACAGCCATAGAAATCCTCCTGCAAATACGGCGTTTGAGAGTATATAATCACCCATTGGCATTAGACACTGGAAGGGCATTTTGGTTGCAAGAAATTGAGCCGCTTTCAAAATTGAAGTTTGAAGGCGATTCGGTTGTCTGTCTACTGAAAATAGGTTACTCTAATATATATGAACGGAGCTCGTCCGCCAAGGCCGTCTGTGCCGGGCCGTTTTTTCGCAATTCTTTGCCTGTGTTTTATCTTTGTACCGCTGTTTTCCTGCGCGGCCCGGATTAACGGCGCTCTTCAGGAGACCGGCCGCGCAACGCTGCTTATCAGCGCCTCCCTGCAGCCCCGGATGACGGCGTTGATCCGAAGCCTGTCCGCCGCCGTTGACTCCGCGCCGGCGAACAGGCCTGTGCTGGACGGGGAGGCCATTGCCCGCTCTATGTCCGCCGCACCGGGCATTGACTCGGTTTCATTCGGCAATACCGGGCCGGCGGCCATTGAGGGGCCGGTCCGAATCTCCAGAATCGGCGATTTTCTGGCAAGCGGCGGAGCCGGCGGCGGTTTTATCGGCTTCGAGCAGCACGCCGACGGCGGACGCTGTACCATCAACCTGAGCCGGGATTCCGGCCCCCAGATACTGTCCCTTATTTCTCCTGAAATCGCCGATTATCTCTCTGCCCTCATGGCCCCCCTGGCAACCGGCGAAGTCCTGGGCAAAGCCGAATATTTGTTCCTGGTAAGCACCGTATACGGCAAAGGCGTCGCCGATGAAATCTCTCAATCGTCGATCCACGCCTCAATCGAATTCCCCGGCCCGGTGCAAAGCGTCAGGGGCGGAACTTTTTCAGGCCGCCGCGCTGATTTTAACATCCCCCTGCCGGATATACTTGTTTTGGAAAAGCCCCTGAGCTATGAGGTTATATGGAAATGAATTGGAGCGGCATAGCTCCGCCAAAGATAGACCATTCTCCACAGATACTATTGTCCATACTTCATTTTTCGGAATATGTCCCTCCCCCTCCATCCTTTCAAAAGTAAATGCAGGAGCCAGGAACACTCCCTTGTTGTTTCCGGCGGATTTGAGAGAATGGCTGCCCGAAGACCAGTTTGACCGGTTTTTCCAAGAGCTTGTCCAAAACCAACCGGGTTTTGGAATAAGCTCATTCACCATAGATATAATTTCCCCCGATCGCTTATAAAACCGGCGGACTTGAAGGCTTCGACATATTCGCTGTGGGCCGCGGGTTTTCCGTTGATCGTCTCAATGACCAGCTTCTTTTCGGGATGAACCGCCCGGCTTCGGGCTGTGCCGAAAAACCCCGCAATTTCCCCCAGGGCGGGATCATCGGGAGGAATAAACAGGCGCGAATCCTTACCGCCTTTGTCAAAAACCGCGACAAGATCCTGCCCCCGGAAACAGAGCCGCGACGCCGCGGTCCGGGCGGGGAGCCGGGAATCAAGTCCCGCAATACCAAGCCCCGCGGGGCTGGCGGGATCCGCCGCGTTCATCCAGTAAAGCCCCCGGAAATTTTCCGCTTCCTCAAGATCGCCTGAGATCCGGGGGAAGGCGAACTGTACCGAGTTGATACCCGTGAAAAAACGGCCCGCCGCCAGTTCCCCGGCCAGTTCCATCCTTCGGATGGTGGGGAGCAGCCGGGACCATAAAGAGGTATTATCCGGCAAGAAAAGGGCCTCCCGTTCCAGCAGGGGCCGGCAGAGGACACCCCAGCGTTCAAGGAGGAGGCGGATCCGGCAACGGTTAAGTTCCTCCGCTTCCAGAGGATCCGTCGGGTTCCCCGCCAAGTTCCCCGCCGGGGAACCCGATGGGTCTTGGCAGTCGGGAACCAGGGAATACCAGTTCCCCCCCACAGGAGCGCCGGTCCTCCATTTGTGCCGAAGGGCGCGGGGAATGGAACGACGGATATGCCCGTAGGGATAGCCCACCGGCATTGACACATCAACGGAATCCGGCCCATGGCTCAGGCTTGTATCCCGGTGTACAAAGCCCCCGTCAATGGCCCGGCGAACCGGTTCCCAGGAATCGGCGGAGAGACGGCCCAGCCAGACTTCCCGCCAGAGGGCCTCCGCGCAGACGGCGTTATCGGTACCGGGACCTTTTTTATCCAGGGCTTCCTTTATTTCCCAGAAAGTCCGGGGCCGGTCGAAAAACCGGGGATCAATGCCCGGAAAAGCCGTCTCGTCTCCCCGGTTTTCCGGCAGAACCAGGTCCAGGTCCTCGGGCCGGCAAAAACCGCCCCGCTCCGTTCCCCAGCCGTACCATACAAGCCTCCCCCCGCTGATTTCCCGGTCAAGGATCTCCGGGGTATAGCCGGGACAGCGGGCGGGGAAGAATTCGGTTTCCCAGGCTTTGATCGGGGCGTTCAGGCAGGCAAGGGATCGCCACGGCTCCCCCTGCCCGGCGCGGCCCGGCGCAACGGCCAGCCCCTGCCGTAAGGCAAGAAAGGGAACCAATAGGGCGGCAGGCCGCTCCCTGACGCCGGGACGGCTTTTTTTACGGGAAAGCCTGAGCAGAAGATCGAGATTTTCCCGATCACAGACGAGGCCGGTTTCCCCGCCCACCGAGACATCGGCAAGCGCCTCTTCCGCCTCGACAAGGGCATCCGCCGCATTCCCGGCCTCCGCTTCCGTAACGCCGAACACCCCGACAATCCGGGAAAGGGAGAGCGGGCCTTCGTAACGGAGCCAGGGACCCAGTAGAACCAGGGCTTCAGTTTCCCAGGCCTCCTTCCATTCCCGGTGGACTATGGAGGGAAGGGCCGCCCTTCCCCCAGGGGCTCTGGTCTCCCCGGAAGGACCCCGCTCGATACGGAAAATCCGGTTCCCCAGTCCGGGATCGGAGCTGAGCTTTTCCCGGAGCTCCAGGGGCAGGACCTTGACCAGGGTCTCCCACTCGTCCAGGGGGATGGCGATCCGTTCTTTTACCCATTCGCATAGGCCGGTCTCATCCTCCGGCGTCCAGCCGGGGATCTCCCGCCGCAGCCGGGCGGAAAAATCGTCCGTCACCGCAGGGGAAAGATTCGGCCGCCGCCCCGCTTCCCCCAGGGCCTCCGCAATGACCCTGTCGGAGAGGGAACCGCCTTTCAGATCCGGGCGTTCATCATATTCGTACATGAGGGTGTTTATTTCCTGACGGACCAGATCCCGGGAGAAGGGACTGGGGCTGCGGGTATGGAAAAAACACAGCTCCACCGTCCCGTCACGGATACGGCCCGCCAGTTCCCGAAAACCCTCCATGTCAAAGTTGTCCAGGAGGCAGGTCCGCCAGGCTTCGGCGGTAAGCGGGAATTCCCCTTCCCCCGAGGCCGCGTCAAAAAGCCGTTTGGATCGCTGCCGCGTAATCCACAGGGGGCTGCGTTTTCCGAAACCCGCCCTGGGCAGCAGGAGACTCCGTTCCGCCGCCTCCCGGAAACTTGCCCCGAAGATGCCGGAAGATTCCAGCCGCTTCCTGAAAAACCGTTCCCCCCGGCAAAGACCCCCGCCTCCATCCTCGTCCATACGTTCAAGACTCTCCCGGATAAGGAGTTCCGGGCTCATTTCGGCAAGCCGGGGTATCAGAACCAGGAGGCCATTGTCGTCGCTGTAGACTTCTACCCGGAGTTTCAACCGCTCTTCCAGATCCTGGCCCAGGGCCAGGCCCAGCGGGTAATTCAGCGCCCCGCCCTGGAAGGTGTGGATCACGGCGGAATAAAAATCCCCGCCGCTTTCCCCGGAGTCGAAAATCTCCACCGTGATCGTTCCGCTTCCCGCCAGGGGAACCTTCCCCTGGGCTTCCTTTTGAGAATCAAGCAGTTCTTTCAAGGCCGGAAGAGGCGCCTGCGGGCACGGCTCCTCCCCGGCATTGTACCGGTCCAGAATGGCGATTATTCGCCGCGCCAGCACCGGGCTGCGGGCCACCGCGTCGGCCTTCCAAAATGGGACATAATTGACCGGCTTTTCCAGCGGCGCGGCCTCCACCGCCTCAGGCCCTATAGCGATAATCCGCCAGCCCCGGCCGCCGAAATCAAAGCAGTCCCCTACCCTCCGCTCCCAGACAAATTCTTCGTCCAGTTCGCCGATCTTGGTTCCATCGGAAAGCCGCAGCGCGTACAGTCCCCGGTTGGCGATGACCCCGCCTGAGGAATAGAGGACGAGGAGGGTTCCCGGCGCGGCCTCAATCTCTCCGGTTTGCCGGTCCAGGTATAGCCGGGGTTTCAGTTCCCGCAGCCGCTTCCATGTCTCCGTCTCCCCGGCGGCGGCGCCTCCGGTACCGGACACGTATCCGGCAAGCATCATGACACAGGAGTCGTAGGAAAAGCGGCTGAGATCCCGGAACACATAAAAACCCCGCAGCAGTCCGTACAGTTCATCTATATGCCGCTTTTTTTCCACACAGAGAGCGAGGATGATCTGGGCCAGCACATCCAGGGGATTTTTAACAGGCCGGGTTTCCTCAAGTTCCCGATCCGCAAGGGCCTCTTTCAGGGCCGCCGAGAGGAGCAGATCCATCCCGTGAAAGGGGAAGAGCCTCCCCAGGCTGACCTGTCCCACCCCATGGCCGGAGCGGCCGATCCGCTGAAGGGCCTGGGACACGGAACCGGGGCTTCCCGCCAGGATCACTTCGTCCACAGCGCCAATGTCGATCCCCAGTTCCAGGGAAGCGGTGGCCACTACACAGGGCAGACTTCCGTCCGCAAGGCGCTGTTCCACCGCCCGGCGCAGATCCTTTGACAGGGAACCGTGATGGGTATAGGCGACGATCCTTCCCGCCCGCAGGTTCAGCAGCAAACAGAGCCGTTCCGCCCGCCGCCGGGAATCGGTAAAAACCAGCGTGGTACGATTTACCCCTATCCGTTCCAGAATGCGCTCCGCCAAAAGCTCGTAACGTTTTCCGTACAGAGCGGCGGCAAAACCGGGAATATTGCCAGAGCCGGGATCAATTTCAGCGGCGCGGATAGCGGGATCGTCGCCGGGGGAACCGGACGGAACAGCCGCTTCGGAAAAGTCTATCAGCAGTTCCAGCTTTTTTTCCGCCGGCGGGGCTGCGATACGAACCTCACGGTTCAAGCCTCCCGCGAATTCCGCGGCGGCCTCCGCCGGCCGTACCGTGGCGGAGAGACTTACCCGCTGGAATTCCCCGGCAATCAGGGAAAGCCGGTCGATCTGGCATGAGAGGAAACTCCCCCGCTTGTTCCCCAGTACCGCGTGGATCTCGTCCAGGATCAGGTACCGTACCGTGGAAAGGGCCAGCCTCCCCCGTGGGTTAAGGAGGAGAATCGCCAGACTCTCCGGCGTCACGGCGAGGATCGAGGGAGGATGGATGAGGAAGCGCCGCCGGTCCGCCTGAGGGGTGTCCCCGGAGCGGGTCTCCGCCCGGATATCCGGAAAGGGAAGACCGGCTTTTGCAAATTCGGCGGCAATAGCCCGGAGCGGCTCCGTGAGGTTTCGTTTAATGTCCTCGTTCAGGGCCTTGAGGGGGGATACATAGAGAACCGAAAGCCGGTCCGCGGGATACGTACCATCGGCAAAACGGGAAAGACAGGCCAGAAAGGCGGTAAGTGTCTTTCCGCTTCCCGTGGGGGCCAGGGCCAGCACATGCTCACCCCTTTCGATAAGGGGCCACGCCTCGGCCTGTACCGCCGTGGGTTTCCCATAGGTCTTAGCAAACCAGCTTCGGACCAGGGGATGAAAAGAAGAGGGCGGTTTAACAGCGTCAATAATAGTGGGATTACTCAATAACCCATTTAAGGCTGTGTTTTTCGTCCTTCATGGTAAAAGTAGCGGAGGATTCGCTCGTGCTTGTCTTTATTTCTTCTTTTGTGTAGATGATGTTCCAGCCCTTCTTTAACGACATATTGATGTCGCTTGACTTCATTGTCCCAGCGTAAGATGGGAAAGATTTCCCCTTCCCCTTAATCGTAACATCCTCCGACAGGTATATATAGGTATTGTCCTCTGTCGTTAGGGTAGCGGAAGTCCCGCTTATACTCTGACTGTAATTCTCATTTACTAAATCATCGGTACCTGCCCTCAAGCGCAAAGTAGCGTACTTTGCGGTGGAAGCAGCGGGAGTAAGTGTTACAGTATCATACTGCGCAGAAAGACCAGTGGTGAAGTCAGTAATCGGTTGAGTAAGCTGGGTGGCGGCAGGCTGAGGGATCTTGAAGGACAATTTTCCTCCGGTAATTGACCCTGTACCGTTGAGATTGCTGGTAACCGTATGGTCCGCGGCAACCTTAGTATACTTAAGGTCGGAACCCTGGGTATAGACATCACCTTTCAGCTCCAGCTCGTTTTCCCCAAGATTGCCGCTGGCCGGACTGCTCGACGAGGCCTCGGTGGGGCAGCCGGTCAAAACCAGGGTAACCGCCAGGAAAGCGCCGAACATACAAAATACTATCCGCTTTTTCATCTTTCTCTCCTATAAAAAGCGGCGGTAGCGCCGCTTACGTCCAATCGGACATTAACACGAAGTGTTAATGATTTCTCCTATGAAAAGCGGCGGTATCGCCGCTTACGTCCAAAATTTACACATACTATACCATAACACCGATAACAAAGCAATCGTTTTATGACGAAAGACCAAGGGTCCCGCAGCCAGCTTAGCTCGTCCCCTTCAGCAAGCCTGGGAGCCTGTTGCGCTTGGAGGTTTTATGCACGAAGTGCAATCAACTCCTCGGACAGCCCGCGGTTTCAGTCTAGGACAGCCGACAGTTCCAGTCTAAGACAGCCTGCTGTTTCAGTCTAGGACAGCCTGCTGTTCCAGTCTAGGACAGCCAGTTGCAGCCAGCCTTGCGAAGCCTCCTTTCGCCGGTATCCAAACACTATTCAAACCATAGATACGGAGCGGAGCGAAAGCCTGTCTGTGGGATAAGTACTATCGGTAAAACGGGGAAAGGCGGGGGAGACTACGTTCCGCTTAGCCGGCAAAACGCCTCAAAGACTGATATCGATATTTCTGCCAAGGCTGGGATCACGGATAACGGAGGGCTGCTGTTCCTGTTCTTCTTCTTCTTTTGGGGGGGAACGTTCACCTTTTCCGTCCCGGCCTTTGGCGGCGGAATCCCGGCTCCGGTCCTTGACCTTTTCTACGCCTTCACCGGTGTTCTGGGCCTCGTTTACCTCTTGAATGCGCTCTTCGGTTTTTCGCTGCAGCTGAGCGCCCTGCAGGGCCTGCTGTACGGCCAGCCCTTCCCGTTGGGCGCTCTGGGTCTTGCCCACCTTGTCGAGCTGGGTAAACAGGGTTTGCAGGTCAATCGGTTGTATAGCCATCGGGACCTTTCTGTACCGTTTCATTGGGCTCTTCGTACTTCACCACCCGGATAAGATCTTCTTCCAGGACAAAGGTAACCGCCCGGTAGTCGATCCGTACATCTTCCCGGACATCCCGGATAAATACCCTCACCCCCGGATATACCTTTGAAGACGCCGATACCCGCCCCCGGACGGTAAGGCTGTTCAAAAGTTCCTTTGTTTTCTGTATCCCTTTCTCGGCCTTTTTAATATCGCCTATGAGGATCTGGCGCCGGTCCATCAGTTCCTGCAGGTAGGCTTCCTTGTCTTCGGGCAGGGCTTTTCGCTGTTTCTTAATGTTGATAAGCGTTTGGAGATTGAGTTTGACGTCCTCAAGTTCTTTTTCCGCCGTTTCCTTCGAGCCGCTGAGCCGATCCAATTCTTCTTTGCTCTTGGGATCAAAGCCAACTTCACAGACAGTCTCGGTTCCGCTCGTAGGATTGCCCAGTACCTTGGCGTTGATCTCCTCTCTGGCGCGGAGGCGGCCGCCCATGATGTGGGCGCGTTTGCCCTGACAGACAATACGGTTGAGGGCGGTTACATAGGAGTTTATAATCCCGTCCGAGGCAACCACCATGTTCCCCGACTCCACAGAGGCGTTCTCAATGAACCGGGCCCAGACGGATCTGCCGGCCCTGACACTGCCGCCGCTTTTGCCGTTGATCCCCTGGTGGATGATGATATCGCCCTCGGCGTCCAGTTCCGCCTTTGCCACAGTTCCATTCACCTCAATATTTCCAGCGGCCTTGACGGAAAAGCCGTCTTCAACGTTCCCGTTGACGATCACGGTACCCAGGAAAATGATATTGCCGGTTTTAAGGTTTACATCCCCCTGCACGGTATACACCGGCTCAACGTTGATTTTACTGCCCACTATCAATACCTGGCCGTTTATATCGGCGATGATAGTGGCGCCGTCGTCCCCCACGTGGACGTTTTTCCCCAAGGGGAGGCCTATATCCTTGCCGTTCTTGGCGGGGATTGATCTCGCCGTAACGGTTTTGCCGAAGACGCCCTTTTCAGGAGGTATCTTTTTCGCCAGGGGCTGATTCTCTACCACATTCTGAATGATATTAAGTTCTTTGAAATCCACCCTGCCGTTGTTCCCTTCCCGCAGGCGCGCCTTGCTCTGGTTGGTTTCAAAGTTGTACCGGATATGGGCGTCCCTGCCGTCTAGGGGCTTGGTACCTTCGGCAACCTCCACCTTTTCCCGGTACGTCGGCCGGTCCGCGAAGTCCCGCAGAAAATCTTCTTTTATGCCGTGAATCACCTTGTGGCTTTTGAGAAAACTGATATAACTTTCCAGGGTAATATCACAGCCGCCGGGGCCGGGAGGCGTTACCTGCATAACGGCCCGCATTTCTCCCTCGGTGATTTCTACCGACACGGTGCTTCTGTTAGCCAGCGTTTCCTCAAAATCGCCTACTTTGACGTAAAGCCCCGCGGCCTCTCTGAGCACCTCTCCGACCAACGCCCCATCAATATTCTTCACGCTCCGGCGCAGGAGTTCGTGCATGGCGTGGACTTCCGTCGCTTTCCTGCCCTTGCCCACCGGCGGCAAAACTTTGAGAAAAGCCCCCTCGGAACGAAGCTGTACAAAAGCATCTCCGTCTTTATCCTCGATAATCGGGGTCCGCTCGGCAAGCGGATTAATGAACATATCTTCCTGGAGTTTTTCTTTCTTTACATATATCTGCTCGTAAGCCCGGATCTTCCAGTCTTTTTTTCCGGTTCCCAGAAATCCGGTGGAGCCTTTTTCGGTAATCTCATATTCAAGCCGGCGGACCGGAATATCCAGCAGCAACGCCGCCTCGGTCACGGCGATTTCCAGCGTGGGTCCCGATGCGTCAACCGACCGTATAGACCGATCCTGTTCCAGCTGTTCCTTGAGGATATCCCGCAGTCCGACAAAATCAACCACGATTACCTCCGCCCGGCGTCACACGATGCCTTTACGAATATTGGTGAGCTTTGATCTGAGATGCAGTATGGCTTTGGTATGCAGCTGGGAGACCCGTGATTCGGTAACCTCCAACACCCGGCCAATATCTTTCAATGTGAGATCCTCGTAATAATAGAGGACCAGTATTTTTTTTTCTTTATCGGGAAGCTCGCTGATGGCTTCTACAATTACCCGGCGTATCTCATCCTTTTCCACCATCACGTCGGGGTTGAGGCTTGAGGGGGATTCAATGCTGTCCCCGATGGAGACCTTATCGTTCTCGTCGCCCGAAAACCACACGTCATTCAGCGAAAGGATAGATGTGCCGGAAATTTTCTGAATGATCTTGAGGTACTCAGCCTCGTCCATTCCCAGCGACCCGGCAATTTCCTGGTCCGAGGCGGTTCTGCCAAGCTGAGCCTCCAGGGAGCTGATAGCGGACTCTATTTCACGGCTTTTCTGCCTGACCGAGCGGGGTACCCAGTCGATCTGGCGCAATTCATCGAAAATAGCGCCGCGTATGCGGGTAACGGCGTAGGTTTTGAATTTCACGTTTTTTCCAGGGTCGTATTTGTCAATGGCGTCAATAAGGCCGAAGACTCCAAAGCCAACCAGGTCATCGAATTCAACGTTATGGGGCATTCCCATGGCAACCTTACCGGCTACATATTTTACCAGGGGGGCGTATTGTTTGATAAAAGTTTCACGGATCGCGGGATCCCGTGTTTTACGGTACCGCAGCCAGAGTTCCTCTTCCGTTTTCAGCTCCGGGATGGTGTTCCCCATAACCTATCCTCTTTTATCCTTTTCCAATACCGTCCGTATGCCGGAGGCCAGTTCCTTGGGACTAAAATCATCCTCGAATTGGCGCGTCTTACCTCCGCCGGAACTGCGGCCCGGCTTTGGCCGCTCAAATTTTGACGACTCAAGAGCCTCCGGTTCCGCAGGAGCGTCCTCATCAGCGTCTATTAAAAACGCCTTAGACATGGCATCCAAATCCGGCAGAGATCCCAGTTCATCTCCGGTCGAAGCCGCGGGAGCCGGCTTATCCGGGGCCGATTCAGGAACCTCCACTCCGTCCGAACCGGCTCCTGAATTATCCTGATTGAATTCCGCTGAGGCAACGTCACTTCTATTAGTATAAGCATCTTTCGCCGTCTGGTCCATAGCATACAGAGCATCAGGGGCGGGCGCCGTATCCGGCTCGCTTTCGCCGAATACCAGTTTGGCAATATCCCCCACGTCATCAGAACTATCCGTATGCGAATACATTTCAGGCAGCGCGCCGCCGCCCAGGGTGATATTTACCCGCGAGCCGGGGCTTTTCCCGCTCCGGGACCCAGTTGCCGCATCCCCAAGAAGAAGTTCGGGAAAATAATTTTTAACCAAAAAAGAGCAGCCCAGGCCAAGGCTGAAGAAAACAGCCGTAAAAATCCCGGCCCGGAGCAGCACAAAGATAAAATTGACACCGTTAAAAATTCCCAGCGTCAGAGAAAGAAGCAGGGCCGCGGCGCCCGCGATAATGCCCCACTTTATATTAAACAAGGTCTTCTCCCCCGTTATACATGCTGAGACCCGCCGAAAAATTTCCGCAGCATGGCGCTGAAACCGGCTGATTCCCTGGGCTTGTTCTTGTCCATCCGCTCCACAATATGCTGTACACACTGGCTTGCCTTGCATTTGGGATCAATCACCATAAAAGGTTTCTGCCTGAGTACCGCCTGAGGTACCGCCTGATCATCGTAGATAAAGCCCAGATAATCCACCCTGAGGTTGAGGAACTGACCGGTAATGTTGATCATCCGATCAGCCACGTTTTTCGCCTCGGCCACGCCTCTGACGCGGTTCACTACCAGTTTAAGCCCCATGTTGAAAGAGTCGTATTCGGTGGCGATGATCTTGATGATACCGTAAGCGTCGGTTATGGCGGTCGGTTCCGGTGTAGTGATGATCACCGCGTCATTGGCGGCGGCGATAAAGTCCAGCACGTTACTTGAAACTCCGGCGCTGGTGTCTATGATGATGATATCCGCGTTGGAAAGGGTATCCAGTTCCCTGATAAAATCCTGCCGTTCTTCCTCACCCATATTGGCAATTTGGGAAAAACCGGAAGCGCCGGCTACTATGGATATTCCGTATTCGGTTTCAACCAGGATTTCACGGATCGTTTTCTGTTTTTTGATCACATGGTAGAGGTTGTATTTGGGGATCATGTTGAGCATCACGTTGACATTGGCGAGTCCCAAGTCCGCGTCCATGACCACCACCTTTTTCCCCAGCCGGGCAAAGGCCAAAGCCATGTTCACCGAGAGGTTGGTCTTGCCCACTCCGCCCTTACCGGAGGTGACCGTTATAATCCGGGCCTTCCTGCCCTTCCCTCCTGAATCGTCTCCGCCGGGTTCAAGGGACTCTCTGTCCGATTTATTAACAGATCCGCCGGTATTGGATCTGTCTTTTTTCTGTCTCATGATTTCCCGCAGTGTCTCCGCCTGATCTTCCATGTTCAGCTCCAATGAAATTGATTCGCTTCATCAACAGGGAAGCGCGTTTCCATTTTAATCCGATCAACTTTGAATTCCTCGAGATTGATGAGAAACCGGATTACACTCGCTTTCTGAATATCACAGGGAACTTTTTGCCCATCGGTTATATATGCCAGTGATTTTCCCCGTTCCGCCAGGGCAGAGATCACATTACCCAAGTGGCTGGTTTCGTCTAACTTGGTAAGTACCACCGCCCGATAATTAAAGGGTTCAAATTGGCGAAAAATATTCTCAATGTCTTTAGTCTTGGTGCCTGCCGAAAACACCAGGTAAATCTCGGTCCCGGGTCCGCAGGCGTCAAGGAGTTTCTTCATCTCACCCAGCTTGACCGAATCTTTGGGGCTATTGCCGATGGTGTCCACCAGGAGCAAATCGGTCTCCTCCGAGTATAGGGCGATTTCTTTTTTGAGTTCCCGCCGGTCTTTTATGTATGAAACGGGTATCTCCATCATTTCCCCGTATTTCTCGATCTGTACTCTGGCGCCGATGCGGTAAGCGTCGATGGTGAGCATCCTCACCGAAATGGGGGGCCGGCCTGAATTCTCGATGCCATAGATCGCCGCGAGCTTGGCTATAGTTGTAGTTTTACCAACTCCGGTAGGGCCTACCAGCGCCAAGATTCTGCCTTTCCGGACCGCGATAGGATCATGGTATATTTTGACGCTTTCCCCTATCCATTCCAACAGGCGATCCTGAACCGCGTCAAAATCATCCAGGATTTCCAGGGATAGTTCCTTTCTGACCCGCTCAAGCGTCTCACTGATATAGCGCTCGGAAAAATCGTTCAGCCTGAGCAATTCTGCGACCCGAACCATGCTGGGATGATCTTCTTTCCTGGGACCGGTGGATTCAATTTTTTCTTCAATCTCGTTCAGTTTATCCAGTATCCGCTGCTGGGATGAATCTTTGCCGGCCAAGGCTTCCGCCACCACCTGGTCAGGGTCCCGGCCCGCGGCAGCGATCACCTTTTTTTTCTTTTCCTCAAAATTGAGCAGCACCGGCTGGGCCGGGGGGGAACTGCCGCTCTGATAAGGCTGGGACACGGAGCTTCCACTTAAAACCGGGGGAATGTAAAATTCAATCTCAATACCCTCACGGGTAAAAAAGCCCAGGAAGCCCCCCATACGGATCTTTTTCTCCCGCAGAATGTGAAACCATCCCCCATATTTTTCCGCTATCTTTCCGACGCAGTCTCCCCGGCTGGCGCCCTGTTCAACCAATATTTCCATCTACGCGGCGCTCCCCGCAGAATCTCTATTTTGATTTTCCAGCCTAATCACGCCCACCGCCTCGGGAATAACACCCTGAACGATTTCCGGAACAGAGAGCACCGCCAGTTCCGGCAGTTCCCGATCGGTGGAATTTTTTACCAGGAAGCGGGCCTGCTCGGAACAGAGTATAACCGGCATCCAGCCTTTCCCTTTAACCGCGGCGGCCGCCTTACTGACCGCTCTGATCCAGGCCTGATGGCTTGGGGGGTCCATGGCAGATACAACCCCCGACGGGGTTTCATACCTGCTGTCAATAATTTTCTGCTCAAGCTCAGGATCGATGGTAAGCACCCTAAGCTTATGATCAATATCGGCGTACTGATGGCAGATCTGGCTGCTCAAAGCCTGCCGGGCCTTTTCGGTGAGGAACCAAATATTTTTGGAAACCGGCGCGTAATCAGCTATGGCTTCCAAAATGGAAACCATGTTGCGGATAGACACCCGCTCCTTTAAGAGGCTCTGAAGCACTTTTTGGATCTCCACCACCCTTAAGCCCTTGCCCTCGCGCAGGACCTCATCCACCACTGCGGGGTACTCCTTGCGGAGGGTGTCCAGGATCGCCTGGGTATCCTGCAGGCCGAGGATATCCGAGGCGTGGCGCTTGATGATCTCGGTTAAATGGGTGGCGATACTCGAGGGCGGATCAATCACGGTATAGCCGGCCCGCTCGGCCTCGTCCCGCCTGTCCTCACTGATCCAGAGACCCGGAAGCCCAAAGATAGGCTCCACTGTCTTCTCACCCGGCAGCTCCTCACTTACCGTACCAGGGTTGATACAGAGATAATACCCCATACGTATCTTCCCCCTGCCCACGTCAACACCCTTGATCTTGAAACAGTACTCCGAGGGCTCAAGGAGCATATTATCAATTATCCGTACTTTTGGGATCACCAGGCCCAGTTCAAGGGCGGACTGCCGCCTGACCCCCTGGACCCGGTCCAGAAGCTCGGCGCCTTTTTCTTTATCCACCAAGGGTATGAGACCGTAGCCTAGTTCCAGAGAGAGGGCGTCCAGGGGAACCACGGGCGACATTTCAGCGGCTTCGGCCTTTTCCTTTTTCATCCCTGTCTTTGCCATCATTTCACTGAAGCTGGCGGCCTTTTTCTCCCTGCGGTTAATCCTGAAGGCGTGGAACGCAATCAGCGCCGCCATGGGAAGCAGCACATACCAGGGAAAGCCCGGCAGTACCGCGAGGAACACCAGTACCCCCGCGCAGATCCAATAAATTTTCGAGTAACGGGAGAATATCTGTTCAATTACCTGATCCGAGAGATTGCCGGTGGAAGCGGCCCTGGTTACCACAATACCCATGGCGGTAGAAATCAGCAGCGCCGGGAATTGGGAGAGAAGCCCGTCGCCGACAGAGAAACTGATGTAATTGCCGACCGCGTTCCCCAAAGGCTCGCCATGCATTACTACGCCGATGATAATGCCGCCCAGCACATTGATCACGGTGATAAAGATACCGACCTTAACATTACCCGAAATAAATTTACTCGCTCCGTCCATGGAACCGTAAAAATCGGATTCCTTCTGAACCTGGGCTTTTCGCCGTTGCGCCTCTTCCTCGCTGATGGAACCGGAGCTGTACTCGGTCTCAATGCCCATCATCTTGACCTGCATGCTGTCCAAAGTGAAGCGGGCCGCCACTTCAGAAACCCGTGTCGCGCCTTTCGTTATAACCACCGCCTGCACCGCGATAATCACGATGAATATAATGAACCCGACCACAAGGCCCTCACTGCCGCCGGAGCCGACCACAAAACTCGAGAAGGCCCGGATCATTCTGCCGTCAAAGCGGGCGCCCTGGGTCAGGATAAGCCGGGTAGACGAAACGTTCAGCGCCAGGCTGAACACCGTGGCAACCAGAAGTATAGTCGGAAAAAGACTGAACTCGGTGGGCTTCTGGGTGTAGAGCACGATGAGCAGTACCAGAAGGGAAAAGATAAGGTTAATCGCCATCAGAGCGTCCAGGAGTACCGTGGGCAGGGGGAGGATAAGCATGATCACCACGGTTATCACCGCGATGGCGGGAAAACTGTCCTTAAAGACATTTAAGAAATTCTGTGGGATCGGTCCTTCGTTATTTAAACGCGCCGCGTCAGCCATTAATACTTCTCCTTATAATCAACCAACACAAATGTCCCGCCTCTCATGCGCTCCTGGCCTTACGCCGCACATCGTTGATGCTCATCACCTTTTTGAAGATTGTCGCCACCGCCGTGAAATAGACATCGGGAATGATGTCACCCACATTGGTTTCCCGGTATAAAGCCCAGGCAAGGGGCTTATCCTCTACTATGGGCACGCCGTTTTCGTCCGCGAGCCTCCTGATCCTGGCCGCCATCTCATCAGCGCCCATGGCGGTAAGCATGGGACCCCGCATACTAGGCCGATACTCCAAAGCTACCGCCAGGTGGGTCGGGTTGGTAATAACCACATCGGCCCTTGGAACCGCGGCGGCGATGTTCTGTCTGAGCAGATCCCGAAAGCGGCCGCGGATCCTCGACTGGATCTGCGGGTCCGCCTCATACATCCTCATCTCTTCCTTCAATTCCTGCCGGGACATTTTATTCCGTTCCCTGAAACGCCAGCGCTGAAACATATAATCGGGAATTGAAATAATCAGCATGAGCAGAGCGCTGATGATGAGCATCCGTATCGCCAGAGAAGCCACCGTGGTCAGGCTGAGCCACAGGTCCGCCTTCTGCAAATTAATGAGCTTCTCAATGTCGGCGCGGATCAGGAAAAAAGCTACCAATCCGATAATCGCCATTTTGCCAATGGACTTAAAAAAGTTAAAAAGCCCGTCAACCGAAAACAGGGTCCGCCTGAAAAACTGCCCCACTCTGGGCAGTACCCTGGTCATATCCGGAACCAGAGGCTTAGTGGTAAAAATAAAACCGGTCTGTACCAGGTTGGAAAAGAGCGCCGAAAATACCGCTACCGCGAGAATAGGCAGGGCAAGCCGCGCCAGATAATTAAAAAACGCCGCCGCCACAATGCCGTCCCTGGTGGGATCAAGTTCCACAACC
Source organism: Treponema sp. (assembly GCA_031266095.1). The sequence continues at coordinate 12,454 of JAISBR010000064.1, read as the reverse complement.
CGCAGGAAAAAGAATCGGACCATCTCAACGCAGGTACGCAGCATCGACGGGGCAAGGAAGAGCAGTAACAGGGCCGGCAGGAGCAGCGTCAGGGCACCTACCAATTCCTGACTCTTTACAACCTGGCCTTCCTCACGGAGCCGCTGGATCTTATGCTCGGTCGGCTCCTCGGTCCTGCCGTCCGCCTCGTTGTCATCGGCGAACCACTGTAGATGAATGGCCGCGGCAAGAGACCGCCGCTTTTCAAGACACCGCCATTCTTTCACAGCACGCCTCCCCCGGCTATTTGCCGTCCGATTTGCATATAAAGGATTTCTATGCTGCTGAAACCTGATTTGATCACCCTGGCAAAGGCCTCGGTCATAAAGGGGAGGGATGTAAACAGGAGCATAAAGGCCACCGTGATGGAAATAGGGAAACCTTCTGAGAGGATATTGATCTGGGGCGCGGCTTTGGAGATAAGCCCTGTAGCCAGGGAGGTAAGAAACAGGGTACCCAAAATGGGCATGGAAATAATAATGGCGTCCAAAAAGAGCCGTGAAAGCCCGGCGGTGATCATCCCCACCACCGGTTCCCTGCCCTCAACCAGCGCGACGATGTTCAGGGTCTGTACCGAGCGCCAGAAGCCGCCCAGGAACAGCTCAGTGAAACCACCGATGGAAAGGAAGACCAACATGGATACGAGGTTGAGGTACTGGCCCAGAAGGGGGTTTTCGATCTGCGACAGGGGATCAAATGTTTCTGAAGCGCCGAAGCCCATTTGCAGGGAGAAAAACTGACCGGCGGTTGAGAAAGCGGCAAAAATTATCGTAAGGAAAAAACCGATAATAAGGCCGATAATACCCTCCCCCAAAATGAGCAGAATAAAGCTGAGGCTGAAGGGCTCATAGCGGAGATCGGCTAAAGCCCCCCCCGCGCCGTCCATGGAAAAGACCGCTGCGGCCGGTAAGACCGCGAAGGCTGCGAAACCCGCTAAAGCGAGTTTTGCCACCTGGGGAATAGCGTCCGACGAAAGGAGCGGCGCGACTTCAATCATGGCAAGGGCCCTGGCGGCGAGGAGCAGAAACGCCGGGCCGTAACCCAGGATATTCTGTAAAACCGCGTTATCTATCACCTGACTACCTCGCCATTTCGGGGATTCGCCGGAACAGTTCAGTTGTATACTCCCCAAGGGAGCTGAACATCCATCCGCCTAAAAGACCAAGCATCAGCAGTATGGCAATCACTTTGGGCACAAAGGTAAGGGTCTGTTCCTGTATGGATGTAGTGGCCTGCAAAATCGCCACCACGAGGCCCACAATAAGAGCGGATAACAACAGGGGTGCCGCGAGAATCAGCACCTCAAAAATTCCCTCCCGCAAGAGGGTGGTCACTTCCCCGATACTCATCGTCCGTTCCTACACAAATGAACGGACCAATTGATCCGTCAACAGTCCCCATCCGTCAACCAGGATGAAGAGGATGAGCTTGAAAGGCATGGATATCATCACCGGAGGGAGCATGATCATACCCATGGACATGAGGGCGCTTGCCACCACCATGTCGATAACGATGAAGGGAATAAAGAGCAAAATCCCTATCTTGAACGCCACAGTAAGTTCGTTAAGGATAAAAGCGGGGATCAGTACATACGTGGGAACATCCGCCAGGGTATTGGGGCGGTCCAGACCCCGCATCGCCATAAAGAGACGGATATTTTCAGGCCGGGACCGCATCTGGCTGTACATGAAAAGCCGCAAAGGAGCCTCCGCCTCACGGTAAGCGGTACCTGCCGAAATTTCGCCCGCGGCCAGAGGCTGTACGGAATTAGTATATATTGCGTTAAAAGTGGGCCACATGATGAACACGGTCATAAACAGGGATATCCCCAGGATCACCTGGTTAGGCGGTACCTGCTGCAACGAAAGCGCCCGCTTGATAAAGTCCAGTACAATGGAAATTCTCAGAAAGCTCGTCATCAGGATGATGATACTCGGCGCGAGGGAAAGTACCGTGAGAAGCAGCAGAAGCTGGAGAGAAAAAGCTACCTCCTGCCCGGTAGAAGGATTCCGCACTGTAAGATCGATAAAGGGAATCGCCGGCGGAGGCGGGGGTGTGGGGATGTTCATGGTCCCCTGCACGGACATATCCGGAAACGGTTCTGTTTGGGCTTCCGCCGGAAGGGAGGGGAAGAAACCGAACAACGCCGCGAAGAGGACCAAAAGGAGTACACGCTTCATGCTACAGTCCCTTGAGCCGCTCACGACGTTTACGGATATTATCCGCTGCAGACGTACCTGACTCAACCGGTATGCCCAGTCGGCGGAGCATGGTCTTAAAATCAAGGAAACGCCCCGAAGGGGTCTCCGCGCTTTTGCGGGAATCCTCAAGGAACATGGCGTTGAGGATGTCCTTGTCCTCAATCTCACTGATAAGATGTACGCCGCTTTCGGCGGCGCCCAGGAGCCATGCCCGGGAGCCGACGGCAACCACATGAGCGTAACGATTGGATCCCAGATGGGCGCTGGCGAGTATTTTGAGGAAAGGATCTTTAACTTCAGCACGGCGGGAGGCCCGTTTGATGAAGTATATCACGCCGTAGATGGCCGCCGCCGCCAGGGCAAGGGTCAACACCATCCTCAGTATGGTCCCCACCGATGAGACCGACGGGGCCGGGGCGCTCTCATTTTCTTCCAGTATCAGCGACCGCTCGGCGGCCGTTATCGGGTCAGCGGGAGAATCCTCTGTCTGACTGAGTTCGGCGGCGGGATCCGGAAAAGGCGCGGATTGGGCGAAAACAGAGGTAGTTAGTATGAGGCCAGCGCTCACTATAAGCATGACGAATAAAGCGCAAATCGCGCCATAAGACAATTTCAGTTTTTCCCCTCCCAAGTACAAACTGATCCGGTTTATTCGTGGCGAGAGTTTAATACCCCGCGGCTCTGCCGCGCGATTGTTGATTCACCAATTAACCGATTTTATAAACAACTATTATAATTATATATTAACCTAAAAAACATTGCAATAGAAAGCAAAAAAAATCAACAGGCTCCTAGCCCATATCATTCATGCGTTCCATGGGGGACACGATCTCGGTGACGCGGACACCAAAGTTTTCATCAATAACCACAACCTCGCCCTTGGCTATGAGTTTATGATTCACCAGGATGTCCACCGGTTCACCGGCCAGTTTATCCAACTCAATAATGGTCCCCTCGCCCATTGCCAGTATCTCTTTAATCGGTTTCCTGGTACGCCCCAATTCGACGGTCATTTCCATGTACACGTCCATAATGAGGCCGATATTACCCGCTTCCTGGGGACCTAACCGGGAGGGTATCAGGTTGGGGTACTGCACCGACTGCACATTGACAGAACCCAGATTGGCCATTCCTCCACCCATTCCCATATTGGGCATCTGCATACCGGCGCCCATTCCCATGCCGCTCATACCGGAGGGAGCGGCCTGAGCCTGGGTGTGGCCTGACAAAGCCCGGGCAATGTCCGTAGAAACTGACGGCCCCAGCACTTCCCAGAGCTGATAAGTATTACCGTCCCCCAGATCAAGCTGGTACACTGCGCTGGCGAAATCACCGGCGGGCAGGGCCGCCACGGCCTTGGGAACGTTAGCCGCCTCAGGAGAGCTGGAAGCTATGGACTTGTTGCCGGTTTTATCGGTTAAGGAAGTTATCTGGGTTCCCACCATCTGAGACACCACCTCACCTATAACCGACATGGCCATCTCGTCAAGCTGGATGTTCTCTTCCTTGTTCATGAGGCTGGCAATGGCCTTGGCACAATCTTCGGAGAGGATAAAGATATGTTCACCGGGGAAACCGGAAGTAAAATCCGTCTTGACTACCGTTACCGTGTCCGGAAGCTGGGCCAGGAAATTATCCCTGCCTGAAAAACTGATCTGTGGTCCGTTGAGGACCACATTGGCCCCAGTCAGCATGGCAAGGTTTGATCTTTGGGCCTCTACGGTTGAGGAAAGAAAATCCTGTAAAGCCTGACGGTCCACACCGGCCCCCTCCGCCGCCACAGCGGTGGGAACGGAGGAGGTCCCTCTCAGGCTGGAAGAGTCTACACCCGCCAGTAACGCATCTATTTCATCCTGCGACAGAGCGCCGTCACTCATCATAACAATTCTTCTCCTTCGACCGCGAGTTCCTCGAATTCATCATGTTCAAGCTCCGCGATTTTCTTGGTTACCTGGACCGCCAATTTTTTCCCGATTACGCCGGGACGGCACAGAAACTTTTTTTTCCCGCCAATATTCAGGCAATACGGATCACCCACACGGGTATTGTAGAGCCGGACCACATCCCCTGTCTGCAGGAAAAGCACATCCCGGACCGGGATATTGATCTTTCCTATCTCGGCTACAACATTAACATCGACAGTTGCGAGCTTCTCCTTTAGAACATTGAGGTTTTCCGAGGTAGCGTTCCGCCGTACCGATGAATACCAGAACTGTGCGGACAATTTATTGATGATGGGCTCTATGGTGAGGTACGGAATACAGAAGTTCATCATCCCTTCCACTTCACCTACTTTTGTTTCCAGTGTAACCAGGACTACCATTTCAGTGGGGGGTACGATCTGGGCAAACTGGGGATTGGTGTCTATTTGTCCCAGGCGGGGACGGAGGTCAATCACCGTGGTCCAGGCTTCCCGCATATTCCCCAGAATACGGACAATGATCCCTTCCATAACCGACTGTTCAATATCGGTTAACTCGTGCTGAGACTTGGTTCCCTCACCGGTACCGCCAAAGAGTCGGTCAATAATAGAAAAGGTGATCGCGGGATCGATCTCCAGGATGGCGTTCCCTTTTAGGGGATCCATGTTGATGATCGCCAGGGTGGTGGGAGTCGGTATGGACCGGATAAATTCCTCGTAGGTAAGCTGATCTACCGACGCCACGTGGACCTGAACAATGTTCCGCAGCTGGGCGGAAAGGCTGGTAGTGGTCAAACGGGCAAAGGTCTCGTGCATAATCGAGACCGTGCGTATCTGTTCTTTGGAGAATTTATCGGGCCGTTTGAAGTCATAGATCTTGATCTTCCGGCTGTCCGCCGCAGGCCTGAAATCCTCCGGCTCGGTATCCCCGGCGTTTATCGCGGTGAGTAGTTGATCTATTTCATCCTGGGACAGAACTTCTGTCATGCCTTATCCTACCCTGTTTTCAGACAGTTTACAACCTTTCCATTGAAACAGACAAAGCGTTTTCAATAAACCTCCATCACGTCGAGCTTATCAAACATTATACTTCTTACTTTGGCGGTATCAAGGAAGCGGTCATTGAGTATACTTTGGATTTCCCGCCTGATCTGTTCGTTTTTTTCAGGAGTCAGATCCGCCGCGTATTTGCTTTGGAAATAAGTACGCACAAAATCCCGCAATTCAACCTGGCGGCTGTTTAGTTCCGAAGACGCCACCTGATCCTCAAGATCATAGCCGATATTCATTACCACTGTTACCGAGTACTTGTTGGCCGTACTGTCCTTGGTATTAACGGTTATTGAGCCTATATTCGTATAATAAGCGTATACCGGACGCTTCCCCACATACGGCGACGTGGGGTCCACGACCCCGGTCTGGGATTTTCCGCCTTTATTCATTATGTTAAAGGTTATGATTGTGACTGTGACAATGAATATGAGCGCTCCAAGACCGATGGCGACAAATTTGAGAATAGCCGGCAATATGGCCCCGAGGCCGCCCTTTTTTGGGGGGGAACCGCTTACCCCCGGAGTTTCACCGCTCTCAAGATCCAGTTCTTCACTATCCGACATGCCCAAATCCTCCCCTCACTTCAAAGTATATGAAAATACCAGTTAGGACACAATACTCTGAAAAACTCTGACGCCTGCCGCGCTTACGGTTTTTTAGAGATGCCCTTTAGAGCCGCGTTCAAAACCCGGTTGGTTTTAACACGGCTCCGGGGTTTTCAGGCTAAAGCCTTATCCCCCTCTTGGTTAAAGGCTGCTCTTCCAAACTGAAGTTTTGAAAGAGGCTCTTTATATAATCGGTTGTTTTTCAGGGTGTTCTGAGAAAAAACGTCTACTTTAGAGATGTCCGTCGTCAAGAATAATCACATCCACCCGGCGGTTATTTGCCCGGCCTTCGGGAGTATCGTTGGTGGAAAGGGGGACCGTATCGGCAAAAGCGGCGACTTGAAAGCGTCTTTCCTCTATACCAAGGTCGGTCAAATAATGGAGGATACTTATGGACCGGGCGGCGGAAAGTTCCCAGTTGGACTCCCAGGGACCGGCCGGGTCTATGTCAACCGCATCGGTATGGCCTTCTATTCTGAATTTTCTGCCCGCCAGCTCCTCGGAAACCAGGAAAGTCCCCAGCCGGAGCAGTATATCTCTGGTTGACTCAATGTTAATCCGGGCGCTGGCGGGATTAAAAAAGGCGTCCGAAGCCAGGGTGATCACAATACCCCGCTCATCATGGGTAACCCGCACCTTGTTGGAACGGATTTCAGGGGAAAAAACACTCACCGCTTTGCGCAGGGCGGTACCCATAGTCCTGCCCCTTTCCATGGAGGGAAGAGCCATGATGGTATTACCGAGGTCCGCACTGCGGCCCGCTGAAAGGGTAAGGCCCCCGGCCAGGGCGCCTATGCCCCCGACCCGCATGGAAGTAGAAATCTGGTCCATCTGGGCCTGGGTGCTTTCATCGGGGTTGAACATGATGACAAAAAAGCAAAGCATCAGGGTGACCATGTCCGAATAGGTGGTCAGCCACTCCTGTCCTGAAGGGCCTCCGCCCTCTTGTCTCTTTTTTCTCGCCATATTCCACTAATCCTTCAACAGTTCAGCTTCCATAGTTCTCCTGATAACCGGATTAAGATAGGCCAGCAGTTTCATCGCCAGGATCCTTGTATTATCTCCGGCCTGTATAGAAAGTACCCCTTCAATGATCATTTCCTTGACCTGGCTTTCCCTTGAGTCATGATTCCTAAGCTTACTGGCAATAGGGATCATCAAGAGATTGGCTACCATTGATCCGTAGAGGGTGGTTACCAGGGCCAGGGCCATGTTGGGGCCGATGGCGGCCTTGTCTTCCAGGTTCTGCAACATTCCAATAAGACCGACAACGGTACCCAACATCCCAAGACCGGGGCCCAAGGCGCCCCACATATTGATGACGTTGATCTTATCCGCGTGCCGGCTCTGCATCTGGCTCAGCTCAAGTTCCATAAGGTCTCGGATTATCGCCGCATCGGTACCGTCCACTACCAGGCGCAGACCTTTTTTCATAAATTCATCTTCCAGATCCTCAAGCTCGTCTTCCAGGGCCAGGAGCCCCTCACGACGGGCTTTTTCGGAAAAGGCCATCATTTTCTGAATAAGGCCCTGTTCATTGAAGAGCGGAATTTTGAAAGTACGGCCAATGATAGAGAAAATTCCCAGGGCCTCGGACAGGCTCGATGCAAGCATAAGGGCGAAATAGGAACCAAGAACAACCATGAGGAAAGAAGGAAGATCCAGGATGCTTAAAAGAGAGCCGCCGCCGACCACGACGGAGAACACCACCATGCCGAACGCGCCGAATACACCAATAATACTTCCTAAATCCATATCCTTACTCCTGGACTACACATGGGCTTATCCGCCGTCGATAGGCCTCGATTTTGCCCAAAACATCATCCGCCCCTTCCAGCACAATATGGTGTTTACCGGACAGCATCACCAGTGTTGTATCGGGGTTAATCTCGATACATTCAATCTGGTGAGGGTTTATGTAGTATTCTACACCGTCCAGCCGGGTTACTTTAATCATATTATTTTTCGCGGCAAATACCGATTCTCATTACCGTTTCAGAGTTAGCAGTTCCTGAAGGAGCTGATCCGCAGTCTGTATAGTCCGGGAATTCGCCTGGAAACCCCGCTGGGTAACGATCATGTCGGTGAACTGCTCGGCCATATCGACGTTGGACATTTCCAAAACGCCGGAAACGATTTCACCCTTTCCGGCGATGCCCGAAGGCCCGATATTGGCGGCCCCGGAATTGTTGGACACCCGGAAGGTATTGTCCCCTGCCTTTTCAAGCCCTCCCTGATTGGGAAAGCTGGCCATGGCGACCTGGCCCAGGTCCCTCGTAGAGCCGTTGGAGTAAATGCCGGTGATTACCCCGTTTGAATCGATTTTGAACTGTTCAAGGTAGCCCATAGTACGGCCGTTCTGCTCTACGGCCTTGGAGGAGCTTGTCTCAGCATACTGGGTGATGGAACGGTTATAACCGCCGACCTGGCCCAGGTCCAGAACAAATTCCTGCCTCACCAGGGTACCGTCCTCATTGGGGGTGGAAGTCTGCACATCATAAGCCACATTCATCTGTACCTGGCCGGACTCGCCCGAGATGTTCCCGGCTCCGTCTTCAGCGGAAAGCAGCGTACCATTATTGGAAAAGTTCACGATAAAGGTAGTGGGACCACCCACCGCCGGGGCCTCCTCACCGAAGCCGATGGTGGCATTGGTGGGAACTTCGTTCTGGGGGTCCACGTTTACCGTGGCGTTCCAGCTGTTAACGGTGCCCGGCACCCTGGTAAATTCCACCTGGAGGATGTGCTTGTCGCCGTAAGTGTCGAAAATGTCAATCGCCGTGGACCAGGTACCGTCGATTATCTGCCTGCCGGTAGGATTCTCCGGAATTTCGGGGATACGCTTGTCCAGGTTACAGGCAAAGTTGATGAGGGTAGTGACCCTGGCCGGATCTTTCCCGCCTATCGGGATAACCAGGTCCTCCACGGGCCGGGAAATGTCGATCACAGTATAGTCCTCAACCTCGCGGGCCATCCAGCCCTGGACCTTCATACCGTTGGCGGGGTTAACCATGAGGCCCGCCTCATCTACGGTAAAAGCCCCGGCCCTGGTAAAGAGCTGCTTGCCCGCGTCGTCCAGCACGAAGAAGCCGGTCCCAGAAATAGCAAGGTCCGTGCCCATACCGGTAGTTTGCAGACTGCCCTGGATATGGAGTGTATCGATAGACGCTATACTCATCCCCAGGCCTACTTCTTTAGGGTTTACGCCGCCGATTTCCTCGGTGGGACGGGCGGCGCCCTGCAGCTGCTGATAGAGAATATCCTGAAAATTGACCCTGTTCCGCTTGAAACCGGTAGTATTAATATTGGCAATGTTATTGCCGATGACATCCATTCTGGTCTGATGATTCTGAAGTCCGGAAACACCGGAAAATAATGATCGCATCATAAGCTTACTCCTTATATTTTCAAAACAGGTAGTGTATCGTTATTCCTCGAAAACTTTATGTACCTGGTTCCAGTTGTAATATACGCCGTTTACCAGTGCCTGGGGATTTTCCCCTCTGGTTATAGCCTTAACAACGCCCTGAATCGTGCGCTCCCCATCGGTCAGTTCCACCGATCTGCCCAGAGCGGAAGAAGCCTCGGTCCCGTTGAGCATAGAGGTGAGCCGTGAAAAATCCGCAGCCATACTGGTCATCTGCTCCAGGGTGGAGAACTGAGCCAGTTGGGCGATGAATTCCTTGTCTTCCATCGGGGCGGTAGGATCTTGATAAGAAAGCTGGGTGATAAGAATTTTCAGAAAATCATCTTTCCCCAAATTCTGCTGAGGCTTACGTCCCGGATTCAGTTTATTGTTATATTCATGAACAAACTTGTTAACGCTGTTCTGTTCTTCTGCGCTTAATCTAAACGCGTCTATACCATCCATATTTTCTCCTTAAATATGATGTACCCACATCGCAAACTCCGTAAGGAGCCCGTTAATCGGGGTTTTTGCGGCATAAAATGTCTCAAAAACCTACAAGCGCAACAGGCTCCTAGACAAGCATGTTGATTGAGGTTAGCTCCCGCTGATACACATCAACGGTATCTGACAAGGGTATTTCCAAACGCCCCAGAGAGGCGTCATAGTGGAACGCGGCCAGTCTCTCCGGCAGGAATGCCTCCGATCCCTGCCAATGCTGATCCGCCCCCCCGCCGTTCGCGGCGAAGGACATCTCCAGATTCGCGCTCTGGAAACCCGATTCCTTAAAGGCCTGTTCCAGAGAATGGATTTCCCGCTCAAAGGCCCGCATGGCTTCCTCGCTTTCAACAACGATATGCCCCGTTATCTTGTTTTCGGCCATTTCAAGACGTATCTTTACATTCCCCAGGGTGTCAGGTTTGAGGGCAAGCCGGATGGTTCCCGCCCCTTCGTCCCTGAGTACCATTGATGCGTGGCGTACAATGTCATTGTTGAAGTTCTGGTGCAGTTCCCTGGCCAAAAGGTCCTCGAAGGAATGGCCGGCCCTGGTTTCCCAGGCGGTTTCCGACGGGGGCATATCCTGGCCCTGATTTGGCAGGCGCAGCTCCAGCGTGATTTCACGGGTTTCACTCTCGCCCTGAATCCGGCCCCCGGCACTGACTGTGGGCCGCTGGTTTTCCCCCCCCGCCTGGCTGCTCCCGGCGCGGAGATCCCGTACTTCAAAGGAAATACGATCCCGGCGCCTGTCCCGGCCCCGGACTTCCTCAAGCCGGCCGTCTTTCCCAACGCCGTTTTCCCGGGAGGTCGACTGTTTCGGCGGCTCGGTGTCCGGCTCAAGCGCGGCGGACCCGCTTACGGCAAATTCGATAGCATCGAATCCGTTAACGGCGGCTCTGCCGGTATTGCCGTCACTTCGGGTCCCGGTATCACCGCCGAATCGCCTCTCTTTCGAACTGTCGACCAGCTCCGGCGCTTCCCCGGCCGGGACAGGCGGCATTTCACCGCCTTCGTCACGCGCCGCGAACAGGGCGGCTGCCTCCCCGGCCGCCTCCCTTGTCTCAAGGCGGATTTCAACGGCCGCATCTTCCCCGTCAAGGGGGGACTTTTCGGCGGAGCGGGTCAGGAGCAGTTCCACAGCCAGCAGGATATTTTTGTCTTCTTCAGAAAAGTCAAGTGCGGAAAGTTCCTCGTCAATCGCACCGGATTTGGCCGTGATTTTTTCAGTCTTTCCCGGCTCAAGCCCGATTTCTGTTTTTCCAACAGCCGCGCCTTTGTTCCGTCCAAAGCCGGTGAAATCTTTTTCACCAGCCTCGACCGCAGCGTCAACCGCAACAAAGACAGCAGATTCAACCAAGAGGACGTTTGGAATTGGCGTTGTTTCAGCGGGCGGGCCGCCGGTCTCTATTCCGGTTTCCCGAAACAAGCCCGCCAGAATCTCCTTAAATGATCCGGGGCCGCCAAGCCCATCTTCATCACTCTGATCCGCCCGGTTTTCATCCCCCTTGACAGACAAGGATTCTCCGGCGGCTATATCCATCTGGGCAATTTCCGCATACGCGGGCGTATAAGCGGTTTCGACATGGGGGGATATTTGAATCACCACCCGGCCTCCTAAACAAAAGGATTCAGTCCGGGTGACAAAGCGCGGCTTGTTTACAGACTGGGCGGCCTTCCGGCCATCTTTCGCTGCAATTCCGCAGCCCGCTGGGGATCCATCAGGGACAACCAATAGGAGACTATTGAAGTGGTTCCCTCAGCCTGGGCAATTTCCTCGGTCTTCCGGATTACGTCGATAGCGTCCTGATCATCCATCGCGGTAATGATACCCACCGCTTGCTCCGGCGGCATACCGTTCAGATATCGGGCATTCTGCTCGACATTTCTATCCTTATTTTCGGCATCCATGACCTGGGCTCTGAGGGAATTTTCCCGCTCATCCAGCGCTTTTTGGCGTTCCTCAAGTTCCTGAGCCATCTGTTCAATCTCGCCGTAGCGGGTGTCCAGGCCTTGCTGACGGGTATCCATCTCCATGTTCCGCAGTTCCAAGGCTTCAAGCCGGACAGCCAGGCGCTCGGCGTCCAGGTTGAGGAATTCCGCCGATTCGACTTCGGGCCGGCTTCGTCCCTCCCTGCCGATAAAACGGTACAAAGGGGCTAAAACGGTTTTCGCGTCAATAACATTGAGATAATCGAACCAGATAATTCCGCCCCCCGCAAGGACCACGATGAGCAGCAACAGCACTATTACTCTGCCTATCATTGTAAATCTCCCAATCAGCAAAGGCCCCTGTCATATAAGCCGGGGCCGAAACCTGCAATTTTTGAACCGCCCCATCCAGGGGAACCATGCAAACTTCAGTTTAAGGACACCTTTATACTATATTGATCCAAATTTCGGCAAAAATCAACTGAATTAGTAGAGCGTCCGGAACAAACGCGAATCGAATGAACCTCCTCACCTTGAAGGGCGAGGTATCTTGTAGGCGCTGCATCGTTCACGAGGTTCGTTCTTTGAAAAAAGTAAGCGCCGATACCCTGAATTTTCGCGAAATCCTTGTATTTTCTTTCAAATAGTACTACTATTTACTGTATACGAAAGATGTAATGCTATGGTACGAACGGACGCCGCTCTGCGCGGCCAAACACGTGGTTTTTCTCCCCGCTTCCTCCCCGGCCTGATCCGTCCGCGCGTCGAGCGCGCGGGGGGGGGGGGGGGGGGGGGGGGGGGG
>JAISBR010000027.1 GCA_031266095.1 Treponema sp. | reverse complement strand
AAGCACCTCCGGATTTCCTCACGTCGCAAACCAACCTGCCACCGGCTCTCTGGCCCCGTCAGACCAGAGTACCACTTACTCCCGATAATTCAAATCATAGCATCTTCGCGGTTTAATCTTCTTCTTCCTTTGCTCCTGCGGGGCGGCGCCACGGATGGCGCTGTATCCAGGCCGGCCGCCCGAGGCGGCCGGGTGGAGTTTCGCAAAGCGAAACTCCGAGACCACAATCCGTCATGGATGGCGGATTGTGGTAATCAGTCCCGCTGGAAGCGGATCACCACGACGCCGCTGTGCCCGGCGCCGCCCAGTTGCTGCCGGTTGTTACCGGACGACCCGCCGTCGCCGTAATTGACACCGGCCTTGCCGCCCTGGGGGGCGTTTGTGCCGCCGCCGTTGCCGCCCCGGGAAAACGCTGCCGTTCCGGTGGCGTCCACGAGCCAGGAAGCGCCCTCGACAGCGGCATCCCAGGGAGCGCCCCCCGCCAGTGCGTTATTGCTGCTGCCTGGTGAGTCAGTTCCCTGGCCTCTGGCGCCGCCGCCTCCCCCGCCGGAATTTGAGTTGCTGCCGCTGCCGCCCGAGCCATTACCGCCCCTGTTTCCCAGTATGTCAGTATCGCCGCTGCTGCGCGCGCCTCCATTGCCATGGCCACTCTTATTTCCCGCGCCGCCGCCCCCGCCCGACCCGCCGGGCCTGCCGGTCATATTGCCATACGCGCCGCCGCCGCCCCCGCCCCCGGGAACCTCAATAGTCCCGATTGCGGACGGTTCGCCGTCCGTGCCCTGGGTCTGCTTTTGACCTCCAGCGCCTCCCGCTCCGACGGTTATCTGCACAACACCGCCTTGCGGAATCAGTGCCGCCCCGGTTGCATACCGCAGTCCGCCCGCGCCGCCGCCGCCGGCAAAGTCAGAGTCGATATTATTGTTTTGGTCACCGCCTGAACCGCCGCCGCCCGCCACGATAAGGTAATCGGCGGTTACGGAGGTATAGCCGGAAGGAAAGGTAAGTGCGCCTGACGCGGTGAAGGTGTGGATTTCCCATATCTTCGAGGGATCGCCCTCCACCTTCGCGAAGCTTATGGTCCCGCCCCCGGCAAGGATAACAGGAACCGGTCCGACGCTTACCGCCGCCACGTTCAGATTGCCTGAGGTATCGCGGGTGGTAACGGTAAAGGTATACGACGCGCCTTTGGTCAGGCCGCTCCAGGTGTAGGTTCCGGTTCCCGCGTTTACCGTCCGCGCCGGCCCGGGAATCTCATCACACTCGATTTGTACATAGGCCAGATCGGCTTCGCCGGGATCCGTCCAGGTAAGGACTACACTGGCGTCACCGGAAATTCCCTGAAGGCCCGTCACCGGTCCGGGGGGCGTCATGTCCAGGGGCGTCCCGGTAACGGTCCTCCCCTCGCTCCGGTTCCCGCTGTGATCCACGGCTTTGAGGGTAAAGGTATACGTCACCCCGCCGGCCAGGCCGTTCCAGGTGTAGGTTCCGGCGGCTCCGGGAGTCGCGTTTATTGTCTGCGCCGGCCCGCTCAAGGGATCGCAGATGATCTCCACATACTGCACGTCCGTGTCACCGGGGTTGGTCCAGTTGAGATCAACCGAACCGAAGCCGCCGTCGATTGCGCCGAGGCCCGTAACGGGCCCCGGAGGCGTCGTGTCCTGAGTGAGTGTCATCGAGACGCTGACGCCCCCGCTTGAGCCGCCGTTGATGGCTTTAACCGTAAATTGATACGTCGTGCCTGAGGAGAGGCCGTTCCACGCGGATTGTTCCGTTCCCTTGGGTACGTACACCGGCCCGCCGCCCCCGTCATGCGTAATATCCGCCTGGTAAAAAGCGGGACCCGCGGGATCCGTCCAGGAGAGCCTGACCGAATCAACGCCGGTGATTATGCCCACGAGGTTCGTAACGTCCGCCACAATCACCTCGAGTTTAACCATATAATTGACGGCGGCGCTCCGGTTGCCGCTTTTATCGACGGTAATAAAGTGGTAGTAGAGCTCCGCGCCCGCCGCGCCGGTCCCCGTATAGGTCTGCTTCCCCTTGCTTATGGACCCGACAACCGTACCGTTCGAGGCGCTGGTCCCGGCCCATATCTCTACATGGTCAAGATCATCGTCCGCGGGGTCCAGCCAGGTAAAGGCCACCGTCCCGCTCCCGGTGAGGGCCGCCAGGTGCGTAACGACCCCCGGAGGCGTCGTATCCATCGAAAGGGGATTCAAGCCCCCGCCGGGGGTATGACCGCCGCCGCTGCCATAGGGCCAGTTGGGGCTGCTGTACGGCGATGAGCATCCGGCGAATAGGACCATCGCCAGCACAGCTATCGCCGCCGCCAAAACCAACGGCGCGATAAGTGCCGCCGGAACCGCCTGTGTTACTGTTCTTTTCCGTATCATGTGCTTTACTCCTTATTACCGCCCGCCGGCCTCCCTCTCCGGCGGGGCTTTGTTTGCGTTACGCTCCGCCGACGGCGGAACGGTTTTCTAAACCTGGGGAAGCCGTCTTCCCTAAGCCTGGGAAGTACCCTTCCCTAAGCCTGGGAAGTACCCTTCCCTAAGCCTGGGAAGCCGCCTTCCCTAAGCCTGGGCGGTCAGTTTGAACTCCGACTTCATGTCCCGGACCGTTTTCAGCATGTGGCCCTGACTGTGGACCGAGCTCATGGTGAAAAGGCGGAGGGTATACTCCGTGCCGGCGGTCAGGGTCGGGACAATCACTTTGAGGGTGCGGGGCTCGTTTATCGCCACCAGTTCCGTCTTAACCGGTATCGTGCCGGACGGTCCCTGGAAAAAAAGCCCCATTTGCAGCTCGTGGTCCTTGTCGCTCTCGATTTTAAGGCCGTAGCCGTGGATCGTGAGGAAATTCCCGATGGTCGCCACGTCGTCACTGTGCCCGGTCTTCCCGTCCACGGCCTCGGCGATAAGGCCGTCGGCGTTGTCGATGCCGTCGAAGCTCACTTTGACCTTGTCCCGGATGTACTCCCGCAGGCGGGAAGTCGGCTGCATCCGTACCTCCGGGTGTTTTCCCTCGGCCAGGGCCGTTTCCGAGCCGTCGTACTCGCCGGGCATCCGGGCGCGGAGGTTGAAGAGCGGGGTTTTGATCCGGTAGCCGTCGGCGGCGAGGTAATAACTCAGCTCGCAGGCGGCGAGGAAGCCTTCCTCGATGACCTTGGGCTCGGTCTCGATGTTGTAGACCTCCGCCTTGCTGGCCAGCTCGTGGATGTTTATTTCCGGCTGGAGCACGGCCTTGAGGTTATACGGTTTTTCCGCCTCGGGTAAATACGCCGGCACAAATTTGACGACGGTCTGATGCATAACGTCCTTTAAGATGAAATCAATGGCCATGATGGGCCTCCTTATAAAGAGAAAAAATCAACGCCGCAACGCGGCGCGTTGTGCACGCGGAATAGTCGTGCCCTTCGGGCACGTACAATGAGGAAGTAAACGGTAAGAGGGAAGCTATATTATATCTGAAATACGTGTATGGGGGGGGGGGGGGGGGGTGAGCATATTGGCGCGCGGACGGCTTATGCCGGGGAGGAAGCGTTGAGAAAAAGCCTGTGTGCGGCCGCGCCGGGCGGCGTTTATCCGTATCATATAGTTAATTATATCATCTATAGTACTAAAATACTAATATCATTTGAAAGAAAATACAAGGCAAGGGCGTACATTCGCAATTTCGACTGCGAACCTTTGGTCCGATGTGATACTAAAAAAGTAAACGCCGATGCCCTGGTGTCTGTCCCTTAACTGGTTGACAGTGGTAAGGACCCTTCGCAACGAATCAAGGGGATGTTTTGGCAAGATACGCCCGCAACGCCCGGCGGGTGGAATCAAAGGCCAGCTCATCAAAGTCAATCTCATCGGGTTTTACAAAGCGGACTCCCGCTATTTCCGCCGCCTCCAGGCGCAGATCCTGTTCGCGGAGACCCGGCGCGGAGAGGGTGAAAAACAAGTCGCAGGTATTGTAGACGATGTTCTTGTAGGGATAAATGTTGGGAAATGACGCGAAGAGGGTGAATACCCGGGACAGGGAGGCGCCGGGGGGAACAGGCGGGGTCCAGCCGATTTCTTCCCGAAGTTCCCGGCAGAGGCCCTCAAAAACGCCTTCGCCGGGGTCCACAAAGCCGCCCGGCAGGTCCAATTTACCCTTCGCGGGATCCTTCCCCCGGACGAGGAACATAAGCCGTTCACCGCCGTCGGGAACAGGCGCGCTGATTACGCAGCCGGTGGCGGCGGCGGTGTTTTGGTAGTAGACTAAGCCGCAATCAGGGCAGCGGAACACCCTGCCTCTTTCAAAACTGATTCTTCTCGATCCGCATGACGGGCAAAACTGAAACATGGTTGATTATACCATGTAAACAGGGTTTTAATAAGTCCTGAAAACAGGTATGATACAGTTATAAAACTCAAGCGGCTGAACGAGAAAGGAGGCCCCATTGATAAGCGAATGTTCATTGCAGGTTAGAACCTATGAATGTGACAGCTATGAGCATGTAAATAACGCCAACTACCTCAACTATCTGGAATTCGCCCGGTATGAATTCCTCAAGGATGTTGATTTTGATTATCCCGGGGCGATTGAGTCAGGCTATGGGGTCTATGTAGCCCGGATTGAAATTGACTACAAAAAACCGGCGCTGGTCGATGATAAGCTGATAATTAAGACCTGGCCGCTTAAGAAGGGAGCGGTCAGCGGGGTGCTGGCCCAGGAAATATGGCGGGACGATAATCTGCTGGTTAAAGCCAAGGTTACCTGGGCTTTTGTGGATTCACGGGGTATACCGGCTAAGCTCCCCAAAGAATGGGATCTGCCGGGGCTGTACCCCGAAGGCTGACCGCACGACGGATCAGGTGATGTCCGGGCTTGTGTTTCTGCCGCTTGTACGATTGAATTATTTTACTGGTTATAGTATTATTTTAAAGTATGAATAAAATGACGGTGCATGATTTTAGCATATTCTCACCGTCTGTTTCTGCGTCATGTTATGGCCCCTGATGGTGCGAATTATGAAGCTGTCCCTGACAGATATGGAAATGCTCTTGCCGGGTTCCGTCAGCGGGAACTTTTTTTGAGGTCTACATGAATACTAACGTGAAGCATCTTTTTGTTCTGAACCCAAAATCCTTCTGGCATAAATGGAAACAAGACGCCGTACTCTCCCATGTACACGATTTTTTTGAAACCGAGGACGCCAAGAACTGTACGGTGTACTTCTCCCGATTCCCCAGAGACGCGGCGGGTTTTATCAGCAGATTTGCCAGGGAATTTCCGGCTGGGACCACCCTCAGGGTGTACGCGATTGGCGGCGACGGAATTCTGTTCGATTGTCTGAACGGTATAATGGGACTTCCAAACGCGGAACTTGCGGCTCTTCCCTATGGGCATACCAATAACTTTGTGTGGGGTTTTGGTAAGGAAAATATACCCTTGTTTCGGAATATATTCCTGCAGTGTACCTCCCCGGCAATCCCCATGGATGTCATACGCTTCGGGAGTAGTTACGTTCTCAATTTCTGTACCATTGGGCTTGAATCTCTGGCTATTCTCAATGCCGGGCAGCTTCGGAAGGATATGCAAAAGGGCGATAAGTCGGCCCAATGGATGTGCCGCAGGCTGTATAACGCGATCTATTACGCGGGCTTTATCCCCGCCTGCTTTAACAAAAAAGTACTTGGACAGTATTATGAGATTGATATTGACGGGGAGGATCTAAGCGGCCGCTACCGCAGTATTTTGATAGCCAACGCTTCTTATTATGGCGGCAACAAGCACCCGGCGGCCTCGGCTATGCCCAATGACGGTATGATGGACATTATTCTTGCCCGTAGTGGCAGCCCGATGCGCGCCATAAGCATGATTCCATTTTATATTTTGGGCGGCCATGATAAAATCCCCGGGGATTTTATCATGAAACGGGGACGGAAGATATATGTCAGTTCCAGGGAGCCTGCGCTGGTCAATTATGACGGTACGGCGTTTTATGACGGTAATTTCACGGCGGAACTGATGCCGGCTGCGTTACAGTTCGTGGACGCTTCCGGACAGGGATACAAGGGGGCCCTTGCGGATGGCTAAAACCGGCGATGCCAAATCCGAGCATATGGCCTTTATCCTGGCCGAATTCTCAATTGCCGGATTAATCGTTATCCGTTTCTTTGAGGCCGCCGCAGAGAAGAATCTGCGGATCTTGATTATTGCCCAAATCGCGAATATCCTGGCTATGGTAATAGTTGCCCTGATCTACAATCGAAGGCGTTTTCTGGATGAAAGTATTTTCATCCCCATGTCCCTGTTTCTGATATTTGTGTCGGCGTCCTTCTTCATGGGCAGTTTTTTATATTTTTTTCCTATCTGCATGGGTATTTGCTGTGTGGGTGCCCTGTATTTCAATTATCGGACTTTACGGAATCATATTATCATTATCAATATCATCTCCGTTATCCTGCTGCTTTTAAAAATTCCCCTGATGCATCCCACCCGGACGCTCCTCATGAACGATGTTATGCTGGAGTGGTTTATTAACCTGTTTGGCTCCGTGTTTGTCTGTATGCTGACGAGGTTTGCCGAGTATAAAAACGACGCCGCGGACAAAGCTCACAATTCCTTTTCAGCCCTGCTTTCCACAACCCCCAATATAGTTGTCCTGTTAGATTCTCTGAACCAGGTAGTTTTTTTCAGTAAATCTTTTGAGCGGATGGCCCATTTGGCGGCTCCCAACAGGTGTACAGGCCGGCCGGTCTATGATCTTTTTTCGGGCGCGGTTCTCAGAGAGGAGATTTATGATATTCTGGAAGAAGGCAAAGACTATGAGGGTATCTGGGAAATTATGCTGGAAGGGGAAAAACATTATTTTGATGTAATTGCCGGTTCCGTCTCCGGCGAGACCAAGGGACAGCTCCTCGATCTGGTTGATATTACCTCGGTAATGCAGGCAAAGTACGAGGCTGAGGCCGCCTCCCATTCCAAGAGCGCGTTCCTCGCCACCATGAGTCACGAGATCCGCACCCCGCTGAACGCCGTTATCGGCCTCTCGGAAATTGAACTGCAAAAAAAACTCCCTATGGATACCCGCCTCAATCTGGAAAAAATTCACAACTCCGGCGGCAATTTATTGACCATAATTAACGATATCCTGGACATCTCCAAAATTGAGGCGGGGAGCTTTGAACTGGTTCCGGTGGATTATGATACGCCGAGTATGGTAAACGATACTATCCACCTCAATACCGTGCGGATTGGATCAAAAAACATTGTCTTCAAACTGGAAATCGACCACACCATCCCGATAAAGCTCTTCGGCGACGAAATGCGGGTCAAGCAGGTGCTTAACAACCTTCTCTCCAATGCCTTCAAGTACACCGAAGAAGGGATCGTGATATTAAAAATTACCTGGGAACGCCGGGGAGATGACGCATGGATAACTTTTGTGGTGAGTGATACCGGGCGGGGTATCAGGGATAAGGATATCCCCCGGCTCTTTTCGGAGTACAGCCAACTCGACGCCAGGGCAAACCGCAATATTGAGGGAACCGGGCTGGGGCTTTCCATTACCCAAAACCTGATTAAACAAATGGGCGGGACCATCGGCGTAGAGAGTTTCTACGGTAAAGGAAGCGTCTTTACGGTGCAGATACCCCAGCGGATTGTGAACGAAGCTCCCATTGGAGAAGTGACGGCAAAGAATTTGCAGCTTTTCCGGTTTGTGGAAACCCGCCGCGCCCGGAACCTCAATCTGATGCGGACCTACATGCCCTACGGCAGGGTGCTGGTGGTGGACGATGTGGAAACCAACCTGGATGTGGCCAAAGGGCTTATGTTGCCATACGGGCTTTCCATTGACAGCGCCTCCAGCGGCAGGGAAGCGATAAAAAAGATCCGCGCCGCTGGAACCGATCTCGCCCATCCCCGCTACGATTTGGTGCTCATGGATCACATGATGCCGGAGATGGACGGCGTGGAAGCGGTGAGGATCATCCGCAACGAGATAGACAGCGATTACGCCCGGACGGTTCCTATTGTGGCCCTGACGGCCAACGCCCTTGCGGGAAACGAGGAAATGTTCCTGTCCAGGGGCTTTAACGCCTATATATCCAAGCCGATTGATATAATACAGTTGGACGTAGCTCTGAATACCTGGGTCAGGAACAAACAGAATAAAGAGACCCTCTTGCAGGCGGAAATGAAAAAGGCCGCCCAGTCCGATGAAGACGCTCAGCGTGTCCCCAGCGTATTGGACGGCGTCCTGCTGGACGGTATTGATTTAGTCTGCGGTGTTGAACGGTACAATAGTGAGACGGCGTATCTGGATGTACTCAGATCCTACCATGTACATACCCCGCCGCTGCTGGAAAAATTACGGAGCCTTTCTCCCAGACCCGAGGGGACAGGACTAAAGCTTTCGGAGTATACTATACTGGTCCATGGGCTTAAGGGTTCCAGTTACGGCATCTGCGCGGATTCTATCGGTAAGAAGGCGGAGGAATTGGAAACCGCCGCAAGGGCCGGAGACCTTGAACGGGTATTGAAGGCAAATACTTCCTTTATTGAAAAAGTAGAATTGTTGCTGCTGGATATAGAGGAATTACTGAAAAAGGTCGCCGCCGGCAAAGGGGTCAAACGAAAGGCAAAGGCGCCGGACAAAGAGCTGCTGGAAAAATTGCTGGATGCGGTACGGCGTTATAAATCTTCGGCTATGGAAGAGATATTCGCCGAGCTTGAATCCTTTGAATATGAAACCGGCGGTGAACTGGTGATATGGCTGCGGGAACAGTTGGATAATCTGGAATATGACGCGATTCGGAGCCGGCTGGAAGAAACAGACCAGGGGAATATATGAAATCGATTCTGATTGTCGATGATAATCTGGTAACGCTCAAACAGCTCAGTGCCCAGCTTGGTGAGACCTATGAGGTATCGCTGGCAAAAACCGGCGAGCTGGCGCTGCAAATTTGCGCGGATGAAAAACCGGATCTCGTTCTTCTGGATGTGGAGATGCCCGGTATGGACGGTTTTGAGACTATCGGCCGCTTAAAAAACGACCCCAAACTGAGCTATATCCCGGTGATTTTCCTTACCAGTAACAACGACGCCGCTACGGAAGTCAAATGCCTTGAGTCCGGGGCTATGGATTTTATCACCAAGCCCGCCAATACCGATATTCTGCGGCACCGGCTCGATCTGCACCTTGAGTTTTCTGCCTATCAGCTCCATCTGGAACGCATGGTAGAAGAACTGGAGGACAGTATCGGCATAGCTTTCGCGGAACTGGTGGAATGTAAGGATTATAACATCGCCGGTCATGTAATGCGTACCGGCGGCTACGCCGGAATTCTGACGGAGGAACTGGTTAAAGGGGGAATCTTCAGGGATGAACTCAAAGCGGCGGATATCGACCTGATTAAGCGGGCCGCCCCTTTCCACGATATCGGGAAAATTGGGGTGAGCGATATACTGCTTCTCAAGAGGAGTCCTCTGACCGAAGAAGAATACAAAGAGGTCCAAAAGCATACTCTTATCGGCGGCAGGATGATGGGGCTTATCTATAGCCGTACCCCCGATCAATCTTATCTGAAAATGGCGATGATGATTGCTGAGGGGCACCATGAACATTACGACGGCGCCGGCTATCCGCGGGGGCTTAGGGGGGACGAAATTCCCCTCTGCTGCCGGATCATGTCGGTGGCTAACGTGTACGATGCCTGTGTAACAGATCGGGTTTATCGCAAGTGTCTCAGCCACGAGGCCGCGTGTCAGGTCATCTGCAATGGCCGGGGTACGGAATTTGATCCCCGGATCGTGGATGCCTTTAACCGGATTTACGATAAATTTGCCCTGCTGCATACAACCTCACACTTTCCGTTGCAGGATTTAGGATGGAGTTTACAGCATGAAACAAATCTTGGTAGTTGATGATAACCTTTCAATCCTCAAACAAATCTCCGCCTGTCTTGCCGGAGCGTATGGGGTGTCTCTGGCAAAATCCGGTCTGTTGGCCCTGCAGATCTGCATGAGGGAAAAGCCGGATCTGATCCTGCTGGATATCGAAATGCCCGATCTGGACGGCTTTGATGTTATTTCCCGGCTCAAGCAGAATCCCTATCTTGACCGAATTCCGGTGATATTTCTTACCGCCAGACATGACGCCGCCGTGGAAGTTAAGGCCCTGGAATCAGGGGCCAGGGATTTCATCACCAAGCCCGTGGAAAAAAGTATACTCCTCCACCGGATAGAACTGCACCTGCGTTTGAACTCTTACCAGGTAAAAACCGAGGAAACCGTCACGGTGCTTTCGGACAGCATTGCCACCTCATTCGCCGAACTCATAGAATGCAGGGATGAAAATACCGGAGGCCATGTGATACGATCATCCAGGCTGGTGGAATCCCTGGGCCGGGATCTCATCAAAAACGGCTTGTTTGCCGAAGAGCTCACGCCGTCGGAACTGTGTCTCATAGTACGCGCCTCCCCGCTTCACGATATCGGTAAGATTGCCATCAGTGACAGGGTTCTCCTCAAAGCCGGCAGGCTGGATGATGAGGAATTCGCGATTATGAAACGACATGCCGCTATTGGCGGTGAAATTCTGGAACGGATGTACCAGCGAATTCCGACGCAGCATTATCTGCGTTACGCTTCCCTTATCGCCGTTTCCCATCATGAGCGTTATGACGGCAAAGGTTATCCCAACGGCCTTAAGGGTGATAACATACCTGTCTGCGGCCGCATCATGGCCGTGGCGGATGTCTACGACGCCCTCATGGACAACCGTGTCTACCGTACCGGCATGAACCACTCCCAAGCCTGCGACATCATCCTCGGGGGCAAGGGCACCCAGTTTGATTCCCGTGTCGTAGAAGCCTTTGAAAACATCAAAGATACATTAGCCGAACAATACCGGTCCGTTATAAAAACAAGATAAAACCAAACAGGAGATTTAATGATGGAAAAATTATTAGTAGTAGATGACAATGTGAGCTTTCTCAAGCAGATCAGCGCTGTCCTGGAAGACCGTTACGAGCTTTTCCTGGCTAAATCCGGCGCCTTGGCGCTGAAAATAGGCGCCCGGGAAAAACCGGATTTAATACTGCTGGATGTTCTGATGCCCGAAATGGACGGCTTCGCTACCTTTGCAAGGTTAAAAGAAGAATCATGGTTTGCCTCTATTCCCGTGGTTTTTATTACCGGTACTCAGGATGACGCGGTCAAAACAAAAGCCCTTGAATCCGGAGCGGCTGATATACTTATCAAGCCACTGGATAAAGACCTCCTCTTAAAATGCATTGAACTGAATATTCAGCGTTCCCGGCCGTAAATAACGGACAGTCCTGACGAGGAGGTGCCTGCGTGAGAAAGAGAGAAGATAAAACTATTCTAATTGTTGATGATGATATTACTTCTCTGACCGCTTCAAGAAAAATTCTGGAAAATGAGTATGATGTATGCCTCGCGAAATCCGCGAATATGGCATTGAGCATATTGAATAACACTATCATAGATTTGATTCTGCTGGATTTTGAGATGCCTGCCATGTCGGGGCTGGATTTTATGAACTATCTGCAGGGAAACGCAGCTTTTAACTATGTACCGGTCATTTTTGTAACCTCTCACGGAACCCAGGATATTATTACAAAAGCGGCTGCTTCAGGGGCGAAAGATTTTATCGTTAAGCCGGTTACCGCGAAGGTGCTGTTGGAAAAAGTAAGGCGCGCGATGAGTGAGGTTATGCCGGAAAATGACCGGAGCCAGCTGCTCCGGTGGCTGCATCTTCTTGATATAGCGTGTAAAGCGGGAAAAAGCGCCGACGCGGAAAAAACAGCTGAACAATTGGTCAAAACACATTACAATGTCGGTACAGACGATCAACTCATTGAGATTCGCAATCAGGTGCGTAAACTTAATTATCCTGTTGCAGTTGAAAAAATAAGCGATCTGATCAAGAATAACTTGTTTGATAAAACAGCAAAAGCCAAATGAGGCTCCCCGCCGCAAGTTTTCTCCGTATAAGCGGTTTGATGGGGTCCGGTCTCCCGGCGAATGAAGGCAGGTACTCTGATGATTAGATTATTGACCGCATATACCCGTGAAGTGGATGATTCCGCAAAAGCGATTAAGGAAATCCATGAACAACTGAACCTTGCGGAAAAACAGCTTACACATTCCGCGATCTTGCTTTTTTGCTATAGTGAATTCATCAAATCCGGCGTTGCGGAAGCGGTGGGCAACAGCCTGCCCGCTGAAACGGTGGGTTGTACTTCTCATTATTTCGCCCTGCCCGGAGCCGCAGGTGACATTATGCTGACCGTGATGGCGCTGACCAGCGATGATGTTGAATTTGCCGCGGGTGTTTCCGAACCTCTGACCGGGGAAAACCTGGAAGGCTGTATTGACGCCCTCTACCAAAAGACCGCCGCTTCCCTTAACGCGGAACCGGCTTTTATTTTCGCGCTGCTGCCGATGCTCTTCAATCTGGGCAGTGATATTATGCTGACCGCCCTGGATCACGCCTGCGGGGGAATACCGGTCTTCGGTACCGGTGCCCTGGATATGCACATACGGCCCAGGCATCCCAAAACAATCTACCGGGGATCGGCATACTCCGACAGAATGGTTCTGTTGTTGTTCAAAGGCCCGGTTAAGCCGAAATTTTTTTTCTTTCCCTTTCCGGAGCAGGGTATGTTCAGCCAGGATGCGGTTATTACCGGCGCCGAGGGTAACCAAATTACCGACATAAATAATATGCCCGCGATTTCCTTTGTAAAAGAGCTGGGCCTTTTTCAGGAGAGCAAACACAGCGTTTCCATCGCGTTTCCCCTGGTTGTTGACTACCACGATGGGACCGATCCGCAGGTGGTCGTTATGTATTCTATCAGCCCTGAGGGAGCGTTGATATGCGGTACGCATGTACAGGTTGGGGGAACTCTGAAGATAGGTGTCATCAACGCCGACTATGTGCTTGCAAGTGCGCGTGATATGATTCAGGCCGTCAAAAAAACAGGAAATCAAGCGGGTTTCTTAATGTTCTCATGTTTTTTGCGCAGTGTGGTACTGAGGGGAAATTCCTTGGCGGAAATTGAATTGTTCCAGAAAGAGATCGGCGGCTTTTCCTCTCCCTATCTGTTCCTCTATTCAGGAGGGGAGATATGTCCCCGGTATATGGAATCCGGGGAGACGGTGAACCGGTTTTACCAATTCGCCCTTATAGCCTGTCAGTTTTAGGAAACTACCGATACATGGAACAGAATATACAAAACGATGTCATTGACCCGCGGAAAAGGCTCACCCGGCTGGAAGAGGAAAACAAACGTCTGTTGATGGAAAACAAGGCTCTCGAACGCAAGGTTTTATCAATCCAGGATGCCATAGATCGCCTTGAGAGTTACAGCCACGCCAGGGATAATCTCTATAATTCTCTCATGAGACAAAACGCGAAGCAGAAAAATTTTTTCAGCCTGTTATTGAAAAACACCCGGAATATCATCCTGCTGCTGGATCAGGATCTGCGCCTGGTATATTGTTCTAATTATTTTCTGGAACTTATCGGCATAGACAACATTGGGTTTATCAGCAACCGGACCCTGCATGAAATTTTTCTTGAGTATGTCGAATGTATCACGGTTAAAGTGATCCTTGTTTCACTTGAGCAGGCGGTAAAGAACAGAGAGGCCCGGGAGGTCGACTGGTTAATGGACGTGGGCAGAAAAGGCAATCCCCGGAACTGCCGAATCTGCGTCGCCCCCATGCTGAATGCCGAAGGAATTTCCGAAGGCACACTCCTCTTGTTTCAGGACTTTACCGAAATTATAAAGGCTAAAGAGCAGGCCGTACAGGCCAACAGGGCCAAGTCGCTCTTTCTTGCCCAAACAAGCCACGAGATCCGTACCCCCATGAATGTCGTGATAGGCATGAGCGAGCTGGCCCTGCGGGCGGATTCCCTCTCCAAGGCGCAGGAATATGTGGAGGGTATCAAGCAGGCGGGGATGAATCTCATGACTATCATCAACGACATCCTGGACATTTCAAAAATAGAGGCGGGGACTCTGGAGATAAAACCGGTTCCTTATTCGCTGGCCTCTCTCCTCAACGATGTGATCAGTACAATTCGTCTGCGGGTGGCGGAAAAACCCATCATCTTCCTCGCCGATGTAGACCCCCTGCTCCCCAATGACCTTCTGGGTGATGAGGCGCGGATTCGGCAGGTACTTGTTAATCTGCTCTCCAATGCGGTGAAGTACACCAACGAGGGATTTATCCGCCTCACCGTCCGGGGCCGGCCCGCCGGCGGCGAATTAGGCGCCGGGAAAATCTCCCTGGTCTTCACGGTCGCCGACAGCGGCATCGGCATAAAGGAAGAGGATATACCCAGTCTTTTTTTCCGCTTTACGCGGCTGGATCTGCAAACGAATTCCGGAATTGAAGGTACCGGGCTGGGCCTTGCCATTGCCCAGAGTCTCTGCAAGGCTATGGGCGGAGATATATGCCTGAGCAGCAGTAAATACGCCGAGGGTTCGACTTTCACCGTTATTGTCCCCCAAACCTCTCTTGACGGTCCGGTACTGGCGTCGGTGGACCTTCCCCCGGAAAAAAGGGTACTCTGCTTTGAGAAGCGGCCGCTTTGCGCCGAGTCAATCGCCCGGATCCTGAAAAGCCTGGAAGTACCGGTAAAAATCTGTGTTACAGAGGGGGAATTTTTTCAGGAGCTTGTGTCCCAGCGGGGCGGCGCGGACAAACAGGCCGGAGAGAAAAGATATCTTTTTGCCTTTGTTACCGATGATATTGTCGGGAAGGCGGTGGATCTGAAAAAAAAGAAATCCCTCCCGATCACACTGGTATTACTGGCAAATTCCGGCGACACTTCCTCAAGCTGGAATATGCCCACTATACTCATGCCCGCTTACGCCGTCACGGTGGCTAATGTCCTCAACCGTCAAACCATGCTGGAACGCCGAAAGCGGCGGGGCATCTTTATCGCCCCGGAGGCGCGGGTCCTGGTGGTAGATGACATCCGGACCAATTTAACCGTGGCCCAGGGGCTGCTGGCCATATTCAAGGTAAAAGTCGATGTCTGTACCGGCGGACAGGAAGCCGTTGAACTGGTGAAAAAAAACCAATATGACATCGTTTTTATGGATCACATGATGCCGGGTATGAACGGAATTGAGGCCGCTTTGGCAATCCGGGCCCTTGAGGGGGAGCGTTTTCGGAATCTACCCGTGGTTGCCCTTACCGCCAACGCGATTGCGGGAATGAAGGAGCTGTTTTTAAAAAACGGTTTCAATGATTACCTCAGTAAACCTATTGAAATCATAAAACTCAATGAAATAATGAATACCTGGATTCCGGCGGATAAAAAAACGAGGCAGAGAACCGGGGCCGCAGAAAACGAAGAAAAATTCGGCCTGCTGCCGGCGGATATTTCCGCAAAAGGCCTTGACCTCGCGGCCGGAAAGGATCGTTATGGCGAACAAATTTATGTGGAGGTGCTTCGTTCCTACAGCGTACATACCCCGGCGCTGTTGGAAAAAATGCGGGAGCTGACAAAAGACGCGCTGGAGGCGGAGAGCATCGGGGAATATACCATCACAGTCCACGGCCTTAAAGGCTCCACTTATGGCATCTGCGCCGATGGGGCGGCTAAGCAGGCCGAAGACCTTGAGAGCGCGGCCCGGAACGGGGATCTGCGATTTATTGAAGTCAACAGCGGCCGTTTTATTGAAACTGTCGAAACCCTGCTGCAAAACATACAGTATCTGTTGGCGGAAATTACCGGGCCGGTTGAAGTAAAACCAAAGGCCGCAGGGCCGGATCCGGCCCTCCTTGCGGAGTTGATGGAAGCCTGCAAAAGTTACCGGATAAGGCTTATAGAACAGGCGCTGCGCAGGCTTGAGAACTATGAATATGAATCCGGCGGAGAACTGGTACAATGGCTTCGGGAGCAGGTGGATAACCTTGAGTATGACGCCATCCTGGAGCGGCTTGCGCCTGACGCGGCTGCCGGAAGCTGAGGAATACCGTTACGCTACATCATAGTGGTCTTCAGTGCCCGCTCTTTTTCAAAGCGCTCTATTGCCAAACCTATCAACCGGCTGATAAGTTCAGTATAACCGATGCCGCTGGCTTCCCACAGTTTCGGGTACATACTGATCCTCGTAAAGCCCGGCATAGTGTTAATCTCGTTGACGATCACCTCACCTGATTCTTTAAGAAAAAAATCCACGCGGGAAAGCCCCTCGCAGCAGAGAGCCTGAAATGTTTTGATTGCCAGTTCCTGAACCCGCTTTCCGGTTTCTTCGGGAACCTTCGCGGGGATCTCCAGCCGCGCCCCTTTTTCATCCAGGTATTTCGCGTCATAAGAATAGAATTCATGTGAGGAAATAACCTCCCCCGGAACCGACGCAGACGGATACTCATTGCCCAGTACCGCGCATTCCAGTTCCCGGCCCGGAATAAATTCCTCCGCGACGATCTTGGTATCGTATTGAAAGGCGGTTTTCACCGCAACTGAGTATTCCCCCTCTTCATGTACCTTGCTGATCCCCACCGAGGATCCCATGTTCGCGGGCTTGATAAAAAAAGACCGCCCCAGAACACCGGAGATTTCAGCGAATGCGGGAACCGGCTTATGGGCCGGAAGAACCAGAAATTTCCCCACCGGAATCCCCGCGTCTTTGAGGAGCCGCTTCATCACATCCTTATCCATGCCCGCGGCGGATCCCAAGACGCCCGGCCCCACAAAGGGAATATTCGCCAGCTTAAGCAGGCCCTGTACCGTCCCGTCTTCACCAAAGGGGCCATGGAGAATAGGGAAAACCACATCAAGCCGCCCCGGGCCGGCATCCCGGCTTGCCGTCTTTTCCGCCGCAGCCGGGGGCTGGCCGCGCCTCACGCCTAAAGTCTCAGCAGATCCGCCGCTCTTAGAGGATTCCAGACCGGTCAGAATGCCGGCGCTTTCGGGAATCAAGACTACCGGCTTACCTTCGGGATTCAGGCTGATCCGCCTGGGGTCGTCGGCGTTCAGCAGGAACCGGGACTCGCCATTCAGGAGCCAGCGCCCGGATTTATCAATGCCGATAAGTACCGGCTCAAACTTGCTTCGATCGATAGCGTCATATACATTTTTGGCTGATTGCAGGGAGACTTCATGCTCCGCAGATTTGCCCCCAAAGAGGATACCTACGGCTAATTTTTTGCTTATCGGTGTTTCCAATTGTTTTACCCCTTATATATCCTGACGCGATAAAATGTTAAGATCAGGCCCGTAACAAGCGTACCCGTTCGGCGGCAAAATCAATGGAAACCATCGTATCTTCAGGGAAAATTTTCTTCGAGGCCGGATCATCAATTTGGAGCAGAACTTCGCCGTAGGTGGTTTCCACAAAGGTTTCAATACTATGCCCCAGGTATACATTCATGCGCACCGTACCGTCCACAAAACCGGCGCCTGGTTCCGCAAGCCGCAGGGACTCAGGCCGCGCCATGATCACCGCATCCTTAACCGTCTCCACATCAGCGGCAAAGCGGCTTATATCGAGGCTTTTGTCACCCAGCCGGCAGCGCCAGGCGCCGCCCGGGCTGTTATGCGAAGAGGGGAGCCTTTCGATCAGCTCTACCGGGAAAAACGCCGCCTTCCCCACAAAGCCCGCCACAAATTTACTTTCCGGGTCTTCATAAATTTTCTGAGGGCTGCCGATCTGCTGAATCTCCCCATCTTTCATCACTATCACCTGATCCGAAAGACTCATAGCCTCCACCCGGTCATGGGTCACGTAGATCGCGGTGATCCCCAGGCTTCGCTGAATCCGCCGGATTTCCACCCTCATCTGTTCCCGCAGCAGGGCGTCCAGGTTGGAAAGCGGCTCGTCAAGGAGCAGTACCGAAGGTTCCACAATGAGGGACCGGGCCAGGGCGACCCGCTGCTGCTGGCCTCCCGAAAGCCTGCCCGGCGCGCGGTCATATAAGTCGGCCAGGCCCACCAGATCCAGAGTTTCCCGTACCTTGCTTTCAATCTCTGCCCTTGGGAGCCTCCGCAGCTTGAGCCCATACGCCACATTTTCCGTCACCGAGAGATGGGGAAACAGTCCGTAGCTCTGGAACACTGTAGCGGTGTCCCGTGAGTTGGGGGGCAGTATGGTCACGTCTTCCTCACCAATGCGTATCTTTCCCGAAGACGGCAGCTCAAAGCCGGCGATCATCCTGAGAGTTGTGGTCTTGCCGCAGCCCGATGGCCCCAGCAGTGTTACCAGTTCCCCGGGCTTAACGGTGAAATTCGCGTCACGTACCGCGATTATGTCGGGCCGTTCGCCCTGGCCCTTCCGGCTCCGGGTATTTTTGAAAATCTTGCTCACCCCTTCCAGGGTTACCGAAACACTGCTTTTTTTCGTCATAATACTACCCGATTACACCTATACTATGTCTTTGACTTTGCCGTTTTTTCTCCACGGCTGCTATCATAATTGATAATCAACAACCTCGCCCTGAAGGACGAGGTATGTTGTTCTCCAGTGGTGGTTAGCCTCAGGGGTTCATACCCTAATAATGCCCTAAAGGGCGGGGTATGAACCCCTTCACTACGAATCAAGTCGTGGGTCAAGTTTAGCCTCCACAGGCGGAGATGTCACCGAACTATGCTCTTCTCGGTCAGGCCCTGATCCCGGACCACCAGCTGCATGATGCCGAAGGCCCCCAGCACGATGATGATCAACACGGTAGAAAGTACGCTGGCAAGGCCGAAACGGAGATTTTCGGAAAAATTGTATATCTGTACCGTTAGGTGATACCATCGGGCGGAAATAAGGAAGATAACCGCGCTCACCGCGGTCATGGATCGGACAAAAGTGTAGGACATGCTGGTAAGGAAGGCCGGCCGGATAAGGGGCAGCACAACCGAGGTGAAGACCTTAGACATGTCCGCCCCCAGGTCCTGGGCCGCCTCTTCTATAGAAGGGTCAATCTGCCGCAGGTTTGCCGCGCCGGTCTCAAGCCCAACCGGGAGTTCACGGATGATATAGTTGATTACGATGATCGCCGCCGTTCCCACAATGAGGAAGGGCGGCTTGTTAAACGCCAGAATGTAGGAGATACCGAGAAGAGTACCCGGCACAGCGAAGGGGGTCATAAGGAGGACCTCAAGCAGGCGCTTGCCGAAAAAGGTCCGCCGCACTACGATAAGCGCCGCCGCCATGGCGATGATTCCCGCGATAGGGGTTGCCGCTGCCGCCAGGGTGACGGTATTGGTAATGGACTGCCAGCCACGGGAAAGCGCCTCACTGATATTTGACAGGGTAAAAGAATAATCAATACCCCAATTCTTCACAAAACAGCCGGCAAAAATGGTCCCGTAGAGGCTTACAATAAAAACAAGGCAGGCCGCCACAAAAACCGTCAGGAGTATCCGCACCGGCCTGGTGGCAAGTTCCGCGAGATGGTTTGAGGGCT
The DNA here is from genome assembly GCA_031266095.1 of Treponema sp. Next base: position 6,303 of record JAISBR010000027.1, on the reverse strand, counting down.
TACCCGTTACGGTGACAACGCTCTTCCTGTTTACCCAGTAGCGCTGGACAAAGAAGGCACTCAGGGTGGGCATGAGCAGGAGCAGCGAAAGCGCCGCGCCGCCACCTAAATTGCTTCTGCCGGTTACCTCGATATAGGCCTCCACCGAAAGAACCCGGTAGGAACCGGCCAGGAGCAGGGGATTGGCAAAATCCGCCAGTGAATTGGTAAACACCAGAAGCCACGCCGAGAGGAGTCCCGGCAGCGAAAGAGGCAGTGTGATGGTAAGGAAAGTCCGCAACCGGGAGGCCCGCAGATCCAGAGCCGCGTCTTCTACGGTGGAGTCAATGCTCTTCAGCACGCTTGAGAGATTCATGAAGGCGATGGGGAACATCCCGACGGTCTGTACCAACACCAGACCGCCAAGCCCATACACCGAAAAATTGTTGATCTTCAAGAGCTGATGGGTGATGAGGCCGTTATTGCCAAAGAGCAGGATAATCGAAAGGGTGAGAGAAAAGGGCGGGGAGATAACCGGCATAGTCGCCAGCGTACCGATGAGCCTTTTCCCCCTCACCGCGGTCCGTTCAGTAAGAAAGGCGAACGCGAAACCGATGACAGTAGAAACCGAGGCGGTGATGATCCCCAGTTTGACCGAACCCCAGAGACTCGCCAGATAGGTGGCAGAAAAGGTCCGTTTCCAGATACCGAGGCTAACGGCCCCGGCCTCCACAAAGGTAAGCCTGAACGCTTCAAAGAGGGGATAGGCTACAAAGATCAGGGCTATTCCCAAAAGGAAGATCACCGCGTAGCCTGTAATGGGGTCCCTTGCGAATGTGGCAACCCCCAGGAGACCCGCGAAGATCAGCAGGGCGATGAGGGAGAGATTACGAAGCAACTTTTCAAACTGGACCGCGCCGCCCTCGGGTACGGCGATCATCACCGCCCCGTTGATATCAAAGCCAGAATCATCGGGGATGGGGAGCAGGTAAACCCGCATAGACTGAACGGTCCCGCTCAGCTCGTAGGGGAGGAGATAATAAACACTTTCCAACCCCCTTTGAAATTCATCCCCGCCGCTGTAATGCTCCCAGATCTGCCCGGCAGCAGCTGTCCCCGCAATCGGACTAAAATTAAAATTTTCATCAATACCGAGGATCAGCGCTTCACCGCCCTCAAGCACTTCCCCGGCGCGGTTGAGCCAGTCCTGGTAATAGGAGGGATCAAATGAGGAAGGATCTTCCGCCCCAAGCCTCCCCGGAACTTCCGGAACGGTCTCGGCGAACAGGCTCACCTCCTTCAGGCTGTTTTGTGTATAGTAGGAGCGGAAAGAACCCAGCAGCGAACGGTAGATCCAAACATCGCATACAACGAAAACCAGAATCGCCGCCAGAAATTTAACCAGGTTCTTTTTCGCTGCCATCAAGAGCTCAGTCCCCGCCGCTCGTTTGAGTTTTGACCGCGGCTACCGCTTGGATTCGATTTCCGCGGTCCAGCGATCAAGCAGCCGTTTCCTATTGACCGGATCCCCATCCCATTGACCGGATCCCCATCCCATTGCATATCCTGCTTAACTGTTTTGATCTGATCCAGCGAGAGGGCCAGGGGATGTTTTTCAGCGCCGTTGGCGACCAGTACCAGGTACCATTCGGTAAAGAGTTTTTGGGCGTTAGGGGAAGAGAGAACCCAGTCGTAGAGCCGCCGGGCGTTTACCTGATCCCTGCCGCCCCGGATAAGGGACATGGAAGCCAGTTCATAGCCGGTACCTTCGCTGGGAGCATAGATTTCGATATTGGCCCCTTCGGCCCTCAGCTTCACCTGGTCATGGGCATAGCCAATGGCGATAGGGATTTCACCGGTGGCCACACTTTTGCCCGGCGCCGAGCCGGAACGGGCATACTGATCCACATTGGCGTCCAGTTTTTTCAGATAATCAAAGGCAGTGTTTTCATTGCCGTTGTTGAGAGTCCTGATGGTGGTGATTACATTATAGGCGGTACCGGAGATATTGGGATTTGCCATTCTGATCTGGCCCTTGTACGCCGGCTTGAGAAGATCGTCCCAGCTTCTGGGCGGAGTCAGCCCCAGGGCCCTGGCCCGGTCAAGATTAGTCACAAAGGTGAGCGGCCCCACATACAGACCGATCCAGTAATTTTGGGGATCCCTGAATTCGGCCCTGGTATTGGAAGCGAACCGGGACAGATAGGGGGTAGTAAGTTCCTTGGATTTCGCGATGATATGGTCCAGCCCGACCCCGCCAACCCAGATCGAGGCCTGGGGATTGGCCTTTTCGGCTTCTATCCGGGCCACCGCCTCACCGCCGGAAAGCCGGACAAAGGACACCCTTATGCCGGTTTCCTTCTCAAATTGCTCAAAAAGGGCTTTTGCCAGCGGTTCTTCCAGGGTGGTATAGGCCGAAAGGGTAGTCTGCGCCCATACTCCCACCGACAAAACCAGGAACGAAAAAAAGAGGATTGTAAAACGCTTCATATGTGTGCCTCCATTAAGTTTAAAGCGCCGCGGACCGACAGTCCCAAATACGACGTTTATATACCGTTTCAACGAAACAGGAACACCTGAGTATACACTATATTGTCCGTGAATGCACCAAAAAATGAAAAAAAGTCAAGTTTTTCTTGACCCCGGTTTAACCACGGGCATACCTTTTTTGCAGAGTTCGCAGTTATCGGCGTCCCAATTCCCCACATTCACTTTGACGGCGGGGTACATTGGCCAAAGCACATCTTCGGCATCCTCCATCCGGCGGTCCACTACGCAGGCCAGGGCTATAACCCTTGCCCCCAAAGCTTCCAGCGCCGAGGCGCATTCCCTTGATGATTTTCCGGTGGTAACCACATCCTCGGCAATGAGAATATGCTGCCCCTGCTGCACCTCAAAGCCCCGGCGCAGACTCATGGCCCCGCCGTCGTCCCGCTCGGTAAAAAAAGCCGGAAGCCCTAAAAGCCTTCCCAGTTCATAGGCCACGATAATGCCCCCCATAGCGGGTCCCACCACCGCGTCAACCGCCAGTTTTCCCGATTTGATATCATCCCGTATCCACTCCGCCACCGGCGTCAAAGCCGCCTTGGCCTTATCCGGGTATCGCAGCAGTTTGGCGCACTGAAAGTACCGGTCCGAATGACGGCCCGAAGTCAGGTGAAAATGTCCCTCCAGCATGGCCTCTGATTCCCGAAGTAAATTAATGATATTTTCCACTGGTTCCTCCGTAAGCTCATCACAAATTCCTGACCGATCATAGCACAGGAGCGTAAAATTTATCCAGTATTTGGCATAAGCCGCTTCCGGGTACATTAAGAGCTTCCCGGCTGTAGTGGATAGAGAACGGATTATGACAGAGCGGCTGTTTCCTTGCGTAGCATTTCGCCAATGGCAGGGCCGTGCCGTTTTATGCAAAAAAAAAGGCCCCGGATTTCTCCGGGACCGCCACTCTAAAGGAGGCGCAATCCGTCCACCAGCCGGATTACAGCATAAAAATACCCCGCATATAACCTGCCATGGATGGCGGATTTTGTCAAGGGAGCGAATTGCGCAAGACTTGAAACAGGCGTGTTTGGAAGCGAATGATGTAGTCTTTACTTATACGTCGGTCGAATTCCATACAGAGAATATCGTCCAGTTGCACCTTGCCCGGATGTACACGGGCATCGTGACCGCACCAGCGAACAAACCCAAACATACAAGAGAATACCGTCCCACAAATAATTACACAGAGTACAACAGCGTTACAAAATAACAATTGCTAATAGTCCCCGCCTTCCCCATTTCAGGCCCTGCTGCCTGGTATCCGGTAACGGCAGATTGTTATTGTATTAATTCCCCACGCCGGCAACGATCGCCTCCAGCTCCTCCATGCGGTCAAGCTGTTCCTTGTACCAGTCGGTTCCCCCCGGGTACAGGTCGTCAATCTCCTCCCCCAGCTTCTGGGCCTTGAGCGCCCGGTAATCACGGGCCGCTATCTCCGTTTTGATCCGGCGTATCTCGGCCGCGGCCTCCTCAGCCGCCTGTTCCGCCTCAGTTTTCCCCAGGAAGATTTCCCCCTCAATAATCCGGGCCAGCCCTTCGGCCGCCTCAAATTCCGCGTCGGTGACCGTCAGCTCCGGAGTGTCTACCCCGTCCAGTTCATACATCGCCTGTAGGTCGGTGTGGGCCGGTACCCGGCCGGCTTTCTTCGCTAAATAAACCATCTTAGTTCCTCCGCAATTGATTACGCGACACAGAACACGGGGGACACCCCACCAGCCGCATTACTCGCATAGCTATTGGCGGCATGGCCCGTGTGGCTCATAGAGCAAAAGGAGGTCGGGTCAGACGCGAGTGGCTCACTTTTCCACCACCAAGTCTGCGCCCCGTTATAGCGTTTGGAACGGTAAACGATGGATTTCGCATAGATCGGGTATTGAACATCGGTGTTGTACCAGTTGGAATCACCCCCGAAAGTTTTGTACCCGAACACTTCCAATTCGGTCGGAAAAAACACGGTGTAGTTATTCCACTCCCAACTGCCCTTTTTGCTATGTATTAAGATGTAAGGTATAAAGGAAGTTCTCACCCAGTACGGTTTTGAGACGGCTTGCGAATGTCCCGCTTCCATCACCGTAAGTGCCTTCCAACCATGTCCGCATGAGCGTAACTGGATAGCCTCCGGTATTGATGTTGGTAGACTGCATATACCCCTGACATAGCACGTTGCGGAACGTGAAAAGCACATGGTTTTTCACGTTCCTGGGGGACCCACAATCCTTGTAAATATTCAGGCCCTACACCACAATGCGGTTATTTTTATAGGTGTCGTTCCACGGCTGGGGAACGGTCCCACCGGGGGCGGCGGCGATGCCGGAAAGGTCCAGGCCGTCCAGGTAATCGCCCACAGAGAGGCCGCGGCAATCGGGGATGGCGCTGTCGTCCAGTTCGCCGTTGTTGTTGAGGCGTATGCGGAGCTTGGCCATCACTTCGGCAATGGCCTCATTTCTCAGCGACTGGCTGATCATATCGCCAAAGGGGTGGCCCAGAAGGACAGCCATCAGATCGCGGCCGTAGCCCTCTACCTGGTCGGCTAACAGCGCGGTATTCAAGTCTTTTGAAACCGAGTCAATATCGTCCAGACGGGCAATGTCATCCGGATGGAAAGCTGCCCCCACAGGCGGCGCGGCTATTTGGGCCCTGCCGTGCTCATCACGCATAATAGCCCTGCGGGCCAGGGCGGAGGGGGTGAACAGATTTGAGAGCTGGTTCGCTTCCAGGCTGTTCGGCGTTCCACCCAGTTTGGTAATCAAACCCGAGAGATTGTCCAGAATCAGGTTCAGGGTCTCCGCGGGAATAAACGATGGCTTAATTGCCGGATCGGAAAAATCTCCGTTCGTAAACTTTCCGTCAGGGCCGACGCCGGGCCAGAGAAATTCCTCATTAAAAATACTCAGCACTTGATTGTTCGGATACATTCCGCCCATGGTTACGCTCCTTCATATCGAAAATAGGGTATATGAGCTTGTTCCAAAACTAATTGACTATGCGCTAAAGCGCATGGTTTTCGAACAAGCTCTTGCGGTTTTTCGGCCTATGGCCTACAAAACCGTGGTTTTTAAAGGAAGCTGTTCCAAAAACTGAAGTTTTGGAACAGCCTCAGGTTAATAAAGAATGGTTTGACAAGACTGTTCCTTATCCTGTTCCCGATCTGCACAAACTGCAAGGGCAGTGCGTACAGTTTATTAGGTGGCTGCTGGAAATAATGGGGTTGCCTAACTGGGGGCTTGTGGCAGGAGCTGCGGATTTCTGGGAACTATACGAAAGAGATCTGTCTATGAACCAATACTGGGATAAATTGCCTAACACTCCAGATTTTTTGCCACAGGAAGGGGATATTTATATTTGGAATAAACACAAAGGTAATGGGTACGGACACATCGGCATTGTGTTTGGTAATGATCATACTTTGAGGTATTTCCATTCAATTGAATCAAATTGGAAGCCATTAGTTGTAACTGTTGTGCAGCACAATTACAACGATGTGTTTGGATTTTTCCGGCTTAAATCTTTGGAAGAAAAAGAAAGCGACTGAACTGGTTTCGAAGGGCAAAATCGCCAGTTGGGTTTTCCGTTTCTTGTTTTTTTGCAGAAAACGGTTTTTATTGTAAGGAAATTTGTTTAGGCTGTATCAGGGGTTCGGGTACACGTGAGGGGAAAGATCCCATCCCGAAATACCCTTTGGCCAGAAAACTCCGGATAAAGGGGGGTATACTGATAGGGTATCCGTCCGGTTCCCGCATAGGGCCGTATGAGAGGGGGCATCTGTTCTTCGATAACCCG
>JAISBR010000200.1 GCA_031266095.1 Treponema sp. | reverse complement strand
CCCCCTTCCTCCTCAGCTCCCGCCCCCCGCCCCCGGGCCGCGGCCCCCCCCCCCCCCGCCCCCGAGCCCAGTGGCGCGCGGACGGCTTATGCCGGGGAGGAAGCGGAGAGAAAAAGCGTGTGTGTGGCCGCGCCGGGCGGCGTCCGTTCGTATCATATAGTTAATTATACCACCAATAGTACTAAAATACTAATATCATTTGAAAGAAAATACAAGGATATTGAACCGGTTTCAAAACCCGCTTAGTGCGCAGCTTGTGTGCGATGCAGTCGGCTCAAGGAAAAGCGGTCTAAAGCCCGCTTTTCCACCTAAATCTAAGCCTGTGGTTTCAAAACGGAAGTTTCAAGCGGTTCCCATAGCTTACGCCCGTCCATTCCCGCGCTCTTTTGCCCTGATATACGCCCCAATCCTGGAATCCTGGTCTTTGATGTGGATGAGCAGCCACTTGCCGATTTTCTCCCGTACTTCCCTGATCATGGCTGCGCTGCTTCCGAACCTGCCCAATCCTTTGACCAGTTCCACGGCGGTCTTTTTGAAGGCTTCATGGATGCGGTGGTGGTTTTCTAAATCAGGAAACCCGCACTGCCTCTGAATCTCTTCCTCGTCGGCAAAATGGGTCACCGTATAGTCGACCAGAAAATCCAGGGTCTTTTTGAGTCCCTCCGCGCTTTTCCCCGTTTCAATGGCGTCGATAAGACTGTTGACCGCGTCAAAAAGCTGCCGGTGCTGGTTGTCGACTTTTTCAACCCCAATGGCCAGGGAGTCGTCCCAGCGGTAATACTTATCCACAATGATAAACCGGGAGACCGCCTGCCTGAGTATATTGATGTTAGTTTTGTTTTTAGCGCTTATGCTGTTAACGCGGGTGACGGAATTGTTTATTTCCCCGGCGCGGGCCGCCATTTCGTTGATGCCGCCGGCAATTTCCTCCGTCGCCCGTTTCAGGTTCTCTCCCTCAATGATGATTTCACCGCTTCCCCGCCGCATTTCCTCGGAACTGCTTTTGACGATACCGGTTGTTTCATTGAGCTTTTGTATGGTTTCCAGAATCTGGCGGCTGCCGGCGTTCTGTTCTTCCATCGCGTTACAGATCTCTTCTTCCTGAGCCGATACGGTCTTTACCCCGTCGTCAATTGCCTCGAACTCACTGAGCACTTCGCCGGTAGCGGCGGCGATTTTTGCCATCGAGTTACGGATCTTTTTTAACACGGTACTGATGGTTTTTGACTGTTCCCCGGAAGATTCCGCGAGTTTCCTGATTTCATCGGCTACCACGGCGAAGCCTCTTCCCGATTCTCCGGCATGGGCGGCTTCTATGGCGGCGTTCATGGAAAGCAGGTTGGTCTGGCTCGCGAGCTTCTGTAAAACGGCGTTGATTTCCAGGAGGCCCTCGGATTCCCTGGCTACTTCCTGTATGTCCGCCGCCACCGCCTGTAATCCGTTCCGCCCAACTTCCGACGCCTCGGCCAGGCGCGTGACGTTTTCGGCATTGGCGCGGCTGATGTGCGTAACCGATTCGATGTTGGACAGCATTTCCTCGACGGCGGATGATGACTGGGATACGCTGACTATTTGGGTTTCTATTTCGCCGATGAGTTTGTTGATGCTGCCGCCGATCCGGTTTACCGCGGTATTGGTGGCGGACACCGAATCCTCCTGAACGCCGATCTGCCGCTGCATGCGCTGAATCCCGCTGTTTATCTCGTGCATAGATCCGGTGGTCATGGTCATGCTTTCGGAGAGATCCTTACCGGTATCGTCCGCCTCCTCGGCTTCATTCTGGATGATCTTCACGAGGCCCTTGAGGCTTTCCATGGTCCGGTCAAAATGGCCCGCCATCTCGCCGATTTCATCTCCGGACTTCATCCGTATCTGCTGGGAAATGTCGCCTTCTCCCACCTTTTCCAAAACGCCGGTTATCTTTTTCAGGGGGTTTATGACCAGTACCTTGGTGAAACTGAAATTGAGGAATACCCCGGCTATGAGCAGGGCCAGCGCGTCCAGGCCCATAACCAGGATGAGGCGGCCGGATACGGAACTGATGCCGGCGTCCGGGCCGGAAAGGTCCCGCAGGGTATATACACTCAGGAAGGCCATAGCCACAACCGCGGCAAAAAGCACGAGCGAGGAAAGGACGGTCATCTTTACGAGGATGCCGCGGGATTTTCCCTCTGCCCCGGCGGGCGGGGGAGCGGCGGCGTTTATCCCGGCGGCCGGTTTCGCGGGCGGGGCCGGCGGGGACGCGTATACCGGCATGCCGGGGGTTTTTATGGTGACGGCCCGTTCCGTTGAATCCGTGAGAGCGGGCGCCGGTGTTTCCGGTATGACCCGCGTACTGACCTGTACGGTTGATTCAGGAGTGGTAAATGTTTTGGAAACGACATCCGCGGCAAACAACTCCGGCCTTTTTTCCTTCAGTTCTTTTGCCCAGCGAAAATCCTGACCCTTGATGTGTTCTATCAGCCAAGTCCCGATCTTGTCCTCTACCTCTTTGACCAGTTGTTCGGAAGCGCCTTTGAAGATAAATTGATGGGCAAGATCCCTGACCACCTTCTTGAAGGCTTCATGGAACTGGAAATGCCGGTCCATATCGCTGAATCCGTGCGCCTTCATGAACTGTTCCTCGTCAAAAAAGTGCTTGATCGTGTAATCCGAAAGGAAATTCAGGCTTTTTTCGAGTCCATCCCGATCCGCGCCCTTTTCGCAGACCTCCATCAGGTTGTTTATCGCGTCGAAAAGCTGCCGATGCTGGGCATCTACCGGCTCGTAGCCGGTCAAAAAAGAGCTATCCATTACATACCGCATACACGAGCCCCCTGCCGAACACACAGTGATTTTATCGAAAATCTTCGTCTACAATGAAAAAACCATAGCGTAAAAAGGGAAGATTGCCAAGAGGAACGGGAATTGCCGCGTTAAAAAGGAAACCGCGGCATTCGACCGGGCAGTAGTAATTTCCGCGGGAATTTGACAGGATGTAACAACTCAGTTACTATAAGCGCAATGAACTCTTGGAATCAACAACCGCGCGGCAGAGCCACACGGTATGTTGTTCTCATAAGGTATTGGTCTCGGGTTTAATACCTTTATGACCGCGGCAGAGCCGCGGGGTATTAAACCCTCGCCACGAATAAAGAAAGGAAATGGAACAGATGGCAACAGCGTTAAACGTATATACCGACGGAGGATGTTCAGGTAATCCCGGGCCGGGAGCTTGGGCTTATGTGATGGTCCTTAGTACCTTTCAGGGAGAACGGAAGGTACTTGAGGAGAAAAGAGCCGAAAAGTACACCACGAATAACCGTATGGAATTGCACGCGGTTATTGCCGCATTACGGGCATTGAAAGCCTCTGATACCCTGCCCAGGCAGGCGACGGTGTACACCGATTCGCAGTATGTGCAGAAGGGCATCACCGAGTGGATACAGCTCTGGAAACGGAACAGCTGGTTCACCAGCGAGCGGCGGCCGGTGAAAAATCAGGATCTATGGAAAGAGCTGGACGCCCTGACCGGCGAACTGGCGCTGCAATGGAAATGGGTCAAGGGCCACGCGGGCAACACCTGGAATGAGCGCTGTGATCACATGGTCCAGGAAGCGCTTGCCGCTTTGCGGTGAGCGGCGGCGGAAGGGCGGTTGCAACGGTACGGGAAGCTGGAAGCGGGGGACAAGGTGACGCTAGGAGCCTGTTGCGCTTTGCTATTGGGAGTGGGCTATCTGCTTGCGGTTTTGAGTTTTTTCCTTTTCGGAGACCGCTTATCTCCCCCTTAAACAGGCTATCCCGCCCGTCTTACCC
>JAISBR010000190.1 GCA_031266095.1 Treponema sp. | reverse complement strand
GTGGTTCGCCGGGATCAGTTCGTCCACGCTGGGAGGAATGAGGTATGCCTGCCCCTGACTGTAGGGCTTGTAGGTTATCTGGTCACTTACGCCTTTACTCATGGGAATAACATAGCATGTATTTTGCCTTTACGGGGAAAAAATTGCAGGGTTGTCATTACTTTTTGGACAGCTCCATCTGACTACAAATGCAACAGGCTTCTAAGATTGAACGGGAGCGTCTCCCCACTCGGCCAGTTTCCGGTGCAGGGTCTTGCGGCCGATAGCCAGGGTATCGGCGGTTTTGCTCTTGTTGCCCTTATTGAACGAAAGGGTGTCCCGAATTATGATCTTTTCCGCTTCCTCAAGGCTTATGCCCAGGGGGATGCGTATCCAGCTCTCGTCACTGGCGGAACGCAATGTGGGAGGCATATCCTCCTCGGTAATGATGTTTCCCTGACACATGACCACCGCGCTTTCAACGCAGTTTCGCAGTTCCCGAATGTTACCAGGCCAGTCGTAAACATAGAACCTGGAACGGGCCTTTTCGTGAAAGCCCTCGACGGCTTTTCCGTTTTCAGCAGCAAATTCCTTGAGAAACGAAGCGGCCAGCAGTGGAATATCGTCCTTTCTTTCGCGTAAAGGCGGGACGTGAATATTTACCACGTTGAGACGGAAGTAGAGGTCTTCCCTGAAATTACCTTTTTCTATTTCCGCTTTAAGGTCCTTGTTGGTCGCGGTTACAATCCGCACGTCGGTCTCGATTGTGTCTTCGCCGCCAACCCGTTCAAATTCCTTCTCCTGAAGCACCCGCAAAAGTTTTATCTGGATGTTCTGATCAATTTCACCTATCTCGTCCAGAAAGAGGGTTCCCTCGTTGGCAAGCTCAAAACGGCCTCGCTTGCGGGATACCGCGCCGGTAAAAGCGCCCTTCTCATGGCCGAAAAGCTCGCTTTCCAAAAGCCCCGCCGAAAGGGCCGCGCAGTGGACTTTAATCAATGGCTTCCCCTTACGGGGCGAAAGTTCGTGGATGGCGTCCGCCACAAGCTCCTTCCCAACACCAGATTCACCGGTAATAAGGATTGAGGCTTTGGTGGGGGCGACACGGGTCACGGTATCAAAAACTTTGCGCATAACGGCGGAAGTACCAATGATGTTTTCGAAACCTTTGTGATGTTCCAACTCCTCTTCTATTTGACGCTGCCGCAGAACCAGTTCCCGGTTCGCCAGCGCCCGCTTAACGAGAAGAGAGAGACGGTCGAGGTTAACCGGCTTGGTGAGAAAATCGTACGCTCCTTCCCGCATGGCGGTAACGGCATTCTCCACCGTACCGTGACCAGTGAGGATGATTACCGGCAAGCCCGGTGTTTCGGCGAGGATGCGGCGCAATAATTCCTCTCCGCCCATAGCAGGCATGCGCAGGTCGGTGATAACCAGATCTATATCGCCTTTGCCAAAACGGTTCCAGCCTTCCTCTCCGTCAGCGGCGCATACCACCTCGTAGCCGTCCATCTCAAGAGACACGGCAAGCCCTTCTCTGATATTTTTTTCATCGTCAACGATAAGGAGTCTGAATTTCATTGTTCCCCTCCTCCGACATCCTCTGGCCGGCCGCGTCCGGCGTTATACGCCAAGAGCCGCCGTTCCTTCTGGGGCAGGGGCATGATGATCTCAAAAGCGGTTCCTCCCCCTTCCCGTGAATCAACCGCGATTTCACCCTGATGCCCCCGGATGATTTTAAAAACCAGAGTAAGCCCCAGGCCCGTACCGGTTTCCTTTGTGGTAAAATAAGGCTCAAATATTTTTTTGAGATTTTCTTCGCTGATTCCCACGCCGGTATCACAGACGCTTATTTTAATTTCATTTTCATCTCTGATGGTAGCGATCGTCAAAAGCCCACCTTCGGGCATGGCAGCCTGGGCGTTTTTGATAAGGTTGAGCAAGGCCTGTTTCATGTAACGTTCATCCATAAGTATCAGCGGGAGACTTTCGTCAAGTTCCAGAAAAACCCGTATACGGGACTGTTCCATTTCGGGACGGACAAATTCGACGAGTTCCGCGATCAGAGCGTTGATATCGGCCTCCCGCAGTTCCAGGCTCATGGGACGGACCGCAAAGAGAAAATCAACTACAATATGGTTGAGCCGCTCCACTTCCTCATTCAGCACACTAATGTATTTACCGAGGAGTCTGTTAGAAGGATCTTCCGTCTTTGTCTTCTGATTCTTCGACAGAGCTTTTTGCATTAACTGAAGATGGATGGAAATGGATCCCAGGGGATTTTTTATTTCATGAGCAACCCCGGCCGCCAAGGTGGTAAGGCTTGCCAAATTTTCCGCCCACCGCAAGCGGGCTTCCCTGCCTCGTTTCTCGGTAATATCCTCAATGTGGATGAGAGAACCGGTTATCCGGTGGGAACACACCAGGGGAAGTACGCTGATAGAAAGGAGCCTGTTCTGTCCCTGGGCCTCAATATCGATCTCCCGATCCAACACCCGATCTCCGCCCAGCAGGCTTTTCTGGAAAAATTCCCGTACCTGCTCGTCCTGAGTCTCCGACCAGAGCGGAATATTCCCGGCCTCAATATGATTCATAGGGAGCAGTCGCTGGACGGCTTTATTCGCCATAATGAGACAGTGCTTTTCATCGCAGACCAGGATGCCGTTAGGAAGGGAATTCAGCACCGTCTCAAAACGGTTTATTTCCTCCGCCGCCGATATCAAAAGTTCACGGCACCGCTCGGCGGTGAGTTTATCCAGTTTTTTTATAGCCCGTTTGTAAAAGTCACTCATACGACGGCCAATGCTTCTTTCAGGCGGTAAAAAAGCGCTTCCAGGGCAAGGGCGTGACTTTGATTCCAAACGCCCGCCGCCGCTTCCGCCTGGGCGGTATACTTCCGCCACAGATCGTTATGCGCAATGAAATGAGGACCTGAGACTTCTTCTCTTTGAATCCGCGTAACCAGGTCGAGGATCAGGCGGAGAAAACGGGGAAAAGATCGGGCCTCAAAACCGGCGCTTGCGGAAAGGACGGTTTCGATAACTTCCCTGGCGCTCAAGGCCCGCCCAAAGCCGGCAGCCTCAGCTATGGGGGCGCACTGGGCGCCAAGAGCGGACAAGTCCGCCGGGAGTTCAGACGCACCCTTCTTTTTGAGGGAAAGCGCCGCTGAACGCGCGATGGAGGCGATAAAAAACGCCGCCAGCGGGTAGAGCTTTTCAGCGAATTGGGGAAGAAAAGAATCAAGATATGCGCTGATGAGTCCGGCGGCATTATCCCCTACCGGGAGATTTCCACCCGCAAAAGCGCCGGAATCCCTGAAAACCCGTCGGATAATTTCCCGCTCCCGCTCCTCGGCTCGTTTCAAAAAATGATAGGGCCGCAGGCGTGAAAGAATAGTGGGCATAATCGCCTCACGCCGCTGGGAGCTGAGGACAATGCTCAAAGACTCAGGCGGCTCTTCAAGAATCTTGAGAAGCGAGTTCCTGGCCCCTTCTTGCATACGATCGAAGTTTTCAATGATGAGGATCTTCCGTCTACCGTTAGGCGCAAGCCGGCCCCAATAGGCGGCCCGCCGTATCTGCGCGATGGGAATTACATCCCCTATGCCTTCATCTTCAAGTTTCAAGGCACTTTTCAAAATCGAAACGGTAAGCTTTTCCAATGAGGCCGCCAGACCGGTCCCGGCTTCCGGCGCTTCTCCGGTGAGGATCTCAAATTCATCTAACGCTTCCTCCAAAGACTGTAAACGCGGGCTAATCGCTCCCAGTTTTGGATCGTCTTCCCAGAGTACCGGCGAAAAGCGGGCCAGAAGTTTCCGCAATGAACGGATGAAGAGTATCCTGGTCGCCGTTGAACCCGGATCCCGCAGAAAGGCGGCTTTGGACGCGGCGATTTCCGCAGCAAAGGGGCGGGGACCAAGGGTCAAAAGGTCACCGTGTATCAGATAACGATGCCGGGCACAGGCGGAACAGGAACAGTTCCAGGGAGCGTCATGGTTTTCGCAGGAAAGGATCCGGGCCAATTCCAGGGCGGCGCTGCCCTTTCCCGACGCGGGAGGACCGAAAAACAACATAGAAGGGGCAAGCCGCCTGGAGATAACATCATCCGCGAGTTGAAGCGCCGCGTCCTGAGCGATGATATTCTCAAACACCGGCAACGCTCCTTGTACCGTCAATCAACAACCGCGCGGCAGAGCTCGGACCTCCGATCCGGCGGGGTATTAAACCTTCGCCACGAATAAAGGGCAGAAGGATTTTCGCGAACAGACTATCTTCCAGTATAGGCTGTGAATCAAAGAGGGGCTGCACGCTTAACAGGAACAGAACCAGGCTTATCACGATGATCCCCTCAACAAAGCCAAAGAGCACTCCCAAAAGACGATCCGCCGAACCGAGTCTGATCCCCTCAATAATTTCCTTGAGCATGCCTTCCAGAATTTTGATAGCTACAAAAATGATCAGAAAGAGGGCGATAAAGGCGATAATCTCAGGAACAATTTTCATCTCCGGCATGAATTTCAGTCTGACAAACTCACCGCCGTTTTTATAGCAATACAAAGCCGCTAAGAGACCAAGCACGACCGAAGCCATAGACATCAGTTCGCTGATAAAACCCTTGAGAGCGCAACGCACGGAAAAAATAACAATCAGCGCCACAAACATAATATCTATTACCGCAAAACTCATCGGCTCCCCCCGTGAGATATATCAATCGCTTCGGCAAGGACCTCCGCGATCCGAGCCGCTCCGTCCCCCGCACCGATTTTCAGCGAGGCAGCGGACATACGCAGACGTTTTTGCTCATCCACCGCGAGGCTGTTTATGGTCTTCGCGATATTTTCCGGATTGGCCGCTTCGCCCGACAAGGTCAGGGCCGCGCCGGCCGTTTCAAAAAAACGGGCATTCTCTACCTGATCCCCTCTGGTACCGGAACCGCACAGGGGAATCAGCACCATCGGCTTACCAAGGACTGCGTTTTCCCAAATCGTACCGGCACCGCTTCTGCTCAGCACCAGTTCAGCAGCGGCCAACAGATGCGGCATTTCCTCTTTGATGTACGGATAGGGCTTATAGCGCTCCGAAGCGGGCAGATCCCATGCAACGGCGGAACCGGTCTGGTGAACCACCATGTAATAGCGGGTGAGCTCCGGCAGGGCGGCGCGGACCAGATCATTTATTTCCTGTGCTCCCTGGCTGCCGCCTAATACCAGCAACACCCGCGCCTGCGGCCCCAGTCCCAAAAACGCCCTTCCCCTGGCGGCGTCGGCGGAACGGAATTCGGCCCGCACCGGGTTGCCGCTGAGCGTAACGCGGTCACGCGCGGCAACGGACAGGAAACGGGCGGTGTCCTCGTAGGCGGTGAATATCCTGCCGCCGGTACGGGATACAAAACGGACATTGAGCCGCGTAGCGAGACCAGGACTGTAATCGGATTCATGGGTAAACACCGGAATACCCAAGGAAGCGGCGGCGGCGCAGGGCGGTACACTCACAAACCCTCCTTTGGAAAAAAGCAAGCGGGTCTTCTCTTTTTTTAAAATAGTTCTGGCCGTTACAAAACCAGCGATGACCCTGAAACAATCGGGAATGGTCTTCAGCGTCACATAGCGCCTGAGCCTCCCCGCCGGAACGCCAAAAAACTCCAGCCCCGCATCCTCTACCAGTGTCCGGTCCATGCCGGCATTGGAACCTATCCAGAAGAGCCGACAGTCCCGCCCGGCAAGCTGCTGTTTCAGTTCCGCCGCCACCGCCAAGCCCGGATAGATATGCCCGCCGGTACCGCCCCCGGTAAAAGCGATATGTATCATAGCAAACAGAATAACGAATTAACGGGGTTTTCTCAATGGCGTATTTTGAGCTTACCAGTCAAACGCGAACACCGTTTTTTCGTAGTAGTCATTCCCCGGTTCAAAAATAGAAGAGGGGAAACCGCTCTGGTTGGGAGAATCCGGAAAATGTTCGGTTTCAAGGCAGAAACCGGTGTGTTTGGTATAGAAAGAACCGTGCTTACCGCTCGTACCGGTGAGCATATTTCCCGTATAAAGCTGGACCCCCGGCTGAGTGGTGAACACCTTCATGAGCCTGCTTGAACCCGGTTCAAACACCTCGGCGCACGGACGCAGCTTGCCCGGATCGCCATCTACCACAAAACAGTGATCGTAGCCCTCCGGCGCGCCGGACCCGCCTGAGCCGCCGTATTCGGCCCTGAGATCACGGCTCAGGAGCTTACGTGTCTTAAAATCAAAGGGGGTATCCCGAACCGGGAGCAGCCGGCCGGTGGGCATCAGCTCCTCGTCAACCTCTATGTATGCGGAGGAATACAGGCGCATCTCATGGGAAAGAATAGTCCCGTTCCCCTCCCCGGCCAGGTTAAAATAAGCGTGGTTGGTGAGGTTCACCGGCGTCGGCGAGTCGGCCCCGGCCTCGTAAGTAGCGATAAGTTCATTGGATTTGGTGAGTCCGTAGCTGACCGCCGCTTTCAGGTTCCCCGGATAGCCCCGGTCCCCGTTTGGACTTTCCAACTCGAAGCGCACAAACACGCCCTCATTTTCCTCATAGGCCGCGGCCCTCCAGACGCGCTTGTCAAAGCCGCGAAAGCCGCCGTGCAGGGTGTTCACGCCGTCATTGGCGTCAAGGGCGTATCGTACCCCATTAAGGGAAAAGGCCGCACCCCTGATCCGGTTGGCAAAACGGCCGACCGTAACGCCCAGATAGGGCGTATTGGTAAGATAACCCTCCAGTCCGGAGTAGCCGAGGAGTATATCATCTTTCCGCCCTTTTTGGGACGGAACTAAGAGGCTGGTCCAGGCTGCTCCATAATCGGTAAGGGCAAGTTTCAGCTCTCCCGCTTTCAGTATATAGAGAGATACCTTTTTTCCACCGGAAAGAACCCCGAAGGTTTTTTTGGTAATTTTCATCACGGCCTCCTTCGCCTACTATAGCACGGGAAAATGAGAAGACGCAACACGTGGGCGCGAATGAACAGGGCAACAGCATTCACTTTATGGTACAGGAGAGAGGGAAAGGAACCGACAAGTAAAAATTTGACCGAAAAATGACGAAGATATCCAGAGGAGGGAACGATGGATATCACCGAAGGGGCTGTCTAGCAGCCTGTTGCGCTTTGCTATTGGGAGTGGGCTATCTGCTTGCGGTTTTGAGTTTTTTTCTTTTTCGGAGACCGCTTATCTCCCCCTTAAACAGGCTATCCCGTCCGTCTTACCCTCCGGTTTCCCGTTCATCCCTGCGAGAGCCGGTATAACCGCTTCAGGTTATATCCAAGGCACACCAGTTTCCATTCTTGATTTACCTTCTCAAGCCCCCGCAGCAGAAATTGCCGGTTTCCCCTCCGCACTCCTTAGTCGGTGGATCATCACTTCCTTCACCGTCGCCCCGCCGCTGCTTCAGCCGGCTCCTCCTGCTTCTCCAGTATTCTTGCATCAGTGCCTCCTGTGTTAAATGAGGTAATTCTACCACAGGTAGTAAACCCATGGCTTTTAACCGGGGGGCACTTCATATTGTCTCCGTCGAACCAAAGGTTCTTTGGCGGGAAATTGCAGAACTTGTGTCGGACTTTAGTCCGCGACAATCAAGCGGGTTGTCGAACAAGTCTAATGTTTGAAATGCCGCATTCCGGTAAAGACCATGGCGATGCCATATTTATCACAGGCCTCAATTGAAAGATTATCATTGACCGAGCCGCCGGGCTGAATGATGGCTTTGATCCCTGCTGCTGCTGCGGCCTCCACCACGTCGGCAAAGGGAAAGAAGGCGTCCGAGGCAAGTACCCTGGCGGGTACCCCATCTTTCCAGGGGCCTTTACCGGCTTCCGCCGCGGCCTTAATCGCGGCGGCACTCCGTTCCAGAGACTGGACTGTGGACCAGATACGGTTCACCTGCCCGCCGCCTATACCCACCGCCGCCTCGTCCTTGACGATCATGACAGCGTTTGATTTCACGAAAGTTACCGCCCGCATACCGAAGATCATGTCGTTTATATCTCCGGCGGCGGGCGCGGCATTGGTTACTAGCTCCCATTTTTCAAGGAGCTTTCGGTCGCTCCGCTGAACCAAAAGACCGCCGTCAACGGCGATGTATTCATGGGTTTCAAGCGGCGCTTTACCAAGTGTTAATATGCGGAGATTTTTTTTCTGTTTCAGAATTTTCAGGGCCTCAGGTTCGAAATCCGGGGCGGCCACGATCTCAAGAAACAGTTCGCCCAGCCTCGCCGCTGCAGCCATATCAACTTTCGCGGTGGACACGACGATGCCGCCGAAGATCGATACTGGATCGCAGGCATAGGTTTTCTCGTAAGCCTCAAGCAGAGTGTTCCCCTGGGCGATTCCACAAGGGGTATTGTGCTTTACCGCAACGCAGCAAACCTTGCCGCCGGCAGCGGTAACGTCAATGCCGGGAACCAGCCGCTGTACATCATTCTCACCCGTGGGACGGACTCCCGCCTGCGGGAGCCCAAAGGCGCATGCCGCCTTCCAGGCCAGATCCAGATCTCTGATGTTGTTGTAACTCAGCTCTTTTCCATGGAGCTGCTCCATGCCGCCCAGTACACCGGACAGGCCGGTGTGCAGGTAGAGCGCCGCGGACTGGTGTCCATTTTCACCGTAACGCAGGTCCTGCCCTTTCTTAAGCGAAAGGGGCCAGTACTGAGGATACTCATCGTCCAGCAGATAACGGGCAATGGCGGCGTCATAGGCTGAACTGAGAGTAAAGACTTTTCCCGCCAGGCGCTTTCTTAATTCCAGGGGAACATCCCCGGTCTCAAGATCCGCCATGACCTCAGCGTAATCCGTCGGATCGGTCAGGACAATTACGTCCCGAAAATTTTTCGCCGCGGAACGGAGCATAGCCGGTCCGCCGATATCTATGAATTCCACCGTTTCCCCGGGGGAAAGGCCGGCCTGTACTTTTTCAAAAAAGGGATAGAGGTTGACACATACAAGATCAATAGTTGAAAGACCCATCTTTTCAAGCGTATCCACATGGCTTCGCTCGTCCCGGCGCGCGAGGATCCCGGCGTGAATAGCCGGATGCAGAGTCTTCACCCTGCCGTCAAGACATTCGGGAAAACCCGTTACCATGGAAACGTCAATAACGGGAATATTGTTTTCAGTAAGGTACTTTGAAGTTCCACCAGTGGAAAGAATATCCCAGCCTGAGCCATTCAAAAATGAAGCCAGCTCCGAAATACCGTCCTTGTAAAACACACTGATAAGCGCCCTTTTTTTCATTTTCCCTCTCTGATTTCTGTCATTTTTTCGTGATCTTCGCCCAAGTATCCCGCAGCCCAATGGTTTTGTTGAATACCGGCCGCCCAGCCTCATCGCCGCCGGGATCCCTCACAAAGTAACCGATACGCTCAAACTGGAAACGATCCTCAGGCGCGGCCGCTGCCAGGGAGGGCTCGCCCCAGGCGCCGGTAATCACCTCAAGGGAATGGGGGTTGAGGTTGTCGGTGAATTCGCCGGGGCTGCCGTCCGGCCGGGGGGCAGCCTCCATGGGGCGTTCGACATTGAAGAGGTAATCGTATATGCGGACCTCAATGGACACGGCGTGGGTAGCGGAAACCCAGTGAATAGTACCCTTTACTTTGCGATTGTCCGGCGCGTTGCCGCCCTTTGTTTCGGGGTCATAGGTACAACGCACCGCCGTGACGTTCCCGGCGGCGTCCTTGTCAAAATCAGTACAGGTAACGATGTAGCCGTAGCGGAGCCGTACGCTGTTGCCGGGGAACAACCGGAAATATTTGGGCGGCGGCGTTTCCATAAAATCATCCCGCTCAATCCACAGTTCCCGGCTGAAGGGAACCGTGCGCTTTCCGGCGGATTCATCCTCGGGGTTGTTCACCGCCTCAAGTTCCACGGTTTCGAAAGAGTCCCAGTTTTCGATGATGAGCTTCAACGGACGCAGCACCGCCATCACGCGTAGCGCGCGCTTGTTCAGGTCTTCCCGAAGGCAGTACTCAAGGAAGGCGATATCCACCATGCTGTCGGTTTTGGCGATACCGATCTGTGAAACAAAGCTACGTATCGCCTTGGGGGTATAACCCCGGCGGCGAAGGCCCGCTATGGTTGGCATCCGTGGATCATCCCAGCCGGAAACGCGCTTGTCCTGTACCAGCCTGAGCAGCCAGCGTTTGCTCATCACCGTGCGGGTCAGGTTAAGCCGGGCAAACTCGATCTGACGTGAGGGGAAGACTTCCGCTTCTCTGATGAACCATTCATAGAGGGGCCGGTGTATCTCGTATTCCAGCGAGCAGAGGGAATGGGTGATGCCCTCTTTGGCATCCGACAGTGGATGCTGAAAATCGTACATGGGATAGATACACCAAGTATTCCCGGTCCGGTAGTGGGTTTCCCGACGGATACGATACATCACCGGATCACGCAGGAGCAGATTGGGATGGGCCATGTCGATTTTGGCCCGCAGGGTTTTGGCGCCGTCTGGGAATTCGCCGCCCCTCATCCGGGTAAAGAGATCCAGGTTCTCTTCCACCGGACGTTCCCGCCAGGGGCTGTTCCGCCCCGGCGGCGTTACGGTGATATTGTTTTTGTCGGCGGCCGCGGTCCCTCTGTACTCGCTGATCGCCTCTTCGGAAAGATCGTCAACATACGCCTTTCCCTTCCTGATGATCTTCACCGCCAGTTCGTAGAGGTATGCATAATAGTCGGACGCGTAATACTCCCGGTCCTCCCAGTCATAGCCCATCCATTTGACATCCCGCTTAATGGCCTCAACGTAGGAGACATGCTCTTTTTCCGGATTGGTGTCGTCAAAGCGAAGATTGTATGTACCCCCAAAACGTTCCGCCATGGAAAAATCGATGTAAAAGGCCTTGCAGTGGCCGATGTGGAGCCAGCCGTTAGGCTCCGGCGGAAAACGGGTGCGCACGTAGGTAAATCTGCCTGACGCCAGATCCTCTTTGATGAATTCGCTGATAAAATCAGACCCCGCGCCTGTTTCCGGGGTATGGTCCTCCACAATAGCCATAAGGTCTCCTTGTTAAATCTTTTTCAAAATAGCGGAATTTCCCCTCCGTATCAAGCGGCGGACGGGGTGAATTTTTTTCGAGGCAAAAAGGGAAAGTATGATATACTTGCGGTATCCCAAGGGAGGGGATACCAATGAACACAAAAGAACGGGAAAACTCATAACGGACGCCGTAGCGGAATTTGAGGCGGGCCTGCGGTCAAAAGCAGAGCAATTCGAGACAACCCACACCGAACGAAAACTGACTATCAGCGTCATAGAAGCGCTCTGGGGAGCATCCCGGTAGTATCTGAGTATATGCCGAAGGAGAAGGGACAGGGGAAGAAGCAAGCGATAGTGGCGATAGCGCGGCGATTAGGGGAATTATTATGGACCCTGTTGAGGCAGGGGACAGACAATGAGGCGCGGCATTTTTCCGGTACCAAACCGGTACCGGTGGAAGAACTCGCCCACCAGGCATTAAGGGCGTAATTCTTGGACCAGGAAGGGAAAAAAGAAATCACCAGCAATTCTCCATTTACCCGTCAGGCTCATCATCCTGGCCGACAAAGCCGATAAAGTCTTCCCGGGTCTCGAATACATACCGGTTGAAAAATATCCGCATCCCCGCGAAAAACTTGTCCCGGCGGCGAATGCCCGCCCACGCCTTTTGATACCCTGCATCCAACAGCAGCATCACCCCATGCA
Organism: Treponema sp.; assembly: GCA_031266095.1. The sequence goes on along the minus strand of JAISBR010000190.1, from coordinate 352 downwards.
TCTGAAACGCCAGTAAATTCAATATCCCATAAATTTCACAGGCATGTTCCTCCCCATGCCCAAAGTTGTGTTCCAGATGATACCCGTGATGTTTCAGTACGTTGTTGTGCTCGTTCTCGTTCTTCCACCGCGCCCGTCCGCACTGGGCCATCTCCACCACCTGCTCTTCCTCTATCGCAAGGTCCGTTACCCAACTGTTTCGGTAGGTGTCTTTCCCTTCTCTTTAGTCCATATCTCCAATGACAGATAATTCACCGTGAGTGTCGGCTGTTCCGCCCGTAACTCTACCCCGTTGTACCATCGATACCGATACTCAAGATGCTGCCGCCCGGTCCATGTTTTGACGGTTTTC
>JAISBR010000137.1 GCA_031266095.1 Treponema sp. | reverse complement strand
AAATTTTTCACCATGGGCAATCTGCGCAGTATTGCCCTGGCTATTGCAACCGACGGCTTCTTTTCCATAGGGCTTTGTCTCGCCCTTATTCTGGGGGGCATTGAACTATCCGTCGGCGGCGTCGCTGCTATGACCGCTGTTGTCGCCGGTTATATCTGTCTCCGGGGCGTCAGTGTCTGGATCGCCTGTTTGGCCGCTACCGGCGCCGGCCTTTTTGTGGGTATCTTCAACGGCTTCATGATAAGTAAGATTGGGCTCCCTCCTTTTATCGTAACCCTCGGCATGATGAATCTTTCCCGGGGAGTTGCCTATATTTTAACTACCGGTTCGACCATCTCGGTTTCCGGCCGCCTTCCCAATTCTTTCCGTTTTCTCGGTACGGGGAATATATTCGGAATCCCCATGTTGTTTATCATCTTCCTGGTAGTCACGGCCGTCGCTCATATCTTCACCAAATATTCCAGTATCTGCCGCAATGTCTTTTTTGTCGGTTCCAATGAGAACGCGGCGCGTTTTTCGGGTATCAATGTAAACAAGGTAAAAATCTCCGTTTATATCATTGTAGCCCTCCTGTCAACGATGACCGGTATTTTAAGTATGGCGCGTTTCAATGTTGCCACTTCCCAGTTGAGTGTCGGCGCCGAGACCACCGCTATTTCCGCCGCGGTTATAGGCGGTACATCCTTTACCGGTGGTTCCGGCAGTATATTGGGAACCTTCATTGGCCTTGCCTTGCTTAAGGTAGTTAACTCCGCTCTGGTTATGCTCAATATCTCCGTGTACTGGCAAAATTTTGTCCAGGGGGCGATTCTGATCTTCGCAGTATCAATGGACTATATTTCCCATCGGGAACGTGGCCCGAAGAAGAAGGTAAAAAAAACTGCTGCATGATACGGGTGTTTATGCGCGGTTTAATTCCGCGTAATGCACATATAACGTTTATCCAGGAGGATCAAATGAAAAAGGTAGAAAAGGTAGGAGTATTCTTCCTTGCAGCCTGTATGCTAACGGCAGCCCTGTCCTGCGGTTCTGGACAAGGTTCCGGCACGGCAAGCGCAACGTCTAATTCACCGCTTATCGGAAGTGCATCTGAGGAATATTACATGGTGACATTCCTTTCCGGCATCGACTACTGGAAGATCTGTTTTGACGGTATGGAGGACGCTGCGGCACTTTACGGAGTAACCCCCCAATACACCGGACAGATAGATGCCGATGCCGCCGGTCAGGTTGCTGTTCTCGAGCAGGTCGTCGCAAAGAGACCCAAAGGCATAGCTCTTACCTGCGTTGATGCCTATGCTCTTGCGGATACCATCAACAACGCCATCGCCCAGGGCATCCAGGTTATCACTTTTGACTCTGATTCACCGACATCAAACAGGCCCATGTACGTTTCCACCGATGCGGAAGTCGCCGGACTCACCGCCGGCCAGTTTATGGCGCCCAAGGTAGCGGGAAAGCAGGGAAAGGTCGCCTGTGTATTTACCATTGGACAATACAACGAAGAGATGAAATATGCGGCCTTCGAGTCCTATCTTAAAGAAAACGCCCCCAATATCAGTCTGATTAAGGTCAGCGATGGCGGCGACACCACCAGGGCGGCGGACAATATGGCGGCAGCCCTCCAGGCTAACAACGACATCGTCGGTATTTTCTGCATCTCCGGTATTTCCGGTTCTGTGGTTCCCACAGTAGTAAAAGAATCCGGACGCAGAAATCAGATAACGGTCCTTACCTATGATGTTGATAAAGCGGTTCTTGATATGCTCAAGTCAGGCGATATTGACGCTTCAATGGCCCAGGGACAGTACAACATGGGTTATTGGTCCATGGTGCATCTCTATCACTTAGCGCATAATCTTTCCAAAGAACCGCCTCCGGGATTTGTTGATACAGGATCCTTTGTTGTCACCAAGAATGAGGCTGACAAGTACTACATCACGGATTGAGCATTGCATTAGGCGGCATTGATTGAATCGTGATCGGTATTTCTAGTGACGGAACACCGATCACTTTTCCTTTCAGAAATTACTATTAGATTATCTCTTTATTCACAGCAGGAGGTTTTCGATGAAATCATTTAATTATTTTGCGCCGACTGAAATCGTTTTCGGATGTGGTCGGGTCAACGAGGTGGGCGATCTTGCCCTGCGATTCGGCAAAAAAGCGCTTCTGGTGACGGTTCCGGAATGTCCTGCCGTTGCTTCCCTGTATAAAAAAATAAAGGACAAGCTCAAGGAAGCGGGAATCGAGCTTGCCCACTATGATCAGGTTGTCCCCAATCCTACCACCGAAGTGGTCAGCCAGGGGGCCAAACTTGCCAGGGAATTCGGCGCCCAGTTAGTGATAGGCCTCGGCGGCGGATCTTCCATGGACACGGCCAAGGCAATCGCCGTGGAGGCGACCCATCCCGGCACGGCCTGGGATTACCTGCACTACACCGCCGGGCCCTCCGAAAAAACCCTCCCCATTATTGCGATCGGCACAACAGCGGGCACGGGGAGCCAGGCTACGCCCTGCGCTGTCATTACCAACACCGCCCAAAAAGACAAGTCCGCTATTTGGCACCGGAATATCTTTCCCCGGATCGCCATTGTTGATCCGGAAGTTACCGTGAGTATGCCGAAGTCCGTTACCGCCCAAACCGGCTTTGACGCCTTCTGCCATAATTTTGAAGCCTTCCTTTCGGTGAATACCAACCCTCTGGTAGAGGCCCTGGCCCTGGACGCGATAAAAATAGTGGCGGAAAATCTTCCCAAAGCATTGGCGGACGGCAGCAATATTGAAGCCCGATCAAAAATGGCCTGGGCCGATACGCTGGGCGGATTGACCAACGCTTCCGCCGGTGTTACCCTGCCCCACGGCCTGGGTATGCAGATCGGCGGCCACTGTCCCCATGTTACCCACGGCCAAGCCCTGGCGGCGCAGTATCCCGAATTCACCCGTTTTACCTGGCAGTCGGCGGTAGAAAAATTCACCGCGGTGGGACGGATTTTTAATCCCGCCCTGAACCATGAAGATGACAAAAGCGCCGCTCAAAAAAGCTGCGAGGCCATAGATGATTTTTTAAAAAAAATCGATCTCTGGATAGACCTGAAATCCCTTAACGTTACCAAAGAAGATATCCGTGAAATTGCCGACTGCGGTCAGGTACTGGGGGATTATAAAAACAATCCCCGGGTAGCGACAATTCCCGAAATGTACGATTTGCTCATGCGCTGCTACGAGCGCAAATAGGAGGAGCTATGACCGAAACCGGAATTCTTAACCGC
>JAISBR010000130.1 GCA_031266095.1 Treponema sp. | reverse complement strand
CCCGGGAAACCAATACGGATCTGCCGAAATTCAGGGCCGTTACCGCCGAAGACAAACTGCTCCGGGCCCGCAATAAATGGCTCATTGCCCACCCCGACGCTCCGGAGGCGGCTCAGGGTATTCATGTCGGCATAACGGGAAAAAATATCGACGTAGAGCAGGATATTTCTTAGCGGGCGGAACCGGAAAATGGCCCCGGGGCGGAGGATACAAGAGATCGCTATTCTTGAAGGCTTCATGTTGATACTGGTCTGTTGGTATGACCGGCTAGTCTAAAAATATACCAAAATTTTTCTTGCACTCTCGTTCTTTCCCCTGTATAATAGTCTTTATCAACAATTTTTTTAAAATAATACCATTGGGGAGAGTTTAATGGCAGGAAAGTATGCTTGGGTTTGGAATATCAAGCCGGAATGTATTGATGAGTATGTTAAAATGCACCTTAATCCCTGGCCTGAGATTATGAAAGCCCATTCGGAGGCGGGATTTAAAAATTATTCCATATTTCAGAATGGTAATCAGTTTATATACGAATTTGAGTGTGATGGTGACCCCGATGAGGCCTTTGCCAGGGTGGTAAAAGATCCTGATTGCATACGCTGGAATAATATTACCTCCGGGATGATTGACGCGCCCCTGGAAAACGGTGACGTCAGTACCGGGGTTCGTTATTTAAAAGAAGTTTTTTATCTAAAATAGGCAGTGGGGTTGAGGAGTTTTGTTATGGTGGATCAATCACCGGTAGTCAGCACAAAGGGAATTGGCAAGACTTTTAGCGGCGTCACGGTACTCAAGGATGTCGATTTTGATATTTGTGTTGGCGAAGTTCATGCCCTGATTGGTGAAAACGGCGCCGGAAAATCAACGCTGGTTAAAATTATCGGGGGCGTTCATTTGCCCTCGGAGGGTCATGTGTTTGTGGACGGTAATCCGGTGCGGTTTAAAAACCCCCATGACGCCCGTCAGCGGGGGATCGCCCTGATTCATCAGGAACCCCTCACTTTTCAGGACTTAAACGTCACGGAGAATCTCTATCTGGGCCATACCCGGAGCGGGGGCAAACCCGTTATTAACTGGAAGGACCTGTACCGGAAAACCGACGAACTTCTTGAAAGTCTCGGTATGCGAATGCGGAGCCGGGACCCTGTGCGGGGGATGACTATCGCCGACCAGCAGATGATCGAAATCGCCTGTGCCCTCTCTCAGAACGCCAAGGTGATCATCATGGACGAGCCCACCGCCGCCCTTTCCCATGGCGAGGTGAACACCCTCTTCTCCATGATTCAGCGCCTCAAGGAGCAGAACAGGGCGATTATTTTTATCGGACACCGGCTGGAAGAAATTCTACAGATAGCCGACCGGATTACCGTTTTGCGGGACGGCAGGTTGGTGGGAGAATGCCTTAAAAACGAAGCGGATCAGGAAACCCTGGTCCACATGATGATCAACCGGACCTTTAAGGAGCTTATTGTCAAGGAGACTGTCCCCATCGGGGATGTGGTCCTGGAAACGAAGGGGCTTACCTATCCCGGTCAGTATTACGACATCAACCTCAATGTCCGGCAGGGTGAGATTGTGGGGATGGCCGGCCTTGTTGGCGCGGGACGTAGCGAGGTAGCCTCCGCCATATTCGGTACCCAACCGGCTCTTTCCGGGGAGATTTTTATAAAAGGGAAAAGGATAAGCATAAAAAATCCGTCGTCGGCCATGCGAAACGGCATTGCCATGGTCTCGGAGGATCGGGCTCGTACCGGATTGGTGACGGCCTTCAGCATAAAGTACAACATGACCTTTGCCGTTCTTGGCAGGATCATCTCCAAACTCGGGTTTATACAGCAGAAGAAAGAGGATGATCTGGTCGATCGGTATGTAAAATACCTCAACGTGCGGATGCGGGAAGCGTCGCAGGCGGTCAGGGAACTTTCCGGAGGTAATCAGCAGAAGGTGGTTATCGCCAAATGGCTTTTAACCGAATCGGATATTCTGATCCTCGATGAACCTACCCGGGGCATCGATGTTGGGGCCAAGGCGGAAGTGTACAGGCTGATCAACGAATTGGCAAAGCAGGGCAAGGCGATTCTGATGATTTCCTCGGAATTGCCGGAAATATTGCAGTTGTCGGATCGGGTCTACGTCATGTGCGAGGGACACATCACCGCGGAGCTTAACCGGGATGAACTGGACAGCAAGCGGATCATGATGGCGGCCTCAACAGTTAGGGATCGGAGTGCGGTTTAATGAAAAAGTTCAAGCGTTTTTTTAACAACAACATAAAAGAGCTGGTTACGGTAGGTATTGTCATCCTGATATTCCTCATGTCCGGGATTGCCCGGCCGGAACTGTTCACCGCCCGGCGTCTGCCCAGCGTTATCAACAGTGTTTTACTCTGGATGCCCCTCAACCTGACCATGGCCATGGGTATGATGATGGTTGTCATCGTCCGGGACATCGATCTTTCCATCGGTTCCGCCGTAGCGTTGAGCGCCATGGTGGCGGGGATTCTGTTTCGGGACTTTGGCGTTTCCCTGTGGACCGGTATCGCCGTTTCCATTGCGGTCGGCTGCCTCTGCGGGGCCTTCAACGGGTTCCTTATCGCCTACCTCAAAATTCCCGCGATCATCGTGACCCTTGGAACCCTGAACGCGTACCGGGGTCTTACCTACATCATATCCCACGGTAAGATGGTTACCGGCTACGAACTGCCGGACGGCATGAGCAATGCCGTTTCCCAGGGACTTGCCGTGGGGGAGTACCTGGTTCCCTGGCTGGTCGTGATCGCCGTAATTATCACCCTGGGTTTTTTCCTGGTATTGCGGTACACCCACTTTGGCCGGGAGGTGTACGCCGTGGGGTCAAACCGGGAGGCCGCTCACCTGCGGGGTATAAACTGCAAAAAGACGGAATTTCTCATCTTTGTTATAACCGGCGTTCTCTGCGGTATCACCGCCATGATGTCCGCCTCGCGATTCGGTTATGTGAATCCCAATAACACCGGAAATGGCCTGGAATTCGTCGTCATTTCCGCCACGATTATCGGTGGAGTCAGTGTTTCGGGCGGTAAAGGTACGGTGGCAGGGGTTTTTCTGGGTTGTCTGCTTCTGGGAACCATCAATACCATGATCGCCATGGTCGGCATTCCCGGAACAGTACAGCGGTTCAGCTACGGATTCATCATCGTTATCGCGCTGCTCTTGGATCGCGGTGTGTCCATCATGCAGTCCAAGGCAAGACTTGGCCGGAAAAATGCGTAAGGAAGTGAAATGAGTACGGGAGAAAAAATCATCAAGAATAATACCGGGATACGGCAGTTGTTGGTACGCCGGGAAGTGGTCCCCTTTGCGCTCCTCATTATTGTACTGATAACCAGTATGTCCCTTTCCTCCAGTTTCCGGGATCTCGCGTACCTTCTGCGTACCTCTACCCGGTACATGGAATTGGGGATGACCGCCCTCACCATGACTATGATTGTTACTGCGGGGATGATCGATCTTTCGGTGCCCGCGGTAATGTGCTGTTCCGCCACGGTCACCGCCCTCTGTTTTCATGGGGGGATGCCCATGGGTCTTGCCATTGTTATCGGCATCCTTATCGGCGCGGTCTGCGGCCTCATAAACGGCAGCCTTATAGCCTACCTTAACCTGCCGGCCATGATTGTTACGATAGGAACCATGAACCTGTTTCGGGGGGTATCCCAGATATTCATCGGCGACAAGAGTCTGGGTTCCTTCCCCGCGTGGTTCAACAGTTTTGAAAAAAAGACCCTCTTTACCATCGGTTACGCGAATTTCGGCATTACCCTGCTGATCTTCATCCTGGTAAGCTGTGGTTTTTATCTGCTGCTCCACAGGACCAGCTTTGGCAGGAAGATCTTCGCCATTGGAGCGAACGAGCAGGCGGCCATTCACAGCGGGGTAAATACCAGGCAGGTTAAGATGGGACTCTTTATCATGTCCGGGATAGTTTCCGCCATATGCGGTATCCTGACCATGTCGCGGCTTCTCCTGGTCCGGTACGACATGAACCTTAACTCCGAAATAGACGTGGTTATCATGGTACTCCTCGGAGGTGCGGACATCAACGGCGGCCGGGGCAGCATTATCGGGACTTTCGTCGCGGTAATAATGGTTATCATCCTCAAAACAGGTCTGATTGTAGCCAATATCACCTCGGACGCCCAGATGTTTGTCATGGGACTGATCCTTCTGGTGTCTATAATAATTCCCAACATCAGCAGTCTGGTGCGGGATATGAAGGATAAATAGGGAACCCCGGGTCTGTTAATGGCCTGGTTATATATTACATGTTTTTTATGGAGGAACGTATGAACCTAGCGAAGAAGTTACTGCTTTTAGGGTTGTGTCTGGTCATCGCCGCAGGAGCGGTATTTGCAGGCGGCGGTAAACAGGCGGGGAGCGGGAAAGTAAAGATCTACTTTATCCCCAAAAATCTCGGTAATCCTTATTTCGTAGCCATCAATTCCGGCTTTGAGGAGGCTCTAAAGGAAATCGATCCGAACGGAGAGAAGTACGAGTACATCTTTACCGGTCCGGCCACCGCCGAAGCTACCAGCCAGATTGAGTACATAGAAGCGGCGGTACAAAACGGTGCGAAGGCTATCTTCATCGCGGCCAATTCCAACGACGCGCTAAACGGTACCTTTGACGACGCCCGCAGGAGAGGCGTGCGGATCTACATCATCAACCAGGATATCCCCGGCAGTGAATCCCACCGGGATGTGGCCATTGAACCTTGTGATATGTCTACCGTCGGCCAAGCGCAGCTTGATTTACTCCACAGCCTCATCGACGGCCAGGGCGAATTTGCCATTCTTTCCGCTACCACCGACGCTCCGGATCAGAACACATGGATAGATTCGATGAAGGCTATTTTGGCCAAGAGTGATCCCAAATTCGCCAATATGAAGCTGGTTGAAGTGGTTTATGGCGATGATCAGCCGGAAAAATCCACCACTGAAATGGAAGCCCTCATCACCAAGTGGCCCAATCTGAAGGGCGTTATCGCTCCCACCACCGTGGGTATCGCCGCCGCCACCAAGGTAGTTCAGACCAGGGGTATCGCGAACCGGGTAAAGGTTACTGGTCTGGGCTTGCCTTCCGAAATGAAGGAATTTGTCGTTGATGGTTCCTCTCCGGGTTTCCAACTCTGGGACCCCCCTGCCGAAGGTTACCTCGCGGTATACATGGTGGATGCCGAAGTCAACAAAGGCTTCATCCCCGGCCCTGGCGCCAGTTTTCAGGCCGGCAAGCTGAGTACCATCACGATTCAGTCCACAGGTAAGATCTTCACCATTTCGAGACCCAAGCTCTTTGATAAGAACAACCTTCAGGATTTCGTCTATTAAGTACGACAGAGGACAGCCGGGATTGTCCGACCGTCCTGACGTATAGCCAACCTATAACCCGGTGATACAAAACGCCGGGTTATGGATTAAATTCTCAATGACAGGAAGATAAACATGAAAGGTTTAAACGGAAAAGCCGCCGTTGTTACGGGCGGTTCCAGAGGCATCGGCAAGGCAACGGTGAAGCGTCTCCTTGAGGAAGGGGCGTGTGTTTTATTCTGCGGCCGGAATGAAAAAACGGGGCTTGAGACCCTCGCCGAATTCAGGAAAACCTACAGTGATAAAGCCGTCTTTATAGTTGCGGATATGGAAGACAAGGATACACCGGCCGCACTTATCGCAAAAGGGAGGAGCCTCTTTGGGGAATTGGATTTTTTGGTGAATAATGCCTTCCCCTTTACCGCAAAGGGCCTTGACGCGGACTATGAGGACTGGATACATACCTTTATGGCTGGACCCGCCGCCTACGCCCGGATGATAACGGAATTCGTTAAACAGCGGAAAAAGAAAGAGGGAGCCGTGGTATGTGTTTCCAGTATCTCCGGCCATATTTCCCAGCCTAACCGTTGGACCTACAACGCCGCCAAGGGGGCTGTAAAGCAGTTGATCCGTTGCGCGGCTTTGGACCTCGCCCCCGCAATTCGGGTAAATTGCATAAGTCCTGCCTGGGTTAAGACCGACGAAGTCCTCAAGGCAACCCCCAAGGGGACTTGGGAAAGCACCCCTCAGGCGTGGAATGAGTATCACATGTTGCAAAAACTTCAGGAACCGTCGGATATCGCGGCGGCCATTGCCTATCTCCTGAGTGACGACGCCGCGGTGATAACCGGGCATGATCTCTTTGCCGATTCGGGGTATTTAGCCATGGGACCGGAAGGTCTGGGAAAAACTGCGAATTTCGCAGGCAGCGTATAGAGGGCGTTATGGGTAAAATAATTGATCTAACCGCGCCGATGTTTGACGGTGCGCCAACCATGCCGATGGACCCGAAGATGTCCCTGAATTGGCATTGCAGTCTTGAGACTCTGGGGTACAATCTGTCCCGGCTCACCACCTCCACCCACCAGGGAACCCACATGGACGCAGCCCGGCATTTTTATAATAACGGTGAATGTATCGATGAGATATCCCTGGATCGTTGCGTTGTGCGGGCGATCCGGGTAGATTTGACCCATAAAAAGCCCGACGAAGCGATCGAACCCGCCGATCTGCGGCCCTATGAGAAATTCATCGACGAAGGCGCCGCCGTCCTGCTGCATACCGGCTGGGACAAACGCTTTCCGGATCAATCCTTTTTTTCAGGGTTTCCCTTTGTCTCAAAAGCGCTGGCCGATTGGTTTGTTGAAAAAAAGACGGGGCTTGTGGGGATGGACATGCCGACCCCTAACGGGACCGACTGGAAGTATGTTCATATCAAGATGCTCGGCGCGGGGATCATCATCGTCGAAGGATTGGCCGGTATGGAACAGCTTCCCCTGAATATGGCGTTTACCTTCTATTCCCTTCCCCTCAAATTACAAGGCCGGGACGGATCTCCAATCCGGGCCATTGCGATCCTTGACTAAGGGCCGGATGGGGAAAAGTTACTTATTTCGATGGGGGTCAGAATGAACGAAGAAGCGTATTACGGTCATCAAAGCCAACTTTACGGCGTTGAGGAGCATCGGCTTATCGGCGGCAAGGGCGACGGGATGCGCTTGCTGGAAGTAAAAAACGGACGCGGTATTGAATTTACCGTTTCGGCGGATCGTTGCGCAGACATATCCCGGATTTCATACCGGGGCGTTAATTTGGGATATTTTGCGCCCTGCGGGTATGTTGCGCCTCAGTACTACGATACCGAACCTGCGGGAATGGGTTTTCTCAAGTCCTTTACCGCCGGTTTCCTTACCACCTGCGGCTTGACCAGCGCAGGATTCCCCTGTGAGGACGACGGGGAGCGGCTTCCCCTCCACGGTGATATTTCCCATACGCCGGCAGAACATATCTACTCGGTCATTGAAGACGGCAAGATCAAGATCCGAGCCTTTATTTTAAATGCGTGGATGTTTCATCAGAAACTCGAATTCAACCGGGAGATTGCCCTGTCCCTTTCCGAAAATTATCTCGAAATTACCGACGTGGTAAAAAACAGGGGGACGGAAACCTACCCCCTGATGTTGCTCTACCATATCAATTTTGGGTATCCCATGTTAACAGAAAAGGCGGTGATGAAGATTTTTTCAAAGGAACGGTATCCCTTCAACGAAATCGCCGCCAAGTATCTTGACGAATGGGACAAGCTAAAGCCGCCGTCGGACGATTTTATCGAACAGTGTTACTACCACTTCTTTGAAAAAGAGGGCAGGGCTTCGCTTTACAACCCCGATTTAAAAATAGAGGCTCTCCTTTTTTTTGATATCAGAGAGTTGCCCTATATGGTGCAGTGGAAACTGCTTAAAACCAGGGATTATGTGATCGGTTTTGAGCCGGGCAACTGCCATGCCCTAGGCAGAGATAAAATGCGGCAGGAGGGGAAACTGCAATTTATTGCGCCCAGAGAGGAACGAATCTTCCATGTTCGTATACGCATAGAGGATAAATAAGATTTGTCCAAAAACTGCCGGTGGCAGCCGGTGGTTTTTGGAAAGTCACAGCCGTAAAAGACGGGAGAGTCCTTAGATCGGCGGGGTATTGTCGGGATCAGGTTCGCTTTGATCCAGGTTATGCCGCGCCTTGATGAGGTGTGCGGACATCTTCCGGGCCGCCTGTTCC
>JAISBR010000058.1 GCA_031266095.1 Treponema sp. | reverse complement strand
ATCCATCGTTTGCGCCGTTTGTGGGTCAAGTTTAGAGCCTTAGCGGAGAACCCGGTGAAGGCGGGGCTTGTGGAACAGGCTGTGGAGTGGATGTTTGGCAGTTTATACCACCGGCTCAGACCGCGCCGGCCGCCGGGTTTATTAGACGATATGGTGTCTGACACCGTATGAGTACATCGCGGAGAACCCGGTGAAGGCGGGGCTTGTGGAACAGGCTGTGGAGTGGATGTTTGGCAGTTTATACCACCGGCTCAGGCCGCGCCGGCCGTCGGGTTTATTAGACGATACGGTGTCTGACACCGTATAGAGAGTGTCTGACACCATATCGTCTAGGGAGGCAAACTGGGGGAGGCTCCTCCCCCAGTTTGGTGATTAGTTCACGCTGCTGACCGTTGTGGCAGTAGTAGATGTCCTCTGAATGACATAGTAGTTAGTGCTGGTAAAGCTGGTAGCTCCCCCAGAATTATACTCGGTCCCGAAGTACCAGTTTTCACTAGTACCTACGCCGGCAGTCGTCGCCGGAATCGTGTTATGTTTGGGCAGCACGATGTAGAAGGACCACGGCGCTACACTGGCTGTATTAACCGTAATCGCGGCATTGGTGGCGTTGAATAGGACCGTAGCTACAGACGTTTTCCCGATTGTTGAGTTGTCTGCCTCTGCGGAACGGTAGATCTTCGCGCCGGAAAGAGTCTGGTAAGCGGACTCTTTCAGCCACCAACTGGCGGGGGGATCTGCGGGCGGGGTGAGCGCCGATCCGATGCTTATTACTACGTTACCGGTATCTTGGCCGAGTACGCTTGGAGATATTCCCCAGGAAGAGCTTGAAGCGGCAAGTTTCGGCGCATACGGGTTCAAAGTGGAAGTAGAAGGATTGTTGTTTCCCAGGGTTATGTCGCCGGCTTTGGTGGTCTGGCTGAATACATAGCGTTTCCGGGTGTCGGGCGCGCTCCAGGTGTAATAGCCGTTGTCGTCGGCCGTTCCCAGGGTAATCTCCGTCCAGCCGGAAGTCAGTTGTGTCCCGTCGGACTCGGCGGCATACAGTTCGTAGGTAAGACCGGTGGAATACGGTGGCTCGGAGGGCCTGACTTTGAGCTGGCCGTAGCTAACGCCTGAAGCACTAACATTCGGAGACCCGCTGAAGAACTTGCCGAACGGTAAAGTCGTGAGATTCCTGGTACTTTGAGTGGAAGCGCCGTCTTTAGTGCCGACTACCTTGTACCGGTACGATTGCCACAGGCTGAGCTGTCCGGTTCCTACCGTATCAATATAGATGACTTTGCCGTCTTTTTCGGAGAGGGAAGCCGCGGGAATTGCGGTATACTCGCCAACGCTAACCATACTATCGGACTGGTCGAACTCAGCAGGAGCGCGGTACAGCGTGTAAGCTACGCCTTCTACCCGGTCCCAACTGACCGAAACTTTCCATGCGTCATCGTCGGCGGCGGTATCCTGGAAGGTGCTAACCGTGAAATTATTCACATCGGAAACGGAAGGCGTGCTGGGGACCCGCGCGTACAGAGCGGGGCCGGAGGACCTGGCGCCGGCGTTCTTGGCTATAACAAGGTAGAGCCACTTCTTCGCGCTGTCATACCCGGCGTCCGTAAAATACACGTCATTCCCGTTCTGCCGGGTATCGCCCGCGTTCGGGGCTATCAGCGAATACGCTCCGATCGTCGCGCCCTCAAGATTAGAGGCGTAGGTATTACCACTAGACGAGGGGCCGCCCGAAGTGATTTCCGCCCTGTATACATCGTAGCCTGTCGCGCCGGTAATGGCGGTCCAGTACAGGGTAAGGTTGCCGTTTGCCGCCGGCGAACCGCTGCCACTAATAGAGCCAACAACCGGTAACACCGTGGGGGCGCCGGTATGGGCCTTGGTAACGGAAGCCGGGGCGTAGTAGTTGGAACCGTCCCATCGTGCGGTGATCTTGATGGTGGAAGCGCCGCCAACCAGGGGGAAAACCGCCCGCTTGGCATAAATATCTCCCGTTAGAGAAGAACCGGAAGAAGTGTCCCCATAAACAAGGGGCAGGGTCTGCCCGTCGCCGTAGATATACTCAACCACGTAACGGAGGGGCAGGTTCGCCTTTTCCGTTGCCCAGTACACTTCCAGCATATCGGGATTTGAAGCGCCGATACCAGCGTTAACATAGGGGGTAAGCGTAACGGCGTCCGCGGCGGGGGCCGTTACAATGGTCGGGGTCCGGGCGGGGATGGTGGCCGTCACGGTTTTGGGGTCTGAAATGGCCCCTGTCAGCGGGGCATAGCCTCGCGCCACCGCTTCCAGGGTATAGGTATAAGCAACCCCGTCTTTCAGGGAGTTGTTAAAACCCACCTTGTCGACGTAATAACCCGCATAAGTTATCTCATCTTGAAGAAGAACCGGCAGGCTATCGGCCCCGGCTTTCCGGTACAGCTTGTACTCCTGTACGTCGGCAACCGGGTCCCAGGAAAGAAGCACGGCCCCGGGCAGAACCTCGGCCGACAGCGCCGGCGCTTTAATCGGCGTTGTCGGTTCGCTCGTGAACGCAGGCTGCTCACACCCTGCCAGCATCAACACGCCGGCTGTGAGCAGCGCCACAGAAATCGCAAAAAGAGTTTTTTTCATAACTCCCTCCTAAATTTGATGTATTCCGCCTAAAAATCTGGGGAATATAGATTCAATAGAATTATCATATACAATCTATGAGATTTAGTCAATATAAAAACCATAAAATTCCACAATACTCCAGCGGCAAGCCCCGGACACGATTGCCGGGCCGGTCAAGACCCGTAGGGCAAAAAGAGCGGGACCCCGCCCGCTCACCAATCCAATAGATTTGCCTTATACAATCAAATGAATGTTGGCAACTAATGCCGATAGATGGCAAAATTTCAACAAAGGACAACCATGGGGGGAGATGAATTACGGGACGCGCTCGGGAAAAACCTCAAAGTATACCGGTCCCTTCGGAGGTTTTCCCAGGCCGAACTGGCGGAAAAGGCGCATATTTCCCTTACCTTTCTGAGCGACATAGAACGGGGCAACAAATGGCCCTCCCCCGATACCCTGGCTAATCTCGCCAAAGCCCTTGACGTGCCGGTTTCCCTGCTCTTCAGGCTGGAAAAGGACGTTTCCGAAGAGTCCCTGTCCACCATAGGCCAATTCTCCCAGGATATCCGTAAATATCTGGACGACGCCCTTGAAACGGTTTTCAGGAAATACCAGGTTTAGGATAAGTTTGAATTGAGCGGACTATTTTCCCGCCGGTTCTGCGGCCATTTCACGGACCTGGGATTCCATAGACAAACATATAAAAAGCCGTAAAATTAACCGATAAAAAATGGTAATACACAAATAATTACGGCACGGGAAGCAACATCCGATACTAAAGGGAGGGGATGAGGCATGAAGCGAATGGCAATGCTGCTGCTATGGGGGACGATCTTGACGACCCTCTGCGCGGCTCAGGCTCATATCCGGTATTTCAGGCAACGGGGGGCGGCTACAGGAACTCTGGGCTCCGAAGGCAGCACTGCGGCCCATCACACGCTGCCCATAGGCTCCCTCGTCAAGGTGACCAACACGGAAAATGAGAAGGAGGTGTACGCCACCATTACGCACCGGATTTCCGTTTCTGTTGACCGGATTGTGGACCTTTCCGCCGAGGCTGCCGAGGCTATCGGGGTGCCTGCCGATGGGTCTGTGCCGATTATACTTGAGTGGGTTAACGCCGTTTTTGATAAATATTGGCTTTTATATTGACGCTGTGTCCATAATTTCCGCCCCCTTACCGGCGGAACAGCCGCCACAGGAACAGGGTTACCGCTAAAAGATCCGCCGAGCCTCCGGGGCTGATGTTGCGCCGGATAAACTCCCCGTCCAATTCCCCGGCTTTTTTCCGCAGCTCCTCCATGGAGGGCCGGGTGGCGAGAAAGGCGGAAGTTTCCCCCTGAATCCGCCGCAGTTCCCTGAGATCCGAACGGTGGACGATGTTGGTGTCCTCTGTTTCGGCCAGGAGGCGCAAAAAGACGGCCACCCCAGCGTCGTTGAGGCTGTGTCCCTCCTCAAGCAGGCTGAGAAGGGCGGGATAGGCGCTGTCCCGTACCGTGGGAAAGCCCCGGGAAACTTCTCCCCGGATGCCCTGGACGCCGTGGCGCCTATACAGGGCTTCGCCGTGGGAAAGGGCCTCCCCTGGGGCGCCGGCCCGGGAAAAATCTTCCTGCAGACGGGCGGTCATACGGCGGCACAGTTCCAGGGTGTCTTCCAGGCCGGGTTTTTCGTCCCGGCGATAGAGCCGGCCAAAGGCGGCGCACAGAACGCCCAGGGAAAAAATAAGGCCCCGGTGGGTGTTGGCGCCCCCCGTGGCGTTCCGCATGTCAAGCTCGGCGACTTTTCCCGTGAAGCGCAGGGAATTGAACAGTTCCTCAGGATCGGAAGGGTCCCCAAACCCCGCAATGCCGCAGTCCCGGAAATAGGGGAGGATGGCCGCGGTGGAATCAATAAAGGTAAAAAAATCCATGTCCCGGTGGGCGCCGTTGTTGGCCCGGTCCACCAGTCCCGGTTTGGGGGTCGCCGCCACTTCCCCCATCAGGGCGCCCAGAACGGCGCCTGAAACAATGGCTCCCAGATGTTCCCGGAAAAAATGCTCCATGATTTTTATCACGGCTTCGATAAGTTCCTCCACCGTGTGGGCCCGGCTGCGGCCGCAGGCAAAGGCGCCGCCGCCGCAGACCAGGCATTTCCGCTCTTCGGCCCCCAGAACGGTCCGGCTAATTTTCCCCTCCCCGTCCAGCACGTCAAGGTCAAAAAGCCGTCCCAGGGGGTGGGTTTCTTCAATACGAAGGGCCAGGGTTTTGAGGGCCAAACCCTCCGCGGCGGCGGCGACGAACCCCCTATACCCCGCCGGGCCTTCAGCGGCTTCTTCATGCAGGATCCCTATGTTCTCCGCCTCAAGGCCGCGTTTGAGCGCCCCCATCCCTTCCCCAAAACAACGCCGGGCCCAAGGGAAATTTTTATGCGGCCCCGGTATGTTTAAGGTCAGGCACAACAGCGGCGTTCCGAAGCGCCGCAGCAATTCCCCCTGCCTCCGGGCCCGGTCTTCCCGTTCCGCCAGGACTTCCTCCAACCCCGCCGCCGGACACCCCGCAAACAATTCCTCCCGCTCCCCGCTCCTCACCCTTCCCTCTCCCAATCCACGGCGCATAAATATTCCACCGTTGTGGGCGGAGCCAGTTCCCGCGCCGCCTCCAGGTTCCCTTCCCGGAGCAGCTTCCGAATCCGGCCCGCGCTGATCGCGGAGCCGCCGCTTTCCATCCGGGGGATTTCAACAAAGTCTATGCGATACCGGGGCAGGATCTCCGCCATCTGCCGGTTGTATTGCAGCGTAACCGGATCGAAGGGTTCGGTCCCCGCAAACCGGACCCCTATGCCCAGGGGCCCGGCGAATTGTTCCGCGAAGATGGCGAGGTCAAGCTCGGTGTTTACCTGTTCCGGCGAAACCGTGTCCTTGAAAAAATAATCGGGGAAGGTAACCGACGAAACCAGATAGGGGCCGGTGGAGCGGACGAAAACATTGGGCAGATCCGCGGTTCCCGCTATGACCATGTTCATCCGCGCATCCGCGGAAAAGGCGCTTTTGTTTTCCGCCACCACCAGAACGTACAGCGCCGCGCATTGTTTTGCCGCGGTTTCAATCAAATACCGGTGGCCCCTGGAAAAGGGATTGCAGTTCACCACCACTGCGCCGGTATTTCCGTGTCCCCTGGCGCCCGAAAGAAGAGCTGTGTTGGCCTCAATATTTTTTACAAACTTTTTTATGCCATCCTTTTTATTTTCCATGAGAAGGGTGTCGCCGGTTTTGGCGATGGGAAAAAACCCAAGGCCGTGAAAGAGCTCCTCATTTTCCGGTTTGGTAAAAATAAAAAGATGATGCCTTCCCCGCCGGGCCGCTTCAGCGACCAGCTCCGTGACGAGCCGGGCCGCGGCGCCGGCGCCCTGAAAATCCCGGTCTACGGCAATGCATTTCAATACCCTGCCGTCCAGGGAACCGGCGGCGATTATCCGGTTTTCTTCCCGCAGAACTATGGAGCATTCAATCCCCTCATCGTATTTGAGGCCCTTTTGTTTCAGGAAACCGCGGAGTTCCTCCAGGGCTTTCCCCCGAAAGGGGAAGCCGGTGTTTAGTTCAATAGCTGTCTCCGGAAGCCCGATACACCGCGGTTTTTACCCGGGCCTGAATTACGCAGTCCAGGGCGCCCTTGTCCACCGCCTGTACCTGGACAGCTTTTACTTCCAGCGCTTCCAGCGTCCCGGCAATGGTCCGCCGAATCTCCTGGCCGAACTGCTTTTCCACGGCGCTTTGCAGATCAATCTCTATGCCCGAAGAGCCGGGCGAAAGACGTATCATAATGTCGCTGGATTCCATGGTTCCGGCAACACTGTCTTGTCGAATTTCCATAAGGGCAATCTCCTTATATGTTTTTATGAACTAACAATAGTCGAAAGCAACTGTTCCCAAAACTGAAGTTTTTGAACAGCCTCAATTTCTCATGTTTAATGATAGCGCCGGCCCAAGGGGCCGTCAAGAAAGAGACCTGCTGTCCGGACACTAGAGCAAACCCAGGCTGCGCAGCAAACTTATGGCGATAAACATGGTCGGCAGGGACAGGGCGGTGGAAAGGTACACCGTCTGGGCGGCAAGGGGAGGATTGATCCGGTAGTTCCTTGCCATGATGAGGTTCGTCACCGCGCAGGGCGCAGCGAAAACCACCATCAGGGCGCCCAGTTCCAGCCCCCGGAACCCCGCCGCCACCATGAGGGGCACCAGAATACCGGGAACAATCACCAGCCGGACAGCGCAGGCTCCCAGGGCAGGCGCCAGACTGCCGGTAAGCTGTTTAAAGTCCATCTGGGAGCCCAGGAGAATCAGGGCCAGGGGGGTTCCCGTAGCGGCCACAGCGTTTATCCCGTTCCGCATAAACAGGGGAAGCGCCACGCCGGACAGGGAAAAAAGGATGCCCAATACGGAACCGGCGATCAGCGGGTTTCGTACAATATCAATGACCGTGCCCCGGATGGCCGCCGCCACATCATAAGCTCCGGCGCCGGAAGTCCCGTCTCCCAAACTCGCCTGGGCGTGATACACCATGGTCATAACACAGAAGAAATTAAAAAGGATGATAGTAACCGGCGCCAGCGTGGCCGCGGCTTTTACCCCCTCCGGGCCGAAAAGGTTTGCCGCCATAGGGAGGGCGTAGATGATGTTGTTTGATCTGAAAGAACTGACAATGAAGACACAGCGTTTTTCCCTGTCGCGAATCGTGAAGGAAAAGACGGCCCAGGCGGCGATCATCACCAGAAAGATGCCCAGGGAACAAATAGCAATCAAACGGGGCTCAAATTCCTCATAGAAGTTAATGGTTGCCGTGATGTTGAATATGTGGAACGCAAGCAGATAGCGAAAACAGATCCGGTTAAGAAAATTGATATTCTCTTCATTAATATGTTTTCGCCATTTGATAAACCAGCCCAGAATTATAGGGAAAAACAGGGGAGCGACCGCGTTGAAGCTGAATATGATGATGTCCAAACCCCGTTCCCTTTTTTACAGAACTTGGAATATTTCGTCGATGATGGTCCCGTCCCGGTACATAACCTTTCCTACCACCCGTTCCCCGTGTTCCAGCTTCTTCGGGACGCCGTTGGCCTCCTCCGCCATTTTCCGCAGATCCCCGATCTCCATGACCGGAAGGCCGGCCCCCAGCAGATCCTTTTTAAGTTCCGGCCGCCGGGGATTGACCGCGATGCCGCATTGGGTAACCAG
>JAISBR010000029.1 GCA_031266095.1 Treponema sp. | reverse complement strand
GCCTTTCGGCGGGGGAGCCTTGGGGCGGAACCAAGGGTATGGACCCTGAGTCAAATACCTTATGAGAACAACATACCCCGCCGGACCGGAGGTCCGAGCTTGCGGCGGGGTTGTTGATTGGAAGGCGAGGTCCATACCCAGGAGCTTGCTCCCGGGTTCTTCTTTAATGAGGCTCTTTCAAAACTTCAGTTTTGAAAGAGCGGCCACTTAAAAGCCGAGCCTGGCGATGGTTCCCTCGTACAGCTCAACGTATTTTTTCGCGGATTTTTCCCAGGAGAAATCCTGCCGCATCCCCCGCAGACGCATGGCTTCAATGTGCTCCCGCCGGTTATACCAGGCCCAAACCGCCCAGCCGACGGTGTTGTAGATCGCCGAGGGGGTCAGATCGTCAAACATAAAGCCGGTGCCGCCGCCGGTGGCCTCGTTGTAGTTTTCTACCGTGTCCACGAGGCCGCCGGTTTTCCGCACGATGGGAATGGTACCGTAGGTCAGGGAATACATCTGATTCAGGCCGCAGGGCTCATAACGGCTGGGCATGAGGAAGAAGTCGCTGCCCGCCTCAATGAGGTGGCTGAGTTCTTCGCTGTAGCCGATTCGAGCCTTGAAATTGGAAAGCCGGGAGGAAAGGCTCCTGAGTTCGTGCTCGCACCAGGCCTCACCTGTGCCGAGGATGACCATCTGGAGATTCATGTCCCGGCAGATCGACCAGGCCGAGCCGTAGGCGGGGCCGAAGAGATCGCCCACTCCCTTCTGTTCGGTAAGCCGGGTGACCATGCCGATAAGGGGTACGCCGCTGTCCGGGGGAAGGCCGAATTCCCGCTGCAGGGCTGCTTTGGCCTTGGCCTTTCCCTCCGGGTTTTCTGCGGAGTAAGGCGCGGGGATTAAGGGATCTTTCGCCGGGTTCCATACTTTTGAATCAACGCCGTTGAGAATACCCGAGTAATCGGCCGACCGGTAACGGAGCACCCCGTCGAGCCTGAAACCCTGCGACTGGAGTTTGGTTTCCTCGGCGTAGTTGGGTGAGACCGTATTAAGCCGGTCCGTACTGTACAGGCCCGCCTTGAGGAGGTTGAGCATATTCCAGTCCTCAAAGCCGGCGCTGTAGAACACATCCCAGCCCAGGCC
The DNA here is from genome assembly GCA_031266095.1 of Treponema sp. The sequence continues at coordinate 3,054 of JAISBR010000029.1, read as the reverse complement.
AGCGAATTGGAAATTGTCCCTGCTGTAGATGCCCTGATAGCCCAGGTTATGGATCGTGAGGACGGAGACGGTTTTTTCAAAACCGCCGCCGCTTCCGCTTACCCGCTCGGCGAATTTCAGGTACACCGGCGCCATTGCCGCGGGCCAGTCGTGCGCGTGGAGCACCTCAGGGTACCAGCCGATTTTTCGGCAGAGCTGGAACACGGCGCGGCAGAAAAAGGTGAAGCGCCGGGGGTTGTCAAGAAAATCCGGCTCAAAGGGCGTACCATAGATACCATCCCGGCCAAAGAAATGCTCGTGCTCGATAAAATATACCCGCACCGGGTTTTTTGCCGGCGCTCCCGGCATATCGGCGGTGTAAACCGCGCACCATTCCTCGCCGCTGCCCATCAGCACCCCCAGGGCGCCGGGGAGCGGCTTCAGCTTACTCCGGTCAACCGCGTAATACCGGGGGATGACTATTTTTACCTCATGGCCCAGCTTGGCCAGGGTGATTGAGAGCGCGGAAACCATGTCCGCAAGGCCGCCGGTTTTAGCGTACGGCACCGCCTCACTGGAAACCATTAGAATTTTCATAGAGACCTAGAACCTTTCAGCCATAGTAAGGCCGTTTTCCTTCAGGATCTTAAGCCCCTTCTCGTGATCTTCCAGCTTGAAGATTACCACGGCTTTGTCGGCTTTTCCTTCCAATGAGGCGTAGAGATACTCAATATTGACCTGAGACTGCTGGAAAAGTTCCATCAGCTTGGCAAGGCTGCCGGGCACATCGTCAATTTCCACCGCGGCGACGTTTGTCTGCCTGATGGTAAAACCCGCGGCGTTCAGGGAGTTCACCGCCTCGTCGGTTTTGTCAACGATAAGGCGCAGAATGCCAAAGTCCGCGGTGTCGGCAATGCTGATCGCCCGCAGATTAATCCCCGCCCGGGCCAGGGTCCCGGTAACTTCGCTCAGCCTGCCGGTGGTATTTTCCAAAAAAACCGATATTTGTTTAATTTCCATAACAAATCCTCCTTAACAAGACCATTGTTCCCCCGTCTGACCGGAGAGAACTTCTTACAGTATAATCTAAATTTTCCGGTTGTCGATGACCCGTTTCGCCTTGCCCATGGAACGCTCAATAGTCTTGGGTTCCACCAGTTTTACCCTGAGGCTGATCTGGAGCTTCGACTTCATGACGTTTTCTATACGGTTCCGCAGACCCTCAAGGTCCCTGGTTTCGTCACTGAAGAATTCTTTCTGCACCTCAACCTGCAATTCCACCTCATCAAGGTGGCTTTCACCCCGGCTGACCACAATCAGGTACTGCGGCTCGGTCCCCTCAATTTCGATAAGGGCCTGTTCAATCTGGCTGGGGAAGACATTGACCCCCCGGATGATGAGCATATCGTCGGTACGGCCAAAGAGCCGGTGCATACGGACCGTGGTACGGCCGCAGGTACACGCCTCCCGCATCAGGAAGGTGATGTCCCTGGTACGGTAGCGCAGAATGGGGGTGCCTTCTTTGGTAAGCGTAGTGAAGACCAGTTCGCCTTTTTCACCGTCGCGCAGGATTTTGCCGGTTTCAGGATCGATAATCTCCGGGTAGAACAGATCCTCGTTGATGTGCAGTCCATTCTGCGCTTCACATTCAAAAGAAACGCCGGGACCGATGATCTCCGTAAGGCCGTAAATATCGTAGGCCTTCATGCCGAAGCGGGACTCGATCTCCTTGCGCATGTTTTCGCTCCAGGGCTCGGCGCCAAAGCAGCCCTTGGAAAGGGGAAGCCGGTGCAGGTCGATACCCGCCTCGACAGCTTCCTCGGCCATGTACAAGGCGTAGGAAGGAGTACAGGTGAGCATGGTCGAACCGAAGTCCTGCATCACCATGAGCTGCCGGGCGGTGTTCCCGCTGGACATGGGCAGCACCTCGGCGCCGATAGTAAGGGCGCCGTAATGGGCCCCCGGCCCGCCGGTAAAGAGGCCGTAACCGTAGCAGTTTTGCACGATGTCGTCCTTGGTACAGCCCGCCGCCGCCATGGTCCGCGCCATAGACTCCCGCCAGATGTTAATATCCCGCATAGTGTACTCGTCCACGACAGGCTTACCGGTCGTACCGGAGCTCATGTGTACTTCCACGATCCGGTCCTGGGGACAGGCCCGCAGGCCGTGGGGATAATTCTCCCGTAAATCGTCTTTAGTAGTGAAGGGCAGCTTTTCGATGTCCTTCAGGCTGTGGATGTCCCGGGGCCGTACCCCCTTTGCGTCCATTTTCCCCCGGTAAAACGGCACCTTATTATAGAGGGTTTCTACCAGGTTCTTGAGGCTGGCGAGCTGGAGTTTTTCCCGCGTCCGGTTATCCATACATTCGTATTCAGGGTTGAATAGCATAGCTCCTTCCTTTTCAAGCGGCGTAAGATGCCTGCATACTAGCATAAAACGCGTTACGCAGAAAGGGGCGAATGAGCTATAATAGGGAAATCGCGTATTATACGCGAAAGACCGAGTCTATGGATTTGAGAAGTCGGCTCGGGTAAACATAGGACAAGGAGAATTGCAGGCGTTCAAAAAGGATGCCAAGTATGACTTTGCCTTGACCGATGAGCAAATTAGGGCTTGGCTGGGAAAGGGAAGCCTGATAGAGATGCTTTAGGAGACAAAAATGCGATATAAAAGCGAGATTTTTGAGGTAATACATCAGAGCGCAACTGATAAATTCGAGATCGGAGCTATTACTCCTGCCCAAATGCAAGAATTTGACGAAATGTGCCTCGTTCAGGAGCCGGAACCGGCCAAAGAAACCGCCGAAACAACAGAAATAGAGCATATCAGCCCGGTAACTGTCTGAACCGGAAGAAAAACCACTTTCTCAAAACTTGAGCCGCAGAATTTATAACCGCGAGGTCGAAGAAGTCGAACAAGTTCCGGTACAAAGCCTCGTTTTCCCTTCCTTACTTTATACTTATTTGGCGGCTAGGTCGGGCGGATTGCTCCGCCCTTCCCGCCTCAGAACCGTACGTGAAAGTTTCCCTTCATACGGCTCAAGCCTCACGTAAACACGTATCTGCCGGATACGTG
>JAISBR010000020.1 GCA_031266095.1 Treponema sp. | reverse complement strand
TAGTATTCCTTTTCCGCCTCGTAGCGGGAAGAAACGACGCTCACATGGCCGGTATCAAAGACCCGCACCACCTCCTCGATGTTGCCCATCAGCCCTGCCATCCAGGCCTGTATAAAAACCGTAAAAAACACGGCGATCGCCGCCGCGCTGATACAGAAGAGGGTCCGCCGCATGTTCCGCAGAATGTTCCGGTACGCGATGGTGAGCAGGGTAAAGAATCCGCCCCGTTTATACGGTCTGTCCGGTTCAATAAAATGATACATACAAGCTCCTCCGGCTAAAAATCCCGCGGATTTTTAGTCAAAACGCAGACTTTCGGTAACGGGCATCTTGAGGGCCCGCCGGGTGGGAAAGAAGGCCGTGCAGGCCGAGAGGATGGCGGCGGTAATGCCGGAACCGATGATTACCGGGAGATTCCAAGCGGACCGGAAAACGCCGGTTACCCGGTAGCCGATGTCCCCGCCCATGGATTCGGTCATGCCGGTAAAGTCAAGACCGGAGTTCACCATGGGGATATTGATAAGGCAGCCCAGCACAATACCCGCAAGAGAACCAAACAGGCCTACCATCCCCGCCTCCATCATGTAGGTAACGATTAACTGGCCGCCGGTCATGCCCAGGGCCCGCATCATGCCGGTCTCCCGCGTCCGTTCCAGAATGGCCAGGAGCATGGTATTGGCGATCCCCATAAAAGAGAGGATGAAGAGGATGATGATCATGATCCGGGTGGAAATGTTATCCGCGCCGGAGGCGCCGAGGTAATCCTGGACATAGCCCTGCCAGGGAAAAATATCCAGTTCCGCCGGCAAGGTATAAGCGCTTTCCGTTCCGGCCGTTAAAGCGGCCAGGGCCGCCTTGATAGCGGCGGGGCTTTCGGCTTTGCCGGGGACTTGAGCGTCGTCGGCGTCCTTCGCTCGGATAAGGAGTTCCGTTACCCGGCCTTCCAGCATAAGCCCGGCCTCATCTTGTAAAACGTCCAGAGGAATCCAGGCGGTGTTGTTGTTGGTCCGGGGATTGGGGGAGTTGACCACCCCGACCACCACCGCGGAAATAAGCTGGTTGATGTGCCGTACGGCCCCGGCGTAATCCACCCGGATCATGGCGGCCAAAATCTGCTCCCGGAGGTCCTGGTCTTCGGCGGCTGCCCGGTCCTCGGCCAACTGACCTTCAGGGGCCGTCTTACCTTCGATCAGTTGACCTTCGGTCAGTTGGTCCGGGGCGGCAAGATACCAGGCCCCGGTAAGTTCGTCAAACTCATAGGCCCGGTAGAACAGTTCCTGTTCTTCGGCGTTCAGGAGCGGAAGCAGGTCCGCCTCGAACTTTTCCTGCCGCACCGATTCAGGAGCGGCTTTGATATCGATCACGGTGGAAAGCTGAACGGTCATCCGTCCCGCGTCCGCCAGAAGCCGCCAATACCGGTCCAGGTCTGCGGGAGGGAGGTTTTTTTTCAGGCTTCGCCGCTCCTCCGCCGTCCGGTCCTCAGGGGGCGCGAAGAGGCCGCCCCGCGGCGGCGGCGCGTCCTCGTACAGATCCCTTACGAAGTCCCGCTCCTCCAGGGGGAGGCCGGCGAGGATCTCCTCCAACTCATCCACCGCGGGCCGCTGGGGGATTCCCACCTTGAGCTTGTCCGCGGTAACCGCCCCCAGGACAATCTCGAAGGCGCCGCCCCTGATGTACCGGCCCGATTCGATATACTCAGGATAACGGAGAACCCGTTCCTCCGCGCCGGGATCGCAGCCGATAAAAACCATGGGCGCCGAGGCGGTTTCCGAGTAGAGGGTTCCGGTAAACACAAACCGGGGCGCGGCGGCATAGCCCGCCTTGTCCAGGGCCGGGACGATCGCCTCCCGGTTGTCAAAACTCTCGTACATGGGAAGTTCGTCCTTTTTGGCGTAATAGGCTTTTGTCTGGAGCTTCGCCGCGCCGATCTCAAAGTTGGCGATATTCCGTTCGGAGTCGATGTTCATTCCCATGAGCCAGCCGTCCATGAAAATGTAGAGGCCCACACTGACGCATACCGCGGTGATGGTAAGGATGGTCTTCACCTTGTGCCGGGCCAGGTTACGCAGGGCTATGCGGCTTAATTCGGCGGCGGTAGAAAAACGGTAGTCCATCACTTTGCCTCGTCCGATTCGATCTGCCCGTCCCGGATATGAATGAGCCTGCGGGCATAGTCCATGACCATGGGATCATGGGTAGAGAAGATGAAGGTGGTCCCTTCGCTCCGGTTCAGGGCGAGCATGAGTTCCAGTATTTCCCGGCCTATGCCGGAGTCCAGATTCGCCGTCGGTTCGTCCGCCAGTATCAGCGCCGGTTTCTTCACCAGCGCCCGGGCAATGGCCACCCGCTGCTGCTGCCCGCCGCTCATCTCTTTGGGCCGCCGTTTTTCCATCCCCTCAAGCCCCACCTGCGCAAGGACCTCCGCCGTCCGCTCCCGTATTTCCTTTTTGTCCACTCCCAGAAGGGTAAGGGGGAACGCGATGTTCTCCAGCGTCGAAAGTACCGGGATAAGGTTATACGCCTGGAAGATAAACCCGATACTGTGCCGCCTGAGCAGGGCAAGCTGTTTTTGGGAAAGCCCCGTTACATCCTGAGCGCCTATGCTCATGGAACCTGCGGTAATGGCGTCCAGACACCCCGCGAGGTGCAGGAACGTCGATTTTCCGCTTCCGGAAGGCCCGGCAATAGCCGCAAAATCCCCGCCCTGAAATTCCAGATTCACCCCCCGCAGGGCGTGTACCGCCTGTCCGTTGAGGCCATAATCTTTCACCACATTTTCCGCTTTTACCACCGTCATATAGACCTCCTTATGTTATCCCAGGCTAACTATTAATTACTCATTCTCTTTCTAAAAAGAAAGAACGTCAAGAGCGCGGGCCCTAGGAGCCTCTTGCGCTTGTGGGTTTTTGCGACATTTTATGCCGCAAAAACCCCGATTAACGGGCTCCTTACGGAGTTTGCAGGGTAAAAATCGCCTAAATGGCGATTTTTGGAGATTTTATGCACGAA
>JAISBR010000014.1 GCA_031266095.1 Treponema sp. | reverse complement strand
TCCCATTGTAAGACCTCCGGTTTACCGGTAAACTTTTTCTGTTACTTAAAATAAGGGGTTTTTATGCCGGACAGGGATATTTTTTCCAATGATAAAGTTTTTGTACATAGGGTTTTTGTCGAAAAAAAGGCGGGATTTGATGTTGAAGCCCGGCGGCTCCACGCGGAACTGGCCGGTTTTTTAGGCGCCCGGTATCCTGCCCTGGCCCGTCTTGGGGGGCTCCGGATATTTCACCGCTATGATGTGGCCGGCCTGACGGCAGAGCAGTTCCGGCTGGCGGTGAATCTGGTTCTTTCGGAACCTCAATGCGACCGGGTGTCGGGGGCGAGTACGCCCTCCGCGAATACGCCCTCCGCGTATCCGCCCTCTGCGGATATGTCCTCCGGTGAGATGCCTGTAGGCCCGGAGGTCTGTTTTTTCGGGATTGAGTACCTGCCGGGCCAGTACGATCAGCGGGCGGATTCAGCCGAACAGTGTATAGAACTTGCGGTAGGGGTAAAACCTATGGTACGGACCGCCCGGTTCTATGCCCTTGAAGCCGGGGAGCTTCCTCTTTCCGAAGATGCGGTGGAAGCGGTTAAGCGTTACCTCATCAATCCCGTGGATTCACGGGAGGCCCCGCGGATCACGCCTGCCTCTCGGGAGGCTCTTGAAACTGAAAACCCGGCACATCCGGCGCGGATTCCCCCGGACGTGCCGGTTCTGGAGGGCTTTCGCGCCGCCGGGGAAGCGGCGCTGGGCCAAATCAGGGGGAACTACGGTTTGGCCATGTCCGGCGGGGACCTTCTTTTCTGTCAGGCTTATTTTAGGGCCGAGAACCGGGACCCGACTCTGACGGAACTCCGCGTTCTGGACACCTACTGGTCCGATCACTGCCGGCATACTACGTTTACTACGGTACTGGAAAATATAGCGATTGAAGATTCTCCGCCCGTTCAGGAAAATGGTTTTGTTCCTCCTCCGGGAGCCGGGGGGGCCGGAGCGGCGGCTCTCGGAAACGCCCTTGCCCGGTACGAGGAAGCCCGGAAAGAGGTCTACGGCTGGGGGGCCGAAACGCCGCGGACCCTCATGGATATGGCCGTTATAGGCGCCAGGGTTTTAAAAAAGCGCGGCCTCCTTCCGGACCTGGATGAATCCGGGGAGATCAACGCTTGTACCGTCAGGATCGAGGCTGAGTTCGCGGAAGGTGCTTTGGAACCAGGTTCCGAGGAATCAGGTTCCAGGGAACCGAGTTCTTTTGAACCCTGGCTCCTTCTTTTTAAGAACGAGACCCATAATCATCCTACGGAAATAGAGCCCTTTGGCGGAGCGGCTACATGTTTGGGCGGGGCCATTAGGGACCCCTTGTCCGGCAGAGCTTTTGTCTACCAGGCCATGCGTCTTACGGGAGGCGGAGACCCCCGGCAAAGCCTGGCCGAAACCTTGCCCGGCAAACTTCCCCAGATCAAAATCGCCAGGGAAGCCGCCGCAGGGTATGCTTCCTATGGTAACCAGATTGGCCTTGCCACCGGCCAGGTGGCGGAGTTCTACCACCCGGGTTTTACCGCTAAACGCATGGAGCTTGGGGCGGTCATAGGCGCGGTCCCCCGGGCCTGGGTGCGCCGGGAGGAACCCGAAGCCGGGGACCTGGTGCTCCTGGTCGGGGGTAAGACCGGCAGGGATGGGATAGGCGGCGCTACCGGCTCCTCCAAAGTCCACACCGGCGAGTCGGTGGAAACTTCCGGCGCGGAAGTACAGAAAGGCAACGCCGTGGAGGAGCGGAAACTCCAGCGGTTTTTCCGCAATCCCGCCCTTACCCGGCTCATTAAGCGGTGTAATGACTTCGGCGCGGGCGGCGTCTCGGTTGCCGTGGGCGAACTTGCCGATGGTTTGGACATCAACCTTGACGCGGTTCCCAGGAAATACGCCGGCCTGGACGGTACGGAACTCGCGATCTCCGAATCCCAGGAGCGTATGGCCGTAGTGGTTGCCCCCTCGGACGCGGACGCCTTCATCCGCCGCGCCGCTGAGGAGAACCTTACGGCGGTAGTCATCGCGGAGATAACCGGCGGGCAACATGACGGCATCAACGGTATTCTTGAGGATAAACAAACACAGGCGGCCCTTACGCCCGGTAAGCCGGTTGAGGGGCCCCGTCTCCGTATGTTCTGGCAGGGCAGGCTCATAGCGGACCTTTCACGGGAATTCCTCAATACCAACGGCGCGCCCCGGAGCGCGTCCGCGCGTATTATTCCGGGAAGACGCCGGACCGGCGGCGCGAAAATATGTCCCGGCGTCCCGGAACAGGAACTGCGCTCCCTGCGGAGCGGAAGCCGGCGGGGTTTGCAAGAGCGTTTTGACGGGTCCATAGGCGCGTCCTCGGTGCTTTTCCCCTGGGGAGGCAGGACCCAGGGGACGCCGGAATGCGGCATGGCGGCTTTGCTCCCATCCCTGGACAAGGAGAGCCGGACCGCCAGCCTTATGACCTTTGGGTATGACCCGGACCTTTCGGAGAGAAACCCCTACGAGGGGGCCAAGGGCGCTGTACGGGAAGCCCTGGCGAAATTCGTCTGCCTCGGCGGGCAGTACCGGAAGGCCCGGCTTTCCCTTCAGGAGTATTTTGAGCGGGCCGACAGCCCCGAAGCCTGGGGTAAACCCGCGGCGGCCCTCCTCGGCGCGCTGGAAGCCCAGCTTGCTTTGGAGGTTCCCGCCATAGGCGGGAAAGATTCCATGTCCGGTACGTACCGGGACGAGGCCGGAGGCATCACCTTGACCGTTCCGCCCACCCTGGCGGTATTTGCCGCCGGAACCGCCCCTGCCCGGTCCATCCGGTCCGGCGTTTTAAGCGGGGAAGCGGGGAACCTCATCCTCCTCCTGGATCAGACCCCGGCGGGCGGTCTTTCGGAGGGAGAGGATGAATGGGACCGGTTCAAGGCTAACATGGCGGTCCTGGAAGACCTGGGCCGCCGGGGTTTGGTCAAAGCCGCTTATCCCGTGGGGCCCGGCGGGATCGCCGCGACCCTGGCAGTCATGGCCTTTGGAAATATGACCGGCCTTGAGGTTCACGCCGGAATTTTCGCCCTTGCGGAAGGGGACGCATACCAGGGTTCCGTATTGGTAGAGCTTGCCGGGGAGTCTCCCGCCGGGAGGGGCGTCATTGCTGCCCGGACCCTGAAAGAGCCGGTATACCGTATTCTGCGGGAACTCCGGTTCTCCCCGGTAAAGGGAGAGGCGGAACCGGAGGGAAACCTTATAGAGGAGAGCTCCCTTGCCGCGCTGCGCCGGGCCTACGAAAGCCCCCTTGCCCAGGTCTACCCCCAGACTTCTTCGGGGCTTACCGTGGCGGAGACGGACGGACTGGGGCCGGACGGAAGACCGGAACGGCAGGCCGGGACTCAGCCGGCTCATGAACCGCTTGAATCGTTAAAATCCGGGATACCGGAAGCCGGACGGCCGGTGAGCGGGTCCCGGCTTATCATCCCTGAATATCATCAGGGAGGCTTACGGAAAACACGCCGGATCGGGATGAGCGGTCCAAAGGAAGGGGCTAAACCTCTGGTGGTCCTGCCTGTATTTCCCGGCACCAACTGCGAATGGGACATGGAGCGGGCTTTTCGGAAAGCCGGAGGCCGGATTCGCCCTGTAGTGTTCAGAAACCGGAACCGGGAGGACATTCTGGAATCTACCGCGGAACTGGCGGCGGCCATAAGGGAAGCCCAGATACTGGCCCTTTCCGGCGGGTTCAGCGCCGGGGACGAACCTGACGGTTCGGGAAAGTTCATCGCCAATGTATTCCGCTCTCCTGAAATAGCGGACGCCCTATCCTCCTTCCTGAACGACAGGGACGGCTTGGTCCTCGGCATCTGCAACGGGTTCCAGGCCCTGATAAAGCTGGGGTTGGTACCTTACGGGACCTGCCGTCCGGCGGACAAAACTATGCCTACCCTTACCTTCAACCGTATAGGCCGCCATGTTTCCCGCATGGTCCGTACCCGGGTCATGTCCAACCTGTCCCCCTGGCTTGCCCTGGAAGAGCCGGGCGCCGTGCATGTCATTCCCGTAAGCCACGGGGAGGGCCGTATCGTCATGAGGGAGGAGGAAGCGGAAGCCCTTTTCCGCGCGGGGCAGGTCCCCTTTTGTTACGCGGATGAAAAGGGCGAACCTGCCATGAAAGAGCCGGACAACCCCAACGGTTCGGACTTTGCCATTGAATCCCTCACAAGTCCTGACGGCCGGGTTCTGGGGAAAATGAGCCATTCGGAACGCTGCGGGGAATATGTGCATATCAATATCCCCGGAAACAAACAACAACGGCTCTTTGAGGCAGGGGTAGGGTATTTTGGCTAACCTTTTGTCCGGGGCGTGCTAGCGTGCTAGCGCTTGAACAAACCCAAGCGTCCGTATTTATGCCATCGGCCTGTGTTCCGTTTGTTGTTTTCCTCGATAATCTTGAAGATATAGGCGGCAAATTCCGCGTCTTCCCCGGGTTCGGATGAAAAGGCGAGGGTCTGGTACGGTTTATCCAAAGAGGCATCCAAAAGCCCTTGGACAAATGCGCGGAATGAAGCGCTTACCGAAGGCCCCAGGAGGTTAGGTTCGCTCCCTCCCCCGTTTTTGGGGCTGTCCGAAAGAACCAGCGCCAGAGTTCCGGCGTTGCGGGCCTTAAAACCGGCAGTCAGTTCTTTTACCAAAAAGAACCAGCCTTTAATATGATCGTTTACCGCAATGTCAATATCCGCAGGCGCAAGCTCCTCTACCGGCCGCCTTACTGACGGCGGTGTACAGATTAAAATCGCCTCATCAATATGTTCAAGCCGGTTCTCCGCCGCCAATACGAGGGTTCGGGCGGAAATGGGACTCCCCGGATTCCAGTCCAATGAAATCCGGGCTTTTCCCCTGTCAACAGGCTGGGGACGTTCGCGGACCGAGTCCAGGAGCCGGTTAAAGATAAACGCGGCGGCATACTGCTCTACCCGTTTCCCCGCTTCAACTGCTACCGCTTCTGGCAAAGACGAATCAATACCTACAATTAAGATACCCCTGGTCATTTTATAACTGTAACCTGTAGCGGCGCTTGAGGCAAGATAGCGAAAGCAAAAAATCTTTCAGGCAGCAGCCTGCTGACAGAAGCCGTAAACGTGATGACAAACAAACTGCGGCGGGCGTATTGGTGGGTAACCGGCATCAGAGAGAACGGACAGATGTACAAAGTCCCCTCAACGGTACGCGGAAATGATACCTACGCCTATTATCAGTCCGCCCGGATACAGCAAATACAGCAATTCTTAACAGACAACCTGAAAATTAAGTATCAGGACGAAAAAGTAACCGCCACAAATGCGTTATTCATAACCTTGACGCAGCAGTATAACCCGCACGAAGAAGAAGACATTATCAGGACATGGCTTAACATGAGAGCGGCGTTGAAAAAGTTCAAATCGAGAATGAGAAGGCTCAACATGACAGACTTTGCCCTGACGCTTGAAGCGCACGCCAGCGGCGGATGCCACGCCCACATGATAGCCATATTCGGCGATAGAGGAATCGGGATACACAAACGCACCGTTAAAAAGAAGAAGCGAAAGTACAGACACGGAAGCGAATCCGTGTACAGACTTAACGACACAGGCTTATTGTACAAAATCAAAAAGGCATGGGCAGACGCATTATGCTACAGTTTGGACAGAGCGTTTGTAGACGTAATAGGCTGCGGGGACAGCGACTTAGCAAACTATATAACCAAAGAGCTAAAGAAAGCGTCGTCCTGCGAAAAAGCACTAAAGCTGCTAAAGCAGGAAACCGGAGC
>JAISBR010000112.1 GCA_031266095.1 Treponema sp. | reverse complement strand
GAGTTGAACATGGCAAAGAAGATAAAATCAATACAGGCAAAGCGCGGACTGCCGATGGGCGCAAAGGTGGCTATCGCGGTCGGGGCGATGGGCGCGGCGACACTGTTCGGCGCATGCGAGAACGAAACGAACTCGGACCCGAAAGTGTGCGGATGCCCGAACGGGACGTTCCATGACGAGGGCACGAATATGCCTTGCTGCGACGGCGAGAATTGTGCCTGCAAAGTGGCCTATAATGTTTCCCTTGGCACAAAGCAAATACGGGTTGAGGATACTACAGGCTTGGCGAGTAAGGCTGATATACAAAGTTCGTTGAGTAATTTGTGGGCAAATTCTCCTACAGATCCTAGTATTTTACATTTTAAGGATATGGCTACATCCCCAATAATGGTTATAGAAAACACTCATAATTTTCGTGTAATAGGTAGTAAGTTTTTTATTGGAATTGATGCATTCAGTACAGACGCAAATACCACGATATCCGCGGCTATATGGGATATATATTATGGTGATGGTGAAGAGACTCCGGGGACTCCTTTGATGTCTAAGGCGTTCGGTAAAGAAGTTAAGCGTAGCGCAAGGGTGCCTGGCACTGTTTTTGGTTCATAACCGCGAGAGCGGAGTAACGTTATCCACACAAGGGCGCCTGGCGCTCTTTTAAACTTGGAAAAAAAGGACACGACTATGAAAAAACAAACCAAAACACAACAAATCCGGAATAACCCGGTGATTAATAAGGGCGTCAAGGCCGCCGCCGTGCTGGCGTTCGCGCCGCTGGCGTTGACCGGCTGCCCGACCACGATCGAGTATAGGGACGTGCCGGGGCCGGAAGTTCTCGTCCCGACATATCCCGAAATCACGATACCTGTCCGTGTGTGGACCAGCACTATGTATCTCAAATGCCCGGGAGATTTGATGAACGCAAGCGCTTCCAAAATAAATGATGTGATACTTTCTATAGAAACAGCTTTGAATGGAGACTCTGCGAAAAGTGAAATCACGAACCTTCTTTCCAACAATGACGTCTCGATCATCGTGAAAAACGACGGATCCGTCGAAAATTGCCAGAAAACCGGTTCTTTTGCAATGACCATCAATTACCAATGGCTACTGGCCTCAAGTAATGAAGATATTGGAGATACAATAGTACCAGTTTTCGGGGAAATGATATCAGGAATGGCCAAGGCGAAAGATGTCCGGTTCGACTATGAACAGAACACCGTCTACATTACGCTTGCGAAAGCGGTAAAAGAAAACCAGGCGTAATTTTAACCGGGTAACGCAAGGGTGCCTGGCACTGTTTTCCGTTCGTGAGGGTTCGTGTAGTTCGTGGTTAATTTCCGGTAACACAATCTGCCGCGTTGGCAGCGCACGGGTGTTAGCATTTTTCAGCCCCCATCGTGAATAAACCCGATCTCCCCCCTGGGGATATTCACCGATTTCATAACCAGTTTTACCTCGTCGTTGGGCTGTATGTCCCCGGAAAGGGGGACCTGGGTCTCCAGGGCCAGGGCGGGGATCATCAAGGTCCAGGATGAACCGGCCCCCCGGCCGCCCTTCTTTTCCAGGGCCACCGCGTCCCAGAGGCAAGGGTGCTTGGTACCGAATTGAGACGCAGGGATAAAGAACAGGGATATGTTGATTCTTTTCCTCTACCGTACTATGATATAATTATGGAACTGGATATAGTATTTGTCCCTTCGGCATTTAAGCATGATGTTACCGAGGAGAATATCCGTTGGGTCTTATTCGAAAGTCTGGTTTAATACCTCGCGGCTTGCCACGCGGAGGTTCATTGTATCCTTGACAAAAGAATCAATACTTTCCCCTTGACACAGGGGAAACACAATAATTAATCTAAAAGTAGAGACGCTTTCAAAATGAAAACAAAAAGCCTGAAAAACAGTATCGGCGTTAAATTAAAAAGCCTGCTGGCAGACAGGACAACCGATGCATGGCGTCTCCTTTCGGAAACGGATTACTTTCTGAGCCGTACCAGTGAGTATGCTCACTATGAAAATCGCATGAGGGAGCTGCGCGCTCAATTGAATTCCGCCGGCAAAGCAGGCAAAGATAAAATTGTAAAGGAAGTCCACTCCGAACTGGTCGAATTAAGAAAAGAACTCCGGCTTTCGGGTTATGATCTTTCCCTGGGGAAATATCGCCTGGTTTTTGATGGTTTCCGCCATGATGACTGTATGCGGGAAGGTTTCAGGCGGATAGTGCTGTTCATCTGTGATGATTTTTTCTTGTGGCTTGCAGGAGACGCTAACCATATTGAACTTGCCGAAACGCTGGAGCAGCAAATAACCCGGCATTCGGCGGCAACCGGAAAAAGAATCCTCATAAAAGGGAAACATTATCTGTGGTATTTGCGTACCAGGGATGAACTCATCCTTTCGGGGGCGGATACCGAAACAAAAGAAGACTATGAGCGGTTTAAGGCCTTCGGGGAAGTCTCAAGCCTCTTGGTGCTGAGCCGCTTGAAAAACCTGAATTAGTTTCCAGCAGTTCTACGTCCCGGTACAGGTATTGATACACCCGCTGCTTTTCCCTGTCCCTGTAAATCCGATCCTGATGCCAGTGCCCGCAGAACCAGCCTTTACAGTTGATTCTCTCGTCAACCGTATCGTTCAGCCGCGCCACTTCGTCGGTAAATTTGGTTGAGCCGGGGAACAGGCTGCCGAATAATCCGAAATTTACCCTGTCGGGACCGGTGTGGGCCAGTACATAATCAAACTCATGGTCAGCGGCGAGAAGCTCAAATAAATCGGCCTGTTCCCGGGCGGACCAGTATTCTTCCTTCCACCAGCTCCTGCCGGGAATACGGTACTCTTGATCGATTGAGAGAGCGCCGCCCAGAACGAGGAATTTGAAACCATCAATTTGATATACCCTGCCGCGCTTAAGATAGGCGATCAACGGCTTTTTATTTACCAGGTACACCGTCTCGCCCGCGCCGATGTCCGCTTCAGGCAGGGCCATACCAAGCATCGGCTCATGATTGCCGATAACGCTGAGCACGGGAAAGGGACGCCGGGCGAAAGTCCGGTAATTATAGGCGTCAATCCGTTCATTGCCGGGCCAGAGAAAGCCGCCGTCCCCAAGGATAATATGGGCATTAATAGTTTTGTATTTTTCCGCTCCGTATTTGGAGTACAAGTATTTTTTGGTCAAAACGAAAAGCTCACCCACTGCGTTGCCGTGAAAATCCCCGGATAATAGAACCGACATGATTATATGTTTCCCAGCTTCTATTATGCAGGAATTTGAGATATATTGGAAAGATGGAGGAACGCGCTATGTATGATGTATGTACGATTGGGGAACTGCTGATAGATTTTACCCCTTCGGGTGTTAACGAGATGGGGATCGCCCTTTTCGGGCGAAATCCCGGCGGAGGCGTGGCGAATATGCTGGCCATGAACACCAAGCTGGGGGCCAGGACCGCCTTTATCGGCAAGGTGGGGGACGACGAGTTTGGCCGCTATCTGGAAGAAAACCTTTCAAGCGCCGGAATTGATACCGCGGGCCTGATAAAGGATCCGGCATACCTTACCACCCTTGCGATTGTGCAGCTTAACGAAGCCGGTGACCGGTCATTCAGTTTTTACCGGCGGGAAGGGGCGGATCTGATGCTTACCTGGGATGAAATAAACAAGGCCCTCATTGACGCCGCGAAATTGTTCCATTTTAGCGCGGTATCCCTCAGCGGACAGCCCTGTCGTGACACTATCCACGAGGCGGTCCGTTATGCCTGCTCCAGCGGTAAGATCATCAGCTATGATCCCAATTACCGTTCCTTTTTATGGTCCGGCGCCGATGAGGCAAAGCTCGAAATAGGGCGGCTGCTCGATTGTGTCAATATTCTCAAGATTTCGGAAGAAGAGATGGTTCTCCTGACAGGGGAATCGGATTTGGAAAAGGGTGCAGCTTTACTTGCGGAAAAAGGTCCCGCTATTGTCCTGGTCTCGCTGGGACACAAAGGCGCGCATTTCCACTGCGCCGACGGGAGCGGAGATCTTTGCGCCTATGATGTCAAAACAGTAGATACAACCGGCGCCGGAGACGCTTTTCTGGGAGCTGTTCTTTACCGCCTGCGGGATAAGCGTCTTGAGGATCTCAAGAATATCTCAAAGGACGAACTCGCCGATATCGTTGATTTTGCCAACGCTGCGGGCAGCCTTACCACCGCCAAAAGAGGCGCTATCCCCGCCCTGCCCACCCTGGCCGAAATCGAAGTGTGCCGGAAAGAGGTACGATTGCTGCGCGTTCAGTAATTTTACATTCCCAGCCTTATCGTTTACTCTTTACGCTCAATGCGGACGCCCAATCCCGCGAGCCGTTCTACCAAATTCTCATAGCCCCGTTCAACCTGGTACACGTTGCGTATAATGCTTTTGCCTTCGGCGCACACGGCGGCGATGATCATTGCCATACCGGCGCGGACATCAGGGCTGATAAGCTCCGATCCGTGTAGTTTAGTGGGGCCGGAAATGACGGCCCGGTGGGGATCGCATAATACGATGCGGGCGCCCATGGCGATGAGTTTATCCACAAAGAACATCCGGGATTCGTACATCTTTTCGTGAATTAAAACGGTACCTTTTACCTGGGTGGCTGCCACAATGGCGATACTGATGAGGTCAGGCGGGAAGCCGGGCCAGGGGGCATCGTCGATTTTGGGGATCATACCACCGAAGTCGCAATTGACTTCCAGGGGCTGGCCTTTGGGTATATGGATGACGGTTCCTTCATGCGCCCAGGAGATGCCCAGCTTACCGAAGGCGATTTTTGTGGGCCGCATATCCTGGATACGGGCGCCCTCAATGTGGAGATCCCCGCCGGCAGCCGCGGCCAGCCCTATAAAAGAACCGACTTCCATGAAATCTGCGCCAATTTCAAAATCACAGCCTGAAAGTTTTTCCACCCCTGTGATAGTAAGGATGTTGGAACCGATACCTTCAATTTGAGCGCCCATGGAGATTAGCATACGGCAGAGATCCTGTACATGCGGCTCGCTGGCGGCGTTGGTGAGGACAGTTCTGCCTTCCGCGAGAACCGCCGCCATGACCGCGTTTTCGGTGCCCGTCACCGAGGCCTCGTCGAGAAATATGTCTGCGCCGCGCAGATTTTTCGCGCTGAAGGTGAAGGCATTGTTGATTTTCACTTTGGCGCCTAACTCGGTAAGGGCCAGAAAATGGGTATCCAGCCGCCGCCGGCCGATAACATCGCCTCCCGGGGGCGGCAGTACTACTTTGCCGCTTCGGGCCAGCATGGGGCCGGCGAAAAGAATCGAGGCCCTGATCATTTTGGCCTGTTCCCGGGGTATCTTCGAAGACTTGATGTCCCGCAGCAGCAGGCGATAGGCGTTTGGCCCCAGCACCTCCACATCCCCCCCAAGAGCGGCATAAATCGAAAGCATCACCTGCACGTCCTCAATATTTGGAATGTTTCTCAATATTACCGGCTCATCGGTCAGGAGGGCGGCGGCGATACAGGGCAGGGCCGCGTTTTTATTACCGCTGGCCCTGATAGTCCCGTTCAGGGGGACCCCTCCGTTGATCAGGTATTTACTCATAAAAAGAATGTACCGGCACGGGGCGTACCTGTCAACGAGGTATCCTTACAATTTTCACACAAGAACAGGTACAGGGAATCAACGGCTGGAGAATTAACTGTATCATTTGAAGAAAAGAAGTCGCGGGGGATTGAATACGAAAATCCATACGGTTGTGGCAAGCGACACCCTGGATCAACAACCTCTCCCTGAAGGGCGAGGTATGTTGTTCTCCCGAAGTAATGCATTCGGGGTTTAATACCTTTTTTACCGCCTTTGGCACCTTTCCGGACTGCGGGCAACGGTGGAATCTTTTTCTGCTTGAAAGCTATTGCAGAAGGTTTAGCAAACAATTCAGGTTTGATACACCGTCAGTCAACAAGGGGCTGTCCAAAAAGCAAGGCCAGCTCCTCATCTTTTTTCCCTGCAAGGCAAAATGTATGCTATACTATCCTCATGAGTAAAGGCGTAAGTGACCGGATAACCAACCAAAACCAGCCTGAAGGGGAACCACCCGGGCAAAAATTCTCAACGATTAGAAAACCTTTCAAAAAACCCACTTGGATAACAAAAAGGACTGCTGGAAATTGTACTTGCTGGACAGCCCCAATTTCCATTAAAAAATGCGGTTTTTTCGAACCTTCGGTTTGCAGGCTTT
Organism: Treponema sp.; assembly: GCA_031266095.1. The sequence continues at coordinate 14,008 of JAISBR010000112.1, read as the reverse complement.
AGCCTGAAAAACCGCAAGGCTTGTTCGATAACTAATCGGGTTGTCGAACAAGTCTAATATCTAAATTTAGAGGAAGCCAATATGCGGCGCGATGTTAGTTTTGTTTGTTTTTTCCTATTGTGCTTTGGGGCGGTTCTTTTCGGTATTTGTTCTTGTAAAAAGGCTTCGGATCAGGGCGGTTCAATTACCGCCTTTTCTGGTTCTTTTGTGGAACGGGGCCGTCCGGTAGCGGAGCTTGCCGATTACCGGATCGCTTACTATGAGCCGGTGGCGGAGAACGGCTCCGCCGGGGCAGACGGCGTGACTGGTGTGCAGGAAAGCGACGCTCCTTTTATTATGGCCGACTATGGGCCCAGGGAAGAACTGCCCCAGGAAATAAAAAAGCCGAGTATCTATGTGGTCTTTTCCCAGCCGGTGGTTCCTCTGGCGAAGCTGGGGGAACCTATTCGCGAAGACGCAGGACTTTTTACCATAAACCCGCCGCTGGCGGGGATATACCGCTGGTACGGATCGAAGCTGCTCTCCTTTGAGCCGGATACGGACAGCCTGCCCCAGCAGCGTTATACGATTACTCTTTCGGATCGGATCAGATCGCTGGGCGGAAAGACTCTGCAGGGAGAGCGTTCCTTCAGCTTCGAGACCGAGCGGCTTTCGGTACTGAATTGGGAGTTAGGTGAAGATGACAATTGGCTCTGGAACGGGAATGTGCATCCCTATGACGCAAAGTATATCAGGCTGATCTTTTCGTATCCGGTTAATATGACTGAAATCGCCAAATGGATTGAGCTGCGGGCAGAGGGCAGGACATGGCCTTTTACCCTGTCCCGGCTTCCCAAGATCGATGAAAAACGCTACAAGGTCGAACAGGGAGTACTGCTCAGTGTGAACGAAGAGCTTCCGATGGATACCGATGTGGTGATGGAACTGAAAGCGGGGGCCCGTTCCGAGAGGGAATGGCTTGGTTCAAAAGAATCGAAGACTTGGACTTATCACACCTTGCTGCCCTTCCGTTACGAAGATGTTTCTGTCCGTACCAGCAGTTCCCCCCGGACCGAACAGGGGGATTCCATTCCTATTTCCCTGGAGTTCAGCCAGCAGGTGGATCCTGAGGGCGCGGAAAAATATTTTTCGATAGAGGGGCTGCCGGCGCTTAAAAAAGAAAACGTGCATATCTATGGTTCAACGGTGGTGATTAACCGTATGCCGCTTGAGTATCAGAAAAATTATACGGTGCGAATTTCGCCGGATCTCAAGGACCTGTACGGCCGCGCTCTGGGCAGGGCGGAACGGGTCGAGGTCAGGGTTGGCGAGGCCAACAGTTATGTGTACATTCACAATCGGGGCTCCCGGATGCTGGAAGCTGGTTTTCCGCCGAAAATAGTGTGGGAGGCCCAGAATCCGGTGTCCCTTCGGACTTTGGCCGTTCCCGCAAAAAGCCCATACGAGCGGCTTCCCCTGAACAGCCTTGTGAACATGGACATTTCTAAATTGCCATTGAATTCCAAGCGTTATTTTATGGAAGACCTTTCGCCTTTCCTCAACGCTGCCGGGAAAGGGAGCGCGGCCCTGCGCTGGGAGTATCAGACCAAATCTTCCTGGCGGCGGGGACAAGTGGACAGGGGGGATTCCTGGCTTACCGTACAGGTTACCAATATCGGCATAACGGTGCGTTATGCGTATAACATGGTCCTGGTTTGGGCCACTCATCTTTCAGACGGGACGCCTGCGGCAAACGCCGCCGTAGAGCTTCTGGAAGGGGAACGGGTTCTCGTGAGCGGCAGGACCGATGCCCAAGGCCTCGCTGTTATTGAATTTCCCGACGGGAATTTTGTTTCTCGCTTTACCCGGCCCCAGAGCAATTACAGCAATAACGAAACCGTCGGAAGAGGATTCCGTGTCAGGGTGAATGAAGGCCGCGGCGATACCCGGGACCAGGCCGAGTTCATCCCTAACGACAGTCAAAATCTTTGGCGTTTTGGTATCGGGTCCGCCACCGATCCATTCACGGCGGAACAGGAGCGGCCGGTGATTTTCCTCTTTACCGATCGGGGGATTTACCGGCCCGGTGAGACTGTTATCTTCCGAGGCGTTGACCGGAGCCTCAAGCGGGGGCGCTACGAGGTTTATCAGGGGCCTTACCGAATCGAGGTGAGTACCGGGGCCTACCAAGCGCCGGTGATTGCCTCCCTGTCCGGTACGTCTACCGCGAATGGCGGTTCTTACGGCTCTTTTATCCTGCCTCCCGATATTGATCCCGGACAGTATCAGCTCACGTACCGGCGCTTCGGTGCGGCTTTGGGGGAGGCTTCCGGGCGGGAAGTCATTGCTCGGATTTCTTTTACGGTCGCCAATTTTGAACGCCTCCGTTTTGCGTCATCGGTGAGCTTTCCGGATCTGACTTTTTATCAGGGTGAAAGACTCAGCGCCTCCCTTTCGGCTTCGTATCTTGCGGGCGGCGGCCTTTCCGGCGCGCCCTACACATGGTACTGGACACGGGAGCCTGCGGGCTTCAATCCCGGCGGCGTTTGGCGTAACTGGCGTTTTGGACCTGAACTGAATGACGGCCGCTACTATGTGAGTGAGGGCGAGGGAACGCTTGGCCCCGATGGAAAGGCGGATATCAGTCAGGAGCCTGGCGCCTCAGGTATTGAGGGAGCGGCGTATCGTTACCGCCTTGAGGCTTCGGTACAGGACGCGGCTCGTCAGGAAATAGCAAGCCGCGGCGCGGCGCTGGTGCATCCCGCATCGTTTTATATTGCAGCCAGACTGGACGCCGGTACGCTGAGAAGCGCGGCTGCGGCCGGCGGTTCAGACTTGTCCGCGCCTTTCGCGGCCGCAAACCCTTCCGCCTATTTTCTCAGCGCCGGCAGGCCTGCTACATTGAGCTGGGCCTTGGTTTCGCCGGAGGGCACAGCCTGGCAGGCCGAAGTAAGCGGCGGACTTACCGCTCAGCTTGTACGCCATGAGTGGAAACAGGCCCGACAGGCGGGAGTGGGAGGCAGAGTCAACCTGGTCTGGGAACGGGTTGAGGAAATCGTTGAGGAACGCTCCATAAAGGTTGAAGCGCCAAGCGGACGCGGCGCGGCGGGCACATTCATTTCGGGGCTTATCAACTTTGCGCCGGACAAGAGCGGCCTTTGGGAAATCCGTATTCAGGGCCGGGATCAAAAAGAAAGAATCGCCGCCACCCGTTTTCGGTTTTACGTGAGCGGCTCCGGATGGGTGCGCTGGGGGTCCGACGATGTGGACGCCGTCAGCCTTACCACCGACCAGCAGAGTTACGCGCCGGGAGAAACGGCAAAAATACTGGTACGTTCCCCCCTGGAAAAAGGAAAGTACCTTCTCACCCTGGAGCGGGAGGGAATTATCTCTCAACGGATCATCGATCTTGAAGGGTCCGCTCTGACCATTGATATCCCCATTGAGGAATCTTATGTGCCCATCGTGTATGCCGCCATTTCTTCCTACACGGTGCGTTCAGGCGTGCCGCAGAACACCTACTACGAGCCGGACCTGGACAAGCCCAAAGGGATATTCGGCGTTACGCCAATTTATGTTGATCATGAGAGCCGCCATTATCAGATTGAAATTGAAAGTTCCAAGCCAGCCTATCGTCCCGCCGAGGAAGCGGAGATAAGGGTGAAGGTATCCCTGAATGGCAGGCCCGCGCCGGGGACCGAGGTGAGTTTCATGGCTGTGGACCGGGGAGTGGTGGATCTTATCGACTACCATGTACCGGACCCGATTTCCTTTTTCTACGATCCCCGGCATTTCCCCCTGGGGGTACGCGGCGCGGACAGCCGTTCTCTGCTCATTGATCCGGTAACATACAGCCTTTCGGATCTTCAGGGTGGCGACAGCGGGGAAGATAGTTCCAAACTGGAAGAGCGGAAAGATTTTCGTCCTACCGCAGTTTTTGAGCCATACCTGGTGACCGGTCCTGACGGCGCGGTAACGGTGAAGTTCGGTCTTCCTGATTCTCTCACCACTTACCGCTGTACCGCGGTAGCGGTGGGACTGCACAATTTTGGCATCCGTGAGCAGGACCTGCGGGTAAGCGCTCCCCTCACGGCGGTTGCCGCCCTGCCCCGTAAGCTCCGCTGGCGGGATACCGGCAGGGTTTCGCTCATTCTCACCAATCTTGAGAATGAGCCGGTGGAGGCCCAGGTTTCGCTCGCCGCCACGGTGATCGAGGTGGATGGAGAGGATTCTAAAACCGTGAATATACCCCCCGGCGTGTCGGAGGAAGTGGCGTTCAGAGTCGCCGCGCTGGATGTCGGTGAGGCGCAGCTTACCTTTACCCTCCGTTCGCCGCAGGTTAACGAGCGGATCATCAGAACAATGCTGGTGGACCGGCCCAGCCTGATTGAAACGGTGACCACTATTGGCAGCCTGGGCAGTGAGAATAATTTTATTGAAGAGGGGATGGTTCTGCCTTCGCTGGCGCCCGAGGGAACCGGTAATGTGGCGGTAAGCGTTTCGGCTTCGCGGCTGGCCGCCCTCAAGGAATCGGTTGCTTACCTCTTGGATTATCCCTACGGCTGTCTTGAGCAGCGTACCGCCCGGCTCCTTCCCCTCACCGCCTTCGGGGAGCATCTTGACGCTTTTGATTTGGATTCGCCGCTCAGAGGTTCCGGCCCATGGAATCCCCAAAAACTTGTTGAGGATGAACTTGCCGAGATAGCCAAATCACAGCTGGGTGACGGCTCTTTCCCCTATTGGCCGGGCGGTACCTACGGCGATGTGTTTGTCAGCCTCAGGGTCGCCCACATCGCGGCGCTGGCAAAGGCCAAAGGCATGGAGGTCCCGGCCGCGCTTAACACTCAGCGGCTTCTTTCTTTTATCACCATTGCCGCCGCCGATATACGGCGTTACGTGTATAATGATCCTTTCCTGAAAGGTTACTCGCTATGGGTCCGGGCTATGTACGGCGACCAGATCGGTACCGAGATAAACGCATTCCTGAAACAAGGGGATGAACTGGGTATATCCGGCTGGGCCTTCGCCGGGCTTGCGGCCCTGGAATTGGGGCAGAATACCCTGGCGGCTTCCACCAGGGACCGGGTCAGCCGTTTCATCCGTCCCGGAACCCGCAGCCTGGACCTTAGCGACACTTATGAACGGCGGGGTAATTACTGGGGTTACGACGCTGACCGTTACGCGCTTGCACTGATGCTTTTCCATTCACTTAACCCGGAACATGACATGGTCACCTTACTCGCTAATTCCCTGATTGGGCGGCAGCGCAGGGGGGTGTGGAACAATACCGCTTCTTCTTTCTGGGCGGTGCTTGCCTTTGGCATGCTGGGAGACGAGGAATCATCGGAATGGAAAGCGGCTAACGATGCCGCGCCTCTTGCCGTTCAGATCAGGCTTGGCGGCGAGTCCCTGTTCGGCGCTGAATTCAAAAACTACGGCGGTGTTCCGGTTTCGTATAACGGGTCCTTTGCGGAAAAACCAATAAGCGAACTTGGCCGTGACACCCTGCTGCCCCTGCGGATCGAGCGAGTCGGAGCCGCCGGAAGGCTCTACTATACGGCGAGCCTCCGCTACGGCATTCCCTCGGAACTGGCCGGCGCTCGTGACGAGGGCCTGGGCTTGTTTGTGGAAACCTTCGATTCCGAAGGACGCCCGGTGGGCGGCGGAAAACTCAGCGCCGGAAAAACCTACACCCGCAGAATAACCCTCTCCAGTTCCCGTGACCGTACTTATGTGGCCCTCCGCGCGCCTATTCCCTCAGGAGCGGAAATCGTTGACGCCGTGTTTATTACCAGTTCTACCGCCGCGCCCCCCGCAGAGGACACGGAGAAGACCGACGCGGAGAACGAGGACTTTTGGGATTGGGAGCACTATCAGGCGCCGCCCATACGTTTTACTATGGACGACGAGGCCCGCTTCCACTGGGATTTTCTCAAAGCGGGCAGACAGCAGGTGGAATTCCGTTTCCGGGCGGTAATGCCCGGCGTATATCCCACGCCGCCGACATCCGCCGAGTGCATGTATGAGGAGGAGATCTTTGGCCGTTCTGCCGGGGAATTGATACGGATAGAGTAGGCTGCCGTTCCGTTTTCGGCCTGTTAGTCCATCCGTTAGCTGCAACCGGTTGTACCGCCGCAGGTATCACACTTCATGCAGGTGCCGTTCCGTACCAGGGTAAAGGAACCACAGGAAGGGCAGGGATCGCCCTCATAGCCCTTGATCCGGGCCTGGGCTATCTTGATCAGCTCACTTTGTTCAGGCCGGGGCTGATCCAACACCTCTACAGGCGCGGCGGCAGTTTGAACGGCCGCGTTTAAGCCCTGAGGGGCACTGCCAGAGCCATATCCGGTGGTTATTCCCGTATCAGCGGTTCCGCTTCCCTTAGCGTCGTCAGAACCTGTGAAAGCGCCGGCCGTTGAAGCCGGCATACCCGCCGCCCTGGGAACCGAAAGTCCACCCGATGCGGACGCCGGCGTTCCCGTTCCGTTTCCATGGGGCTTGAGGCTGGCGGCGGACTCATCACTACGCCGGCGTTTTACGTCGGGTCCGCCGGAGTCGCCTTTGGTTCCGGTGGCAAGCAGATCGTCCGGTTTTACCTGGCCCAGATCGGTACGCTTGAGGTAGCTTATCGCGAGGTCCCGGAAAATGTAATCAATAACGCTGGTGGCCATTTTCACGTAATCATGGCCCTGGACCATGCCGTTGGGTTCAAAACGGCTGAAAGTAAAGGCATCCACATACTCCTCCAGGGGTACGCCGTACTGTAAGCCCAGTGAAACCGTAATAGCAAAACCGTTAAGCAGGCTGCGGAATGCCGCGCCTTCCTTGTGCATGTCAAGAAAAATTTCGCCCAGGCTGCCGTCCTCGTATTCACCGGTACGGATAAAGATCGAGTGACCGCCTATCTTTGCTTTTTGCGTATAACCTATACGGCGGTTAGGCAGGGGCTTGCGGATTCCCCGGTTTTTGATCTTTTGGCGATCAATGACCGGGGTCGGCGGCAGCTCAAGCCCCTGTTCCACCTTGAGGATCATATCGGCTAAGGGATCAACTCCGGGGGCGAAAGAGGAAAGGGGCTGGGACAATTTGGAACCATCCCGGTACAGGGCCACTGCTTTCAGGGCGTTCTTCCAGGAAAGCATATAAGCGCCTTTTACATCCTCGTAATTTGCCGAATTGGGCATATTAATGGTTTTGGAAATAGCCCCGGAAACAAACGGCTGTACCGCAGCCATCATGCCAATGTGGGCGATCCAGGGAATCGAGCGTTTTCCGTATTTTCCCGACGGAGTAGCGGTATCAAAAGTCGCGTAATGTTCTTCCTTAAGCCCCGGCGCGCCTTCAAGGCCCATAGCTCCGCAGATGTAGAGTTCGGCCCCGGCAATATCTTCGGCGCTAAAGCCCAGATGTTTGAGCAGGCTGAAACCCTGCAGAGACCATGTCGCCTCGGGAACATTCAAAACTTTTTCGACAAAATCCCTGCCCAAAATCCAGGGATTGAAAACTCCCTCAAGGTTGAGGGCGGTATTGACCGCATCCTCGGCGACGGCGATTGCCGCAGGGGTAAAGCCCCTGGCTTTAAGACTTTCGGTATTAATCGCCGGAGCGCCGGTCAGGGCTTTCCGGCCTGTGGCGTAGGCGGTGATCTGTTCAATCGCCTGCGGTGAATAGCCCAAGGCTTCAAGTGCCGGGGGTACCGATTGATTGATGATCTTGAAGTAGCCGCCGCCGGCAAGTTTTTTGAATTTAACCAGGGCGAAGTCAGGCTCAATACCGGTGGTATCGCAGTCCATGAGGAGGCCGATGGTACCGGTAGGAGCAATGGCGCTGACTTGGGCGTTGCGGTAGCCGTGGGCCTTGCCTAATTCCAGCGCCCGGTCCCAGGCGGCCTTAGCCGCTTCCAGCAAATAGGCGGGACAATAAGCGGGATCGATCCCCTGGGGAATGGTGTGCAGTCCCTCGTATTCGGCATCAGGGGCATTGTTCGCCGCCCTGCGGTGATTGCGGATAACGCGGAGCATATTCCCGGCGTTTTCATTATAACGGAGAAAGGGCCCCAGTTCGGCGGCCATGCGGGCTGACTGGGCGTAAGCCTCACCTGAGAGCAGCGCCGAAAGCGCGCCCGCCACCGCCCGGCCTTCCCCGGAATCGTAGGCCATGCCCATGATCATAAGCAGAGCGCCCAGGTTGGCATAACCCAAACCCAAAGTCCGGTACTGATAGGACAACTCCGCGATTTGAGGCGCCGGGAACTGGGCCATGACCACCGAAATTTCAAGTATCGTGGTCCAGATATCAATGGCGTGGAGGTAACCCTCAACATTAAACGTTTTCGATTTTTTGTCGTAAAGCGCCGCCAGGTTTATTGAAGCGAGGTTACAGGCGGTATCATCCAGGAACATATACTCTGAACAGGGATTGGATGCCCGGATCTCCCCGCCTGCGGGGCAGGTGTGCCAGTCGTTAATGGTGGTGTGGTATTGTAAACCGGGGTCGGCGCACTGCCAACTGCTGCGGGCAATATCCGCCCAGAGTGTGCGGGCCTTTATGGTCTTCACCGTTTTGCCGGTGATACGGCTGGTCAGGTCCCAGTCCGCATCGTTCAGCACCGCCCGCATAAAATCGTCGCCCACCCGCAGGCTGTTGTTGGAACTTTGACCGGAAACGGTGTTATAGGCGTCATCGTCCCAGGCAGTAGAGTAGAGTGCGGCGCTCACATCCTCGTCGCCCTGTTCGAGCCGCCGCAGCAGTTGATAAAGGCAGGAGGGAGGAATTTTATCACCTAACGCGGAGCGGAGGACGGCGGCAAGCTCATGGTTTTTCTCCGTGTTAAACCTGTCTTCATCGGGACCCCGGAAACCGGTCAGGGCTTTTTTGATTGCCGTAAGGTATTTCTTCACCACCGCCGAACCGGTTACCATAGAAGCGACCTTGTACTCCTCGTCGGCTTTCCAATTGATAAACTTCTCTACGTCAGGATGATCCGCGTCCAGGGTAACCATCTTGGCTGCCCGCCGGGTAGTACCTCCTGATTTAATCGCCGAGGCGGAACGGTCCCCGATTTTGAGGAATGAAAGCAAACCGGAAGAAACCCCGCCGCCTGAGAGCTTTTCGTTGATCCCCCGAATCCGGGAAAAGTTGGAACCCGTGCCGGAGCCGTATTTGAACAGCCGAGCCTCCCTGGTCACCAGGTCCATGATGCCGCCCTCGTTCACCAGATCGTCTTCTACGGAAAGAATGAAACAGGCGTGAGGCTGAGGCCGCTTGTAGGCACTATCGGATTTTACCAGTTGATTTTTTTCAGGATCAAAGTAGTAGTGCCCCTGGGCGGGACCGTCAATATCGTACACCGAGTACAGACCCGTGTTGAACCACTGTGGACTGTTAGGCGCGGCAAACTGATGGGCCAGCATATAACAAGTCTCGTCATAGAAAGCCTGCTCATCTTCCTCACTGTCAAAGTACTTGTTCCGCCTGCCCCAGTCCATCCAGGTGAAGGCCAGCCGATGGAACACCTGACGGGCGTCGTGCTCCGCCCCGTCTTGGGGCAGGGAACCGCCGGGATCGCCGGCCTGCTCACCGGCCTCGCCCAGGCCCCATTTTTTCCACTCATATATTTTATCCGCCGGGACTCCGGCTTTACGGAAATATTTCTGGGCGATAATATCCGCCGCGATCTGGCTCCAAAAGGCGGGCACAATCACCGTATTCTCTGAAAAAATCGTCTTCCCATCGGAATTGCGGATTTCACTTTTCCGCTGTTCCCACACAATACCATGATACGGTCCTTCAGACCGCCTGGTGAATAGTCTTTGTATTTTCATTTTTTCCTTTGTAGGTCCGCATACACCGCCGGCGGCGCCTTACCATACAGATAGTGTCGTTTTTATAGTATACCACTATATACAGTGGGTATGCAAGGGCGGGATAGGAAAAACAGCAATTCTCAGTTTAAGCCCTGGCAGCTCCGGCAATTCTTGATTTCAAGAGATAATGCCCCAAACTGACAAATGACCGGCTTGTTACGTTTCCTTTCGACCTCCCTTCTTGAGGAAGTCGACATAAACCGCTATAAGAATAACAACGCCTTTTACGATATACTGCCAGAATGAGTTGATGTTGAGCAGGTTAAGACCGTTGTTCAGAACTCCGATAATAAGAGCGCCGATCACCGTCCCCCCGATTTTACCTACGCCGCCTGACATACTGGTACCGCCCAGAACTACCGCGGCAATGGCGTCCATTTCAAAAGACTGGCCGGCGGTGGGTTGGCCGGAGAACATCCGCGAGGCGAGAACCACCCCTGAAATAGCGGACATGATTCCTGAGAAAAGATAGGCGAAAAAAAGTACCCGTCCGTTCTTGATACCCGAAAACCGCGCCGCCGTCGGATTGCCGCCTACCGCGTAGATATGCCGTCCGAGCTTCGTCCGGTTCATGATGAGACTTGAGATGATAACGATAATAATCAGATAGATAACTGGAATGGGAACTATATCGGCAACATAACCGGAACCGATAAAGTTAAAGGAGTCGGACATGATCCTGATAGGCTGCCCGCCGGTATATACATAACCTGCGCCTCTGGCGATATTCATCATCGCCAGGGTAACGATAAAGGGCGGTATAGTTGTCTTGGAGACTACCAAGCCGTTAAAAGCCCCGGAAAGAACTCCCATAAAGATACCGGCGCACACGGCCGCCGCGATAGGCCAGCTGTTATAGGCGATAAGCATGGCGGTAACACAGCCTGAAAGGCCGACAATGGAGCCTACTGAAAGATCAATACCGCCGAGGATGATAATCATGGTCATGCCGCAGGCGATATAGATATTGGTGGCCACCTGACGGAGGACGTTCATGATATTGTTGGTGGTCAGGAAAACGGTACGTCCCTGGGTAATATCATACACAACCAGAATAAGGCATAGTACGATAAGTCCGATAGTGATACCCAGATTTTCACGGACAAACTGAATAAAAGGATTCTGTATTCCGGCGATATTTTTCTGCGTAAGATTTTTTCCGGCTGTCTTGGTTTCCGGCATTTTCCATCTCCTCTATTGATTTTAGATAACAAGCTGTGTCGCGAATTTCATTATTTTTTCCTGGGAAAGCTCTTCCCTGGACAGGCACGCGGTTATCGTGCCGTTACTCATTACGATAACACGGTCGCTCATATTGATAACCTCCGGAAGCTCCGAGGATATCATGATAATGGCCACACCCTGTTTCGCCAGATCGTTCATAATGGCGTAGATTTCCGCTTTCGCGCCGACGTCAACGCCTTTGGTGGGCTCATCAAGAATGAGTATCTTGGGTCTGGTCGCAAGCCAGCGGGCGATAATAACTTTCTGCTGGTTTCCACCCGACAGATTTCCTACAAGCTGTGCGTAGGTGGGAGTCTTGATATCAATACTGTCAACATACTCCCTGGTTATGGCGACTTCTTTTTCCCGGTTTACAAAAACAGCCCGGATGAATTCCTTCAGGCTTTTAAGGGTGATATTGTACATAACGCTCATCACCGGAAACAGGGCCTCAATTTTCCGGCTTTCAGGTACAAAGCCAATTCCCAGTGTAAGTGCGTCCTTGGTGTTTTTGATGCTTACGGGTTTCCCATCGACAAGGATTTCCCCCTTACTATAGGGAGCAATCCCAAAAACACATTTCATCACCTCGCTGCGGCCCGCCCCAACAAGGCCCGCGAAGCCCAGTATTTCGCCTTTTTTTAACTCGAACGACACGTCTTTCAAGAGGCTGCCGTCGCTTAAACCCCGCACCTCAAGCATGGTTTCGGTGGGATTTCCGAAATCCCTGGTGTAATAACTGGTAAGCTGCCTTCCGACCATCATCGCGATAAGCTCGTCGGTTGTCGCGGCCGTAGTATCCCTGGTCCCGATGTACTCGCCGTCACGGATAACCGTGATCCGGTCCGTTATCTGCATCAGTTCACTCATCCGGTGGGAGATATATATAATCCCGACGTTGCTCTTCTTCAATTTTCTGATGGTATCGAATAAAAACCCCACGTCTCTTTCGGACAGTGATGAAGTGGGCTCATCCATTACCAGAATCCGGGAATTGAAAGAAAGAGCTTTGATGATCTCAACCATCTGCTGGTCGGCAATGGTAAGTTTGCCCACTTCCCCGTCGGGTTCAATATCCAATTCAAAGGAATCAAGAATATTTTTTACATCGGCGTTCATTTTTTTGAAATCAACGGTATTGCTTTTAGTTACCGGCTCCCGCCCAAGGAAAATATTTTCCGCCACTGTCATGTGGGGGACCAGAACCAGTTCCTGATGTATAACGGCGATACCGTTTTTTTGCGCGTCCTGCACCGTAGCTATGGTGACGGGATTCCCATTAATGCGGATATTTCCGCTTTCCGCCGCGTAAATCCCGCCCAACACTTTGATGAGCGTCGATTTACCGGCCCCATTTTCCCCAAGAAGGGCGTGCACTTCCCCGGCGCGAAGCTCCAAAGAAACATCCTTCAGCGCCACAACGCCGGGAAATTCCTTTCGAATATGCTCCATCTCCAAAAGGACATTTTCACTCACAGTAACCTCCGGGATATACCAAAAACCACACGAACAGGCAGAATATTCCCTATCGTCCGTGTGGTTTGCTTCTTAACTTTCAGAAAAACCCCAAAAGCTTATTGCCAGCTGGTTGTACCGTACTGAGCCACATTGTCCCTGTTGATCATAAAAGTCCCGACCGGAACCCGCTTGTCATAGGGTTCATTGTTAAGGACTTTGTACGCGAGTTTGACCGATTCCTGGCCGATAGCCACAGGACTCTGAGCGCCCGAACCGGCGAACTGGGCGCCTTCGGCGATAGCCGCTTTGGCTTCCGGAGAACCGTCAACGCCATAGATGAGGATGTTGGTACGGTTCGCGGTCTTACAGGCGGCCAGAGCACCAAGGGCCGTCGGATCATTACCGCCCATAATGGCAATTATCTCAGGATGCGCCTGCAGAAGGTCCTCGGTATGGCGGAGCGCGGTGGGAAGATCGCCCAAAGCGTCTCTCTGGAATACCACGTTGAACCCCTTGCCGTTAATGGCGGCATTAAAACCATCAATACGATCCCGTACCGAGTTCATGGTGGGGGAATCGAGAATAGCGATAGGACCGCCGTTGGGGAAACGCTTCACGAGGTCGTCACCACAGACTTTGCCGGCGTTGTAATTATCGGAACCGGCGTAAGCGGTAACGAGGTCCATATCTTTCACTTCCGCGTCAAAATTGATTACGGGGATTTTAGCCCGCTGTAAGGCGAGAAGCGCGGGTCTGATGCCTTCCCAGTCAACAGGATTCAGGAAAATCGCGTCGATCCGCTGGGAAATTAAATCCTCGATCTGGTTGATCTGCTTTGCCACATCCATCGCGGGGTCCACCGTGATAAGCCGGTCACCATTGGCCTCAACCGCGTCACGGATTGATTTTTCAAGCACGGTGAAGAACGGATTACTGAGCTGCATACAGGTGTAACCGAATACCTTACCCTTCTTGGCCCCGGCCTGACCGCCGCCGCCAAAGGCAATACCGGTCACCAGTAAGCCCGCCAGACAAATCGCTGCAATCTTTTTCATAAAAGATCCTCCTAAAGTATGTTTAGACTGTTATTGTCATGTGAAACCGGTATTTTGTCAATAGCACGAATTGCGCCGCCCGCAAAACCCGGTCGGCGCGAATCCCCGGTCCGGCGCAAAGGTTCGCGCGGTTTTTCGGCCGGTACAAGCGCTGTTTTACCGGCCGCTTCCCAAAAACTGAAGTTTTGGAACAGCCTCAGCCGCTATTGTATTTCCTTTCGAATGATATTAGTATTTTAGTACTATAGGTGGTATAATTAACTATATGGTACGAAGGGACGCCGCTCTGCGCGGCCAAACACGCGGCTTTTCTCCCCGCTTCCTCCCCGGCATAAGCCGTCCGCGCGCCCAGGCTCGCGGGGGGGGGGGGGGGGGGCCGGGCGGCGGGCGCCGGGGGCGGCGGAGGCGCACGGGGAGGGGCGAGGG